>DATKZQ010000191.1:0-35133 GCA_035527895.1 Desulfatiglandales bacterium
TTCTCTAAATCTATAGAGCTTAAGTGGCGGCAGGCGCCCGCCTGGATCATCGGGAAAGAGCGGGCTTAAAGCACCCGCCCAGTTCGGTGCAAAAAAAGACATCCATATCCCTCAATAGCAGCAAGTCAAGCAGAATAAATACGCATCACTTTTTGCGGAGTTAAAGGAATAATCGATTTGACTGATAGAGACAGGAGCCGGGGAGGGCAAGTCTTACCATTTTGATTGTCCTTTACCAAGAGAGAATGCCTGCTGGCCCCGTGTGCCTAGTCCAGATCCAGGGCCTTCTTCTGGAGGGCGAGGTCGGTTTTCAACTCCCTGAGATAGATTCCCTTCTCCACAAAGGGGAGGCAGAGGAGGGTAGCCCCAGAAAATCGCAGCTCTGCCGTCTTCACCGCCTTCTTTGTCCTTTTATGCGTTTCCCTTGTCAACGAAAAGAGCAGGACATGTGCCATCTCCTTGGCCTCTTTCAAGGGGAGCCAGACGTCGGAAAGATCAAGTTCTTCCGCTGAATCGGGATCGTCCTCGCTAAGGATCGGTTGCAGCTGGGTGAGCCTGGCAGCGAACTTATCCACAATAGCCACGTTCTTTATCCTGAAGGCCGGTATGTAGAAAGAGATATCTCTATTCTTTATTTTCTCCTGGTCCAAGATGCGGGGTAGCGGGAAGAGTTCATAGAATTCATTCAGTGATCTATATTCACGTTCCGGCGTCTTGATAACTGCCGTGAGTTTCCAGAAGGCGAGATATTTGCACCCTGTCGGGCTTCTATCCTGTAAAGAAATCTTATAGGGCACCGGTACATAGCTGCCCCCCCTCTCTAGCCAGGCCTGGGCGCACGATTTGCAGAAATGGATCATGGTACGGGGCTTGAATGAAAATTCCCAACCGCAATTGGGGCAGTTGAAGGGGATGAAACCCAGCGGCTTATAGGGAATCGTATCCCCTGATGAATTCTTCTTCAGTTCATGTAAGTCCACGTGACCTTTGACAACCTTATGCGAAAGGGCATCGACGAGGACCTCCGATTTCTTACCATTGTTTTGGAGGGTGAAGCAGTAGAATGGGAAGAAAAGCAAGGAGTATCGTTCACCTACCAGCTCAGAGATCTCCATCTCTACGTCAAACGAGCCGCTGCCGGTGTGTTTCGTGATGGATCTTTTGGCATGATCAACAGCCTCTTTAAAGGAAACCGTTTGCCTCATGAGCAGGGGGTCTTCCCCCATCTTTTGCTTATTAAATGGCCATATCTTCAGGACTTGTACCCGGAGGCCGAGTGAGAACAGGCCCCATTTTGAGGCATCAAAGGCAGGAAAGGTGTGCACCCAGGGAGTGGCCCTCAGTTTCTTGAGGTCCTCCCAGGACTTGTCTCCACTGGCCGTCTTGAAGTACCTCCTTCCAAAAGCCCACTGAAAGATCATTCCATTAACCCGCCAGTAGGGGGCGTAGAGCAGATGGTGCTCGACAATGCGCAGTTGCTTTGACAGCTTGGCATTCAGGGCACGAATCAGGACCTTGCCTACCTTTTGCGCAGGCTCGCGAGGTGAGATAAAAAAGGATTGGACCCGATTTCTACCGGTGGGTTTGAGTATGGAGCCGCAATAGAGGCACTTGAAAACGGTATCCTCTTCTGCCAGGTCGACCTCGGAACCACATTGTGGGCATTCAACTGATATGTCCATAGGTGAGTAACATTTGGGCTCTATAATTCACAAGAAGATTTTCCTCTCCGAAGCCATTCTCTTTTAACGTCAGATGCAAAAGCTTGAGATCATCCCATACCTTCTTCTCAGACCAAGGTAATGAAAAGAGGACAGGGATAATCGCGGCAAGTTGCCTCGACATCTAAATCTTTTTGCCGCAATTGTTACAAAAGATGGAACCGGGGAGGATCTTTTTCCCGCAGTGGGGACAATTGGCCTCGACCTTTTCCACCTTTCCGCCACAGAACATACAGAATTTTGCCTTGGCAGGCAGATTTTTGCCGCACTGTGGGCACTTATTCTCAATAATAATCTGGTGTCCGCATTGGGAACAGTAGCGCGCGTTCAAATCTATCTGCGCTTGACATTTGGGGCAACTGAGGGCTTGGGTTCTTCCGGGTCCTGCTGCCTGCATTGACTGTTGAAGGATTCCCGGCATCATCATACCCAAGCCCGCACCAAGGCCCAGGCCCAAACCCGTGCCAGCAGTACCCCCATCACCCGGCTGTCTGGCTGCATCACCCATTGCCTTGGCCGCCTTGAATTTCATGAATTTATCTAAGTCACCTACAGCGCCCATACCGCTTTTTTCATCCATCATCTTCTGAACTTCCACCGGTGGGGTGATCGAATTGATAAAGAGATCCTCGAGGAGTATTCCGAACTTCCCAAAGTCCTCCTGAACCCTTGCTTTGAGGGCCACCCCGAGTTCGTCGTAATGCTGGGGCAGGTTAAGGACGGTATCAAGGATTTCTCCAATCATGTCGTTGAACCGGGAGACGACGATCTCCCTGAGGTACTCACCGGCCTGTTCGGTATTGTAGGCGCCCTGGGTCCCAACCAGGCTGTTTACGAAAAGCAGCGGTTGAACAATCCTCATGGCGTAAACACCAAAGGCCCTGAGCCTGACCAGTCCGAGTTCGCTGTCCCTGAATGCCACTGGTTCCTTTGTTCCCCACTTGACATTGACAAAGCTCTTGAGATTTACAAAGTAGATCTCGGCACGAAATGGGCTCTTGAAACCATAGGGCAGACTGAGTACCCTGGTGAGTATGGGAAGATTGAGGGTTGAGAGGGTGTGTCTCCCCGGGCCGAGGAGGTCGAGCCCTTTGCCATCTCGAAAGAATATGGCTGCCTGATTCTCCCTGACGATCGCCTGGGCACCAAATTTGATATCCGCAGAGCCCTTTTCAGGAATCTTATGTACCATTTCCTGACCGGTCTCATCAAACCATTCCAAGATTTCCATGAATACCATAATAGCCCCCTGTATCTAATGAGATTAACCTATAAGGGTTTCTCGCTCGTTTACCTTTTGCTCAACCCTGAAAAGCCGATCCCGTAGCTCGTTCAGCAACGGGGATCCGAGCCCCCCATCTTTCTCGCAGATTTGTGAGACAAGGGGGTTAAGACCAGCAATTTCTTCCTTGAGGGAACGATCGAATTCAAACAGATCTGACAGAGCCTTTTCATCTGCCTGATATGAGGCGAAGACCCCGGCGTATCCCCTTGATGCGTAGCGAATGGTTCGAGAGAGCTTGTCGATCTGCCGTGATATGTCATCCAGCTCCTTGAGAAAGGAGAGAGGCCCTTTACGAGAGATGTCGGTCTTGAGCCTTTCAATCGCATTCATGTAGCGGGCCAGTTCACCGCTCATATAATCCCTGAGTTTCTTATCGCTCTCCCGGGCGGACTCCTTATCCTGATAGGAACCAATTCCAGGCAAGATTCTGGCCGTTTTTGTCAAAATCTTGGCGAGCTTCTCCTTTGTTACCATGATTTGCTCCTTATTTGAAAGGTGTTAGAGTTCTCGGCGCTAGCCCTAACCTGATCTAAACAGGCCGGACGTTTACCAAACGGATTATCGAGGATCAGAAAAAGCAAGAATCAGGCCAAGGCACGAATTCGACAAAGATCTCGGCGTTACCCATGAGCTCGGTTCAGGTTCTCGGATGGAGTACTGATGTCACATGAGATCGAGCGAGGAGCAGCGAAAAGCTCGTTGTATACGACGCAGTACAACGGCACATTGCAGGATTTGCGTCATAGAGAGAAAAATTCAGCGGATCAGCTGGGCCCTGTATTTCAGTGGCATACGAAAAAAGCCCTCCACTCGGAAAAGGCGGAGGGCCATATGATTGTAACGTTCAGGGGATGTCATTGCTCATAGGGGTCATAGGCATATCCGAGCTCTTTCCAATCTATGACACGACCGCTCTCGCCGTGGCAATCATCACAGCTGAAGGCCTTATCGCTGGGCACTACGGAATGAGATATGCTGTAATTGAATTTCCTGGTAACGAGGGTTGCTTCCTTGTATTCCTTCTTGTATTTCCGCATTTCCTCAAGCGTCGTTTCTCCGTCTTTATCAGCGTCTGCCGCGCGAACCTCAGGGATAGTGATAATATCGTCAAGTCCACTCTGCCCGCCTTCGACAAACCAAGTGAAGGTAACCTCGTTAAGGGGGTAGATTTTTGCCATAAGATCGGTTGCTCCGAGAATGGGGAGGTGACCCAGCTTTTTTCCGACATACCACTTATTCTTCGCAATCCAACCTGGCTTTCTCATTTCGGTTACCGGCTTTCCGTCTTCCGTGAACTTGTTCCAGCTTCTGCTCTTGAGGGCCTCAGCCGGTCGCGGGCCAGCATGACAGGTAATGCACGCTATTTTCGTAACATGATTGCTGTCGAGAATATCGCCTTCGTCAACCCCGCCGTGGGGCTTTTCCTCATGGCATTTGATGCACGAAAGGGTCCCTTCCGCCGTGTCCTCGGTTGTATCGATTGCGTATCCCTTGGCAAATTGATGATCACTGTTCTTATCCGAGAGTCTCTCGTGGCAATCGTGGCATCTCATGCCAACGGCCATGTGCACATCGTGTTCTTCGTCAACGATATCCCCCCTCTTGAGCCTTCCATACAGCTCGTGACACTTTGCGCACTGGGCAACAGTTGGCCTGCCTTTTCCGTCTTTTGTCTTATGGCACAGAAGACAATCGGTTTTTCCCGTTGCTGGATCCCGATAGGACGAGGTATGACATTCCCCACAGTGCTGCTTAAAGCCCCTAATCCTGCCCTGCTTTTCAAAGCTAAAGTTGTTAAAGGCGTCCCACTTTTCCAACATCCCGAGACCATTACCCCACCCCCCCAAGGATGGACTCCTTCCGAGCTGCCCGTGATAAGAGCTTTCTACAACGTCTCTTGCCTGGGCATCACATTGACAGAAGAAGATCACAAGCAATAAGATGGTTAAGGTCATTACGCTGGGCTTCAATGCTTTCACCGTTCGCTTCTCCTTCCCTGTTTAGTTCAATTGGAACACACGAAATAAACCTTGATTTCAGAGGTATGCCAAGAAAAAATTCCCCAGCAACTGGCGCTGCCCCCCTTTATCCTATGGGGGTTACCATTTTGATCTCTGCCCTGTCTTTGAGTGATCTAAGCCACGCATCAAAGATCCTTCTCTCTTTGGCAGCGAGAAGCATCTGTTTAAAGTTGTCCTTTTCCTTTTCATAGTCGGTCATATTGATGCCTTTCCTGTCCAGCCATCGAATAACATAGACTTTGTTGCCTACCGCAAACACATCATCTGGGTACCTCTTTTGATCTGAAAGGGAAAAGGCCGCTTCGGAGAGGAACGGTGCGTACCCGATGGAAGGAATACTCCCCCCTCTGCGAAAAAAACCTGTCTCATCTGTCTTTAAGCCCCTTTTCTGAGCCTGTTCCATCCAACCGGCACCTCCTTTGAGCTCCTCTAGATACCGTTTTGTCTCCTCCTTTGCAGCCACAAGGGAAAGATGCTTCTTGAGATCATTGTCCAGCTGATCGGAGACCTCACTGATTTCAGGGATATAGGAATCTTGCGTGTCAACAATCTGGATAAGATGAAATTTACCTTCGTGTTCGATGATATCGCTCACCTCGCCCTTTGCCAGGACGTTGATAGATCGAAGGAGTTGTTCATCACTTCCAAAACCGGGTATGGCCCCATCTTTCGGAAACAAGTCGGTTTCCTTAACCGTAAGCCCATGCTGGGCCGCATAGGTTGCCAGATCAAGGTCGTATGGCATCTGATCCATCAAGGCCAGCATTCGTTCATTTGCTATCTCTGCGGCCATATCCTGTTTTATGGACGCCTCTATTTGAGGTTTGACCTCGGAAAGGGTTTTTACGATAGCCGCTTTTCTGTCTTCGACCTTAATAAGGTGCCAACCAAATTGGGTTCTTACCGGACCGCCGATTTCACCCTTTTTGAGGCTAAAGGCGAGCTCTTCAAAAGGCTTAACCATTTGTCCTCTGCTAAAATAGCCGAGATCTCCTCCCTTAGACGCAGTGGGACCCTGAGAGTGTTCTTTTGCAAGAGCCGCAAAGTCCCCTCCCTCCTTGGCCTTTTTCAGGATAGCCAGTGCCTTTTCCTTTGCCCTGGTAGCTGCCGACTCCGACGCACCTGAAGGCACTTTCAATAGGATATGGCGAGCCTTTACCTGTTCCGGTTCTTTAAAACCCTCGGGATTGAGTTCATAGAAGGCCGATATTTCATCCTCTGCAACGGTTACCTTGTCTAGATAATCGGATGGATCGATGGTAAGGGAGGCTATCTTCATTTTTGCCGGAATCCTGTACTTCTCCTTATTGGTCTCAAAATATTCGTTCCTTTTTGTGTCATTAACCTCTGCGTTTCCCTTAAAATCATCCGGATTAAAGCTCACAAACCCAATAGCAATCTCCTCATTCTGATAGGTATAATAGCTCAATACTTCCGCCTCAGGAATCGGGAAAAAGGATTTGATGGATTGATTGATCTTCTGGCCCAGCAAATCCAGTTTTATTCCTGATTCAAAATCTGCCGGCTGCATCCTGTTGTGACTCAGAAGAGACCGGTACCTTTCCTCGTCGAATTGACCGTTGATTTGAAAGGCGGGATAATTGTAGATGGCATCAGCAACCTCTTCATCGGTGATCCCGAGACCGAGCCGGGCCGCCTCTTGACTGATCAATCTCTTATTAATGAGGCTCTCCAAGGCCCTCTGCTCGATTTTTAACGCCTTTATGAGGTTCTCGTTCCAGTACTCTTTGTATTGTTGCTGTAATGACTTGAGCATGTCCCGATAGAGTGCCTCAAATTCCAAACCAGTAATCAAATCGCCGTTGACATAGGCGATCTTTGCACCGGGTTTAGCCGCCCGGATCGAGTAAACGCCCCAAAAGACAAACACAACTGCTATAAGGCCTACAATAATCTTAATCAGAATACCCTTGGTATGTTTCCTCATCATTGTGATAAACATGGAAAACAGCCTCCATCACTTAAAATTCAATTCCTTTTCTTGCCTGCAACCCTTTCTGGTAAGGGTGCTTGATCTCATCGATGCGAGAGATAAGGTCAGCCCGCTCAATGAGTGCCTCAGGACATGTTCTTCCGGTAAGAATCAGCTCGAGGTTGTCGGGTTTATTCTCAAGCAGGTCAATTACCTCCTGTACGGATATGAGATTAAAGTCGATGGCCACGGTGATCTCGTCCAAAATAAGGATATCGTAGGCACCTTCCGCTACGAGTTCTTCGGCTTTTTCCATGGCCAGCTTTGCCTGATCGAAGTCTACCGGTGATGGATTCTTGGGGTCGATAAGTTCAGTTGTTCCGTAACGAAAAAGATCGATCCCAAGTCTTTTGAGGCTCTTCACCTCGCCGTAGTCCCATATTTTCATAAAATGAACAATGGCAATCTTGAAATTGTGTCCGGCAGCCCTCAAAGCCAGACCGAGTGCAGCGGTTGTCTTTCCCTTTCCGCGCCCGGTATAGATGTGAATCAGGCCGAGGTTATTTTCCTTTCTCACCTCAGAAGATCCTCCTTGATCGTGCCCCAAATTCCAGCTCATTCTCAGATGCCTCCCAAGTTATCGGGCCGAGGAGCATAAGGGCTTCATCATAGGGAGTCAGATGCCACTGGGTAAATGATATCTGGACCCTGTTATTCTTAGTCGATTAGAAGGCTTCTGTCAATCTAAGGAGCTAACGATTTGTTTCCAGATGAATAAAATGTTATTAGGTAGCTTAAAAAAGAAACCACATAATTGATAGAAGTAGCAGGAATCCTACGAGCCGATGCTAGAGCAAGGATTAGTTCAGGTCTATACCGGAACGACGAAACATATGAACTTCGCCCATGTAGGGCTGAGTCTCAGGGCTACGGGGCAAAACCTGCGCACATTCGTCATGGGTTTCTCGCCCCATCCCTTTGTCGATATTGAGGACCGGGCCCTTTCGCTTCTGAGGCCTCATGTCGTGGTCGAGCGCTTGCCAATTAAATCCATTCTGCCTGAAGAAGACCTGTTTCACAGAGACATAGAACAGATTACTAAGTCCTTTGAACGCGCTCAGGAGATAATGTCGGGCGGCGCTTTCGATATCATTATACTGGAGGAGATCAATACGATTGTTGGTAGGGGAATTCTACCTGTAAGTTCCATGCTCCAACTCATAAAGAATAAACCGGCCACCGTGGAGTTGGTCTTAACCGGAAGCAATGCAGACAAGGATATCATCGAACAGGCCGATCTGGTTACCGAGATGGTCGTGCACAAGAGTGAAGATGACCCGTGGAAAACAGCTGGCACCGATCAAGAGGGAGCTGTTTGGGTAATTACCGGAAACGGCAAAGGCAAGACCACCCATTGTCTGGGGAGGGCCATGCTCTCCGCTGCAAACGGCATCCCTTCAAAGGTAATACAGTTCATCAAATCACCTCAACCATACGGCGAGGTTGTCGCCGCCGAAAAACTACCAAACCTGGAGATTGAGAGTAAGGGGGCGGGGTTTGTCTTGGAGACATCACAACCATCAAAGAAACACAGGGATGCTGCAAAAAAAGCCTGGGAAGCCAGCTTAAGTGAAATATACTCTCATAGGTTTGGTCTGCTTGTTCTGGATGAGATTAACGTCGCGACACATCTGACCCTCATTCGCCCTGGCCAGGTGAGCGAAATGCTGCGTTTGAAGCCGAGGGATCTGCACATCATCCTGAGTGGCCGGAATGCCCACCCGGAGGTTATGGAACATGCAACGACCGTATTCGAGATGAACGAAATAAGGCATCCGTTTCAGAAGGGTGTTCGGGCGCGAAGAGGGATTGAGTATTAGCGTTCTCTCAATCAATCGAATTTGTCCGGTGCCTGAGCCGATTGGACCGTCGCTCGAGAAGCAGACAGCGAGGCCTGGGACCACATAAACTGAGGTAACCCAGAGAACCGGATTACTGATTAAGGATGTCGTCAGGGACGATACCCTTAAGGTGGGGAAATCGATCTTTCATGTGGGGGATCTGCAGGGCCTCAATGAATTGCTGCTGAAAGTCGTTTTCAAGCGTCAATTCAACATATTCAACATTGTGCGAGACCCATTCCGCCTCCTTCCTCTTTTCCCGGTTCAGAAGGGCGGCCCTTGCTCCGTCTCCTGCCGCATTACCGACAGAGACGATTCTATCTATTTCACAGTCGGGAAGTAATCCCATGATCAGGGCCTTTCTCGGGTCTACGTTGGTCCCGAAAGCCCCTGCTATTTTCACCTTATCTACTGTTTCTATCCCCATCCGCCGCATCATTAGCTTGCACCCGCAATAGAGAGCGCCCTTCGCCAATTGAATCTGGCGGATATCGTGCTGGGTGATCACGATGTCCTTACCGATACTAGTTTCATCAGCCCAGGCAATGATGAACTCCGCCTGATTGCTCTCCGGATTCTTACGATAGCGATTGGACTTCTGTCTTGGATTAAACCTCCCGCTCTTCAGTATCACACCGGAACAGTAAAGCTCAGCTAATAGATCTAAGACTCCAGAACCACATATGCCCTTGGCTTGCATCTCCTCGGTTCGGGAATAACTCCTCCAGGCGTCTCTTCCAATCACCTTGTAGTCCACCTCGTGAGTTTCAGGGTCTATCCTGAGTCGTTCAATAGCCCCATCAGCCGCCCGCATTCCAAAGCCTATCTGTGCACCCTCGAATGCTGGACCAGTTGCACAAGACGAGGAGATGAGCCTATCCCTGTTCCCAAGAACAAGCTCACCATTGGTACCGATATCAATGATGAGTTGGATTTCGTCTCCTTTGTAAGGCTCCTCCGCAATGAGCACTCCTACGTTATCGGCTCCCACATATCCTGCTTCATTAGGGAGCACGTGAACATAGGCTGACTCATGTATGCGCATTCCCATGTCCCTTGCCTTGATGTTCATGCTCTTTTGGATTACAGGCGGAAAAGGAGCAGCGCCAACATACTTGGGATTGAGCCTTAAAAAGATGTGATGCATTATCGTATTGCCCACAACTGTCATGTCTATGATATCCGATGGGCTGGGGGCACAATTGCGTTTGTTTCCGACCTTGTGCGCCGCTCCCTTTTTGTCACTATAGGCGTTCTTGCTAACCTCTTTGGAGATTGCCGTGGTCTTGCAAGCCTGGACAATCAGGTTGTTTAATCCTTCAACTATATCTTCATTCATCCTCTGTAGCCCATCCAGGTGCTTCATGTGGTAAGAGATGCGGCTCATTACGTCTTCACCATACTTGTGCTGGGGATTCATCATAAAGACGGTGTTCACCACCTCCATGGAAGCCATGTCACAAAGGTAGACAGCAACCGTAGTTGTACCGAGGTCAACAGCCACACCATAGTAATGATCAATGCTCCCCGGCAGGATGCGGATAATTTCCTTATCCATCCAGATGCCGACGGTGACTTTCCAGTTGCCTTGCCGGAGGCAATCTGGCAGTTTTCTCAAGGCAAGGTAGTCAATATCGAGGTTTACAAGGCCGTACTCGCGGCCCAGCACTCCCAGTAGACGCTCCAGGTCACCGCCTGACTCTTCAATGGTAGGCTCGGACACCTCTACATAATAATGCTTGACCGCGGGATTCCACTGGATATGAATATCCCGGGCTGCCTTGCACACCACCGGTTGGCCGGTCCTCGATTCCTCCGGTACAAAGATCAAAAGGTCTCCCTCGATCTTTGCACAACAACTTAGACGGTACCCCGCACTCTTCTCTTCAGGGGTGATGTGCTGCTCTTCTCCTTTCTGCCATTCACTGACATGGGATTGGCTGGATGCGATTTCAGATTCCGGGAGAATCCCCTCATCGATTCGTACCTTGCACTTGCCGCATGCCCGTTTTCCGCCGCATGGTGCCTCGATGTCGGCCCCCAACGCTTGGGAGGCCTCAAGAACCGTCAGGCCTGTGGCAACTTCGCCTCTCCTCCCAGAAGGCTCAAAAACAACCTTTGCCTTACCGTCTTGGCTCATAAAAGATACACTCCTCCTCGTAGAATGATCATGCGAATTATCAGAGCCTTCAAACCTGCCAAAACTTTTTTTAGGGCTCCTTCACTCTAGCACCGTTTCGCCCTTGCCAGATGCACCAGATCCCCTTTTCTTCTTTTTCCAAAGCCTTTATATCCCTATTTCGTCTCTTAGTCCAACACCGAAACCACGCTCGAGCACTTTCTTTTCCATCTCATCCCCAGAGGTCCGAATATGTAAAGCCTTAAGCAGTTCAAATCATGAAGTTAGACAATGAGCACAGGGAACTGTTCACGCTTACGTGTGAGTTTTCCTCCGAAGAAAAGGCTAAGGTCTATACAATATATTCTCGTAAGATGATGCCTTTATAGAAGGTGTCGGACGAGACAGAAGTCCCACCAACAGGTGCAATATGGGGTTCGTACGATCAGGCCTCTCAAAGAACCACGGCGGCTAACTGTGTCTTCTGCCCTTTGAGGTGCCAGGAGCCATATCTCCTTCCTGGTAAACACAGCGTTAAAGCTACCGGCCACGGGCAATAGTAATCAGAGCTCCAGTCTCGGCATGTTAGACTTGAGAGGGTATCGGGTCGTGTGTGAGTTCTTTGCTCCAGGTGTTTTTGCATAGTCAAACAATACCATGAATGTTGCCTGTCATCTCAAGGCACTGATCAACTACGCCTTGTCCGAAAAATAATCTGAAGCGTGTGATCGGAGCGGGTCTACACTATTTGGTCGGTTCAGGTATCTCCTCTTGGATCCCCCCAATCCTCTTGGCGTATTCTACATAATCCTCAAGGGGCGAGGAGGCGAATACGACCATGCGCGCTCCGTCCGGAGACCCGCCACCGTGCATGCAGCCCGGAACGCCCGCTCCCAGTGTCAGCCATTCGATGAGACGCGCGATGCGGGCCCTGGCCTCGGCAGAGCCAGCCCCGGCCTTGACGTATTTCTGGATGAGGTGGCCGTAGTCAGGACTCCTAAAATCATTGTAGGAAGGGAGACACCCCGTTTCTGCAATACCACCGCCGATTTCCTGGCAGAGTCGTTTGACCTCATACGGTAAGGTGGCGACATGGATCTTGTTGGCATGTGCCGTCAAGCTGTCGGCAAGCCAGATACCGGATGGGTGTTTGCGGCCCAGGGCAATTGCACCGACTCCCATGGTGAATGTGGTTTCATTGCAAAACTCCATGTGGACGATTTTTTCCCTGAAGACCCTGGCGCCAAGCCCATTAGCCCTTGCCATAAGTGTTGCCGCACCGACCATAACGTCTCCTTGCCCGGCAACACAGGCCCCGATGCACGCTCGGTATGTGGCGGTGAACCGGGCTATTACATCGGCCGTGTGCTGGTATTCTCCGGCCATAAAGACCCGCTCATTAGGCACGAATACATCTTCGAAAAGCAAATAGGCCTGAGTTGTGCCTGTCTCGGTGGGGATATCGAACCCATCGGAGAGCTCTCGCTCGTCGCTCGGATGCCTCGTTTCGACAATGGTCAGGCCTTGGATGTCGCGAGGAACGACACAGCTGAGGGCAAAATCCTTGTCCGGTTCCCGGTAAGCGCTTCCGGGCATGAGAAAGATCTCCTCAGAGGCTGCTGTGCCGCAGATCATGAGTTTGGCACCCCGAATGACGATACCGTCCTTCTTGACCTCCACGATGCGTAAATTGGTATCAGGGTCTGGCTGTTGGTGAGGCTTCAATGCGCGGTTGCCCTTGGCGTCTGTCAGTGCTCCGGCCACCAGAAGGCCCTTTCCCTGCATTTTGAGCCCCCATTCCTTGACACGATCGTGATAATCCGTGCTTAGAGCCTGATCCATTTCATAGGTCACCGACCACATCGTATTCAAGCTGTTCCAGCCCACGCAAAGGGCACCGGTGCAACTACCGGTCAAATGGTACATCTTCCGCTTAAACTTAGAATTGTACGTCATGTCCTCGGCTGTGCACATAAGCGATGTATTGCGGTGGATGGTTTCACCGGTCAGATTTGAGGTTGTGGTAAAGATCTCGGAAAGCTCCGGGTCGTAAGCTGCGTCAATGCCCCGAGCATGACTTTCAACCGTTCGCCGGGTAGCAGGGTTTGTGGTTACATCTTCAATGAGTTTACCGAACTTGTAAACGTTGGGCCTCATCTTCTTGAGATTCGCCAGGTAATCTCCTCTCGTTCTGAGTGCCATGATGACCTCCCACTGCAGGTAGGGTTACAGTATTTTTTCCACTTGATTTGGCTTGATCTTGCCGAAAGGAGGTACAAAAAGGAAAAGCAATCCTTTCTCGATGGCCAGCTGAGTAACAGTGGTGGCAAGCATGCCAAGCTTTTTGAACTTCTTTCCCTTAGAGAACCCCGGCATCCCCACCTCAAAGATAAAGGCGGTCATGCAGTTGGGGGCCAGTTCAGGGATCGTGGCAAAGAGAATGGTCGTCTTCCAAACCTCAACGTTGCTGATAAAGGTCTTCTGAGCACGGAGGCACCCATGAGCTGCGCGTTACACTGTCCCATAATGGGGTAAGCGGGGCTTCTGTCAATAGAGATGTCCTGATCGGTAAAGGTCTTCTTAAAGGCTGCAGATACCCGTTGTCGCCCTGTGTATGCCTCCATATGCCGATCTCCTTCTCCCCATCAGGTTCACGCCTTTAGGGGGGATCATCCTATCCAGGCTTTTTGCTTGGCGGTCTTCTCAGTCGGTACTCCTTGTACCCCCTTTTTCCTTCAGGTTCAAAGTCTGCTTGACCAGGTTTTTTTCATGCTCGTAGTCGATAACCCGCTGCAACATAATTTTCTGGGCCATAACCGGTCCGGCCCCGTGCCAGGTTCCCACGCCGTGCAGACCCGCCGTCCAGTTCTGCAGAAGTTTGTGGACCTTCATGATGTTTTCGGTAGGCTCGTCAGAGCCGAAGCTGTAAAACTCCTCGACGTAGTCCTTTACCTCGGGATTTTTCAACTCCTTGAGGGAGGGCAGGGTGACAATGAGGCCTCCGCCAATGTCCCCGGCCAAGGCCATCACCCGCCAGAAGGCGTTGCAGACATTCAGCTTTGAAACATTGCCCATGAGTTCATCGGGCAGGAACACGCCTGAACCAGGAGGTTCTTCTGCACCCCTATGTGCAGCGGCGAGTCCACACGAGCGGCCTGTTTCCCGCAAAACCACCATCTCGGCCAACTGTTCATTGATATGGGCAGCCTTTTCTAAACCCTTGTATTCCTGGATCAGCTTTGCGGCTCCGATGATTTGATTCATGAACCCGACCTTGCACGTACCACCGCAGGTCATGCGATGGGTTTTGGCAAAACGGGTTACCAGCTTAACCGAATATGGGAACTCACCACAGTGAAAAACCCGTTCCCAGGGAACAAACACATGGTCAAAGACCACCATAGAAGTCTCTCGCTGGCCAAACACGGGATTACCCAGTTCCTCGAGATCTTCAGCCAAGTCTCTTTCCGCGGAATATGGGGTATACTGGCAGACGAAGGTGATTCCCTTAGCATCTACAGGTGTGGCAAATGCGACAGCGTAATCCTCTTCGCCTTCGAAATGGGCCGCCTGAGGCAGGACAACCAGTTCGTGGCTGGCGTAGGCACCGCTGATGTTTATTTTGGCACCTCTGACCACAATGCCATCTTTGTTTTTGTCAACGATTTTCAATGACAGATAGGGGTCTGACCAATCAGGGGTTTTTTCTTTTCTGCTTCCCCGCGGCTCGGTGAGGGCGCCAGCTACGGAAAGGTCCTTTGTCTGCACCATCTTGAGGTATTCAAGAAAACGAGGGTTATACTCTGTGCCGAGTTCCTTGTCCATCTCCCAGGTGGTGCTGGCCAGGGAGTGGAATGCGTCATAGCCGACGCAGCGATATATACACGTGCCCAGCATCTCCGCGGTGAAAGTACCTGCTTCAGCCTTTTTTACCAGATCATCAGTGCTGGCGCTCACATAGGTGTACCGGTTGACCACATCTTTGATGAGCGGTGAATAGCACGTCATAATGTCTTTATATCTGGGGTCCAGGGCCCAGGCATAGCTGGCCTTATTCGCCTCTACAACGGTGCGTGTATTCCTATTTTTAAGAATATTCTCGATTTTTTTCCCATTCATGAATGCCCGCGGTTTGATATCTTTCAAGCTCTCTTCGAACTGCTCGGGTGTCATCAAAGCCATAAGTATTACTCCTGCTTAAAGATGTAGAATTGCATGCTTCAACTACCGTGCTCGCTATAGAACATTGGTAGCGTTTTGTCAATAGTCTGGGGACGACGCATTACAAGCTTATTTGTTCGCCTTCGCCAGTAGGCCCTGCAGCGCACCGTCGCCATAGCGGCTTTGGTGCGTCGGCGACTTGTCGAAGCGAAGCGCAGATTTATCCGCCGCAATTATGGCGGATTTGTCCGACTGAACCATGGCGGAGGTCCCGCCCTCCGGGGCAGCGGGGGAGCTTCATTTCCCAACGGGAAGACCTTAGGTGTTGGTGTTGCTATGCGTTATCCAGACTGGATTCTATGAGGAACGAATTGGAGGGAGCGGAGATTGGAAGGACCTGTCACTGAGGGGAGTGAGATTTCTTAACATCTACTAATGCCCTTTCGATCTTTTCCTGGAGGGCGGCATCGTTTCTTGCGAGCTCTCTTGCCTTTTCAAAATGGAACAAGGCCTTTTCTCTGCTTCTCAGCTTGAAGAAATAAATACCCAAGTTATAGTGAGCGAGCGCCAATTTGCCCTGCCGGCCATAGACAAGGCCGAGGTTATAATACACCATATCCTTGACAGGTGGGAGGAAGGTCAGCCTTTCATAGATCCCGGAAGCCTGACCATACTGCTCGAGTCCCTGTAAAGACAAGGCAAGAAGAAACAATATCTCGTTGTCTTTCGGGGATAGCTCAAGTGCATTTCTCAATACAGCTACGGAGTCTTCATATTCACCAAGCATCTGATATGTCTCGGCCAAAGAGAACATGACAGGAATGGAGTCAGTGTTTTTCCTGCCTGCTATTTTGAAATGCTCCAGGGCCTCATTCAGCTTTCCCTCTCTCTGAAGGATGAGTCCCAGACCATAGTGCGCCGTACCGGAAGCGGGATCGTTTCGAAGCCTTTTTTCTAACTCTCGTGCCGCCTTTTCCTTGTCAAGACAGAGGGCTATTACCATGGTTTGAAAGATCGGGAAAAAGGCTCGCAGTTTCTTTGTCGTCTCGTGATCTGGCGTCTTCTCATATCCTCGCAGCATTGAATCTATGGTAGCCATCCTCTCCGGTGCGCCCGGGTGGGTAAGAAGGTATGCTGGAATCTGCTGACTGCCATACCAGTTTTCCCTTTGAATCTTCTGTAGCGCGGTGAGCATTCCCGCAGGGTTAAAACCCGAAAGCTGTGTGTATTTGAATCCCAGTTGATCAGCCTGCCTTTCGTCTTCGCGGCTGTAGCCAAGTTCGGCTTGAATGCTCGCAGCAACCGAACCGGTCATCAGCGCACCACCTACCTCCCCCCCGACCAGAATGCCGGCGAGCATGCCGGCCAAGGTGGCCAACCCAATCTTTTGCGACCGGTCGATACGGGAGGCCAAATGCCTGGCGCTCACGTGAGCGAGCTCATGGGCCAGTATTGAGGCCAGCTCATCGGCATCATCGAGTATGCCAATAAGTCCGGAAAAGAAAAAGACATGCCCGGCGGGAGCTGCAAACCCATTTATGGTACTATCCTTAATCACATAGAACTTGAGAGGGAAGTAAGGCACCTCTATATTGCCACCAATATAAGCGCCAAGCTCGTTCATGTACTGCATTATATAAGGATAATCGGCGAATACATATTGGGAGCTAATTCTGGCGAGAAATTTCTCTCCGAGCTCGGTTTCCTCTCTGGGAGACAGGAATGCCGCTCGGGAATCCGAGACGCTGGTGGCGATTACCACGAGGGCTGCACCAAGGATAAAGAGGTTTCTAATTCGCACCTTTCCGCACATCCTTGTCTATATGCACACGAGGAGCATCAACCCATAGACCTTCGAGATCATAGAATCCACGCACCGGCTCGTAAAACAGGTGAATCACGACATCACCGTAGTCCAGCAAAATCCAGTGACCGTCCCTTTCACCTTCGGTGCCAAAACGGGTGAAACCTTCCTCCTTCATGCGTCTCTGTAAATGCTGTGCTATAGCCTGAACCTGCCTACTTGATTTTCCGCTGGCGATGAGGAAGTAATCGGTTATGGAGGTCAAGGCACCCAAGCCAAAGAGGACAAGATCAGTTGCCTTCCGTTCACGGATGATGCTAACACATAGGAGGGCCTTATCGAGTGGATTCATTTACCAGGTATAACCCAACCCTTTCTATATATTCTCTTACTACTTCGGGTACGAGAAAGCGAATAGATTTTCTCTCGGCCACCATTTGCCTGATTCTGCTTGCGGAAATATCCATGACCGTCGTTTCTCTCTGAAGCAGAATATTCCCGGACGGATGGCAAAAGCACCTGCCTTCTGGATCCCAGGCAAAGCCCACATTGAGAGAGTCAAGAAAGCCAGCGAACTCTTGTGTATCGTAACCCGCTCTGTTGATCACAACAAAGGAGGCGCACTTGAATAGCTCCCGGTATTTCTTCCATGTTTTTATCTCGAGAAAGGCATCTATTCCCACGATGAAAAAGAGCTCAAGCTGAGGCCCAAACGTAGAATGAAATAACCGAAGTGTCTCAATGGAATAGGAAAGACCAGGCCTTTTCCCCTCAATGTCCCACGCCTCAAGCAGAGGAGAGATGGCACTTGCCAGCCGTACCATTTCCAGACGATGAGAAAAATCGGCAAGGGGATCAGGAGTCTTATGGGGGGGGATTCCTGCTGGTACGAGGTGAATCTTTTGCAGATCAAGATCTTCACCTATTTCCTCTGCCGCCCTCAGATGACCCAGGTGAATTGGGTTAAAGGTTCCTCCCAAGAAACCCACTCTCATGTCCTTACCTGCCCTGATCCCAATACGATGAACTTCGTGATGGTCAGCTCCTTAAGGCTCATTGGCCCATAGGCATGCAGTTTTGCTGTATTGATACCTATCTCCGCACCTAAACCGAGTTCAAAACCGTCATTGAACCTCGTAGAAGCGTTCACGAGTACCACGGAGGCGTCTACCCTTTGCAGAAATTCCTGAGACCGTTCATAATTTTCCGTAACAATCGCCTCCGTGTGATTGGAGCCGTATTTTTCAATGTGATCTAAGGCCTCATCCATGTTTTCAACAATCTTGACCGCCAATACAAGGTCCAGAAACTCAGCCGGCCAATCATCTTCTTCGGCTAGTTTGAGACCTGGTATCAATTTCAGCAACTCCTCACAACCTCTAATCTCAACACCGGCGGACATGAATTCCCGTATCATTTCAGGCAGGAATGATGGGGCCACCTTTTGATGCACCAGCATCGTCTCCATGGCGTTACAGACCCCTGGTCGCTGAACCTTAGCATTGAAACATATATTTCGGGCCATCTCTACGTCAGCAAATTCATCAACGTATACATGACACACGCCTTTATAGTGTTTTAGCACCGGAATCCTGGAATTTTCTGCGACGAACCGAATGAGTTCCTCGCCACCTCGCGGTATGATTATGTCAACGTAATCATCCAAACCCAAGAGAATGCCAACCGCCTCGTGTTCGGTGGACGGGATCACCTGGATCGATTTTTCCGGCAGGCCGGCCTTTTCGACGGCCCCTCCCAGAATCTCGTTGAGGATCAGATTTGAGTTGATTGCCTCAGATCCTCCCTTTAGTATGACAGCATTGCCTGACTTAAGGCAAAGAGCAGCCGCATCAACGGTTACGTTGGGCCTGGACTCGTAAATGAATCCGATTACGCCCAGGGGAATCCGTACCCGTCCGACCTGCAGTCCATTTGGTCTTTTCCACATTCCCGTCACCTCGCCGACGGGATCGGGCAGGGTAATAACCTCCTGCAATCCCGCCACCATTGAAGCGATGGTTTTTTCATCCAGGGTCAGCCGGTCTATCATCGCTGAGCTCAGGCCCTTTTGCCTGGCCAGGCTCACATCCTCGGCATTTATCTTACCGATCTCCTCTTTCCTGGCTACGATACCCTCCGCCATAAATCGTAGCGCGGCGTCCTTTTCGCTAGATCGAGCAGATCTGAGTCTTCTCGCGGAAAGCTTGGCTTCCCGGGCCATACCCCGTATCATTTCACTTAGATCCATGACTTCATTCATCTCTTCAGGTCGTGTGTAGCCGATGAGCACCAGGTATCCTCAGGGGGTATTGAGCAACACGAGATTATCTTTGTGAACGACCTCATCGTAATGTTTGTATCCGAGTGTCTTTTCTATTTCTGTGGTTTTCAGTCCCTTAATCCTCTCCACATCTGTTGATTCATAATTGACGAGGCCAACAGCCAGGCTTCTTTGCTTTTCATTCACTATAGTTACGGAGTTTCCAAGAGCAAATCTCCCAAAAACTGCAACCACACCAGACGGCAGCAAGCTTTTACCCTTTCGAACCAGGGCATCTTCGGCTCCCTTGTCGACCATTATCTTTCCTTTGGGCGACTTTGTAAAGGCGATCCAGTGCTTTCGGCTCTTCATTGGAATCGGCTGAGGCAGAAAGAGCGTGCCTACGTTTTTGCCTTCAAAAATCACGCGAACAATATTTTTCTTCAAGCCATTGGTGATAATGGTCGGAATCCCACACATGGCCACGCGCTTCGCTGCCTTGATCTTGCTTTCCATGCCGCCCTTTCCCAGAGCGCCCGGGATAGAGCTGGCTTCCCTTTCCAATTTGCTGGTCACCTTTTCAACGATAGGAATCAGACGGGCATCTTTATTTACTCGGGGATCATCATCATAGAAACCATCTATACTGGTTAAGTTAATAACGAGATTTGCCGCAGCGAGGTTAGCGATCATAGCGCTCAGATTGTCGTTGTCTCCGAATTTAATCTCATCTACGACAACGGTGTCATTCTCATTGATGATGGGTATAACCTTCCAATGGAGCAAGGTAAAGAGCGTGTTGCGGGTGTTGAGATACCGTTTTCGATGGGTTAGATCGTCCCTGGTTACCAGAATCTGGGCCACCTTTTGCCCGTGATTTTGAAAGGCCTCCTCATAGGCAAGCATGAGCGTACTTTGGCCGACTGCAGCTGCTGCCTGCTGTTGTGATATGGACTGGGGTCTTTGGGAATACCCCATCTTTTTTATCCCTGAGGCGATTGCACCTGAAGAAACCAGAATGACTTCAAGGCCTCTGGTTTTCATGAGGAAGCTTATGTCTTCACTCAGGGCATCGATTATCCCCAGATTCAAACCTTCTTCTGTGGTCAGGGCACCACTTCCAATCTTGATGACGACTCTTTTTACCGCGTCTACTATTCCCTTCCGTAAATCCATTTTTTTCTGCGAAACAAGATATCAGGTTAGTGTCTTTTCCTTCAATACCCTTCTGAGTTCATCCAACCCCTGACCGGTGAGGGCCGAGATAGCAATACATTCATACCCGAGGTCATGAAAGGAGCAGGCAATCCTCTTGATGTCTGCCTCACCGATAGTACTGAGGTCAATCTTGTTTAGGACGATCACCTGATCCTTGGTGGTTAAAGACGGGTGGTATCGTTGCAATTCATCATTGATTGTGGAGAAATCCTTCAGGAGATCTTCCGGCTCCGGCTTGCTCAGATCGAGTACGTGCACAAGAAGCCTCGTTCGCTCGATGTGCTGTAAGAACCGGTGACCTAACCCCCTACCGCTGCTCGCGCCTTCGACGAGACCAGGGATATCAGCGACGGCAAGGGTTTGTTCATTTTCAAAGGAAACAATGCCCAGATTTGGGGTGATAGTTGTGAAGGGATAGTCCCCTATTTTGGGGTGTGCATTTGAAATGCGGGACAACAGGGTAGATTTGCCTGTGTTCGGCAAACCAATGATACCCACGTCGGCTATGAGCTTGAGTTCAAGTTTGAGTCTTTTTTCCGTTCCTTTTTGGCCTTCCTGTGCAAACCGGGGTGTCCGATTGACAGGAGTAGCGAAGTGCTGGTTCCCTTTGCCGCCGGCTCCCCCTTCCACCACTGCTATTTGCTGGTGGTCGTGAACGAGGTCAGCGAGGAGGGCACCGGTCTCTTGATCCGTTATCATGATCCCTACCGGGACCAAGATCTCAATATCCTTCCCTTTTTTTCCTGATCGGTTTTTGCCTCTGCCTGACTCCCCGTTCTGAGCCTTGAAAGACCTTCTCGAGCCGAGATCGTAGAGGGAATGGAGTCTGCTGGTGGCTTTGATTAGAACATTTCCGCCTTTTCCGCCATCACCACCATCAGGCCCGCCTTTTGGCAAGAATCGCTCTCTTCTAAAGCTAACACAACCGGCACCGCCATCACCTGATCTTACCGTGATCTCGGCCTCGTCAACAAATCCCATTCTCGTTACTTGTTTCTCGTTTCTAGTCACTGGTTCTGTTAACCAGCTTCTAGGGCCTTTCTTCTTCTAAATCATGCCTTTCAGTTACTCGTTTTCTTAACAAGAGATCGACACCACGCAACGAGCAACCAGCATAGTTTCTTTTCTCAGCAAGAGTACTGTTGCTAAGGGGCATAGACGTGCACCTGCTTTTTATACTTCCCCGATCTGTCAAAGGTGACTATCCCATCGATCTTCGCGAAAAGCGTATAATCCTTTCCGACGCCCACATTCTTCCCGGGGTGGATGCTCGTGCCCCTCTGTCTGACGATGATCGAGCCGGCTCTAACAGACTGGCCGCCAAATTTTTTCACACCCAGCCTCTGCCCCGGGCTGTCTCTACCATTCCTTGAACTACCGCCCGCCTTCTTATGTGCCATCTTTATCTCCTTTTTCCAAATAGTGAATCATGTTTGAAAGAAAAAACGGTTCGGACTGACAATGGAAAGGGTCACGTCTATGCAATTTGAGTGATCCTTATCCCCGTGAAGTCTTGTCTGTGGCCTTGTTTTTTTCTGTATCCCTTCCTTTTCTTATATTTAAAGACAATTATCTTTGGGGCTCTTGCCTGCCTGGTAATCTTCGCATGTACCTTCACATTCTCCAAAATAGGCTTACCGACTGTTACCTCATCGTCCTTACAAACAAGCAGCACCTTATCAAAGAAGATATCATCTCCCACTCTGCCGTCTAGTTTTTCAACCTTCAGGTCCTCACCCGGCGCCACCCTATACTGTTTGCCGCCTGTTTGGATGACTGCATACATTCTAACCCTCCAATATTTCAGAACAAATTTAAGCTACCGTAACAACTTCGCAAAGTCAATAAAAAACCTCTCCTCGTCATAGGTTACAGCTGAGAGGCCTCTATATAAGTCTCTAAAGGCAAAATGTCAATTACGATTTGCAATTGATAGTGGGGTAGTCTTGTGAAGGTAAGACCTCTTTCAATGCACCACCGAAAGAGCGCTAGCATCGCTGAATTACCTCGCGCTCCGTGAGGAGACCTTAAGCTAACCCATCCACTCGACAATGGCTGAAAAGAGGTTACCGTGTGTTATTGAGAATAGGAATAGGGTGTTGCCAGGTTTAGTATACGCTTTGGCTCCGGCAACCTCCTCGCTGAGGGTACTATCTCCATGGTGAGATCTGTATTTGGGAGGTTGCTGGTGCATGTGCTAGCCTGTCATCGAAATTTATGATACTGTGATTAACAAAAAAGGGGATTAGGCCGATGCCAATTTACGAATACCAGGTTGAGGATCCGGAAAAGGGGTGCGAGAGTTGCCGGGCAACCTTTGAGTACATCCAGGGTATGAATGAAAAACCTCTTTCCCAATGCCCCCACTGTGGAGAAAGGGTCAAAAGGATCATTTCGTGGTGTCATGCCGCCGTTGTTGAACCGTCCCAGGAATACTCCAAAGTAGAAAAAGAAGTGAAAGAGTTTGAAAGGGCGGGCATGCATAGTCATGCTGCAGAGCTCGCTGATAAATACTCACATAAAACAAATGATAATCTGCTCAAAGAGCGGGCCTTAGAAAACTATAAAAAAGCCGGGTACAATTTCGATTCGACCACAGGTGATGACTCCTTGTAACTCGTCGCCTCATCACAAGCCATATTGAGTTACTTGTCCGTAAACTCGCCTTATCAACGGCTTGTAATTGTAAACAGCAGGAGGAAGAAGGGATGTCTGATTTCTTTCAAAACGGCGAGATCGCAACCTTTCATCGGCTCAAGCAGAGGGATCTTGCAGAACTGGAGGCTGAGCTGGTAGAGGCCACAAGGCACAGGCCTATTTCCCTTGTGCTTCCCTACATACCAGTAGAGCTTCAGGGGCTTGGTCTTCCAAAGATAGTCGAGGAACTCCGGCACGTGCCGTACCTCAAGAATATCATTGTCACCGTTGGAAGGGCAAACGCTGAGGAGTTCAAGCAGGCAAGGCGATTCTTTTCTGTGCTGCCTCAGAGACCAAAACTGATCTGGTGCACTGGGCCGGCCCTCGAAAATCTCTATTCTGTACTGGCTGGAAAGGGAATCAATGTCGGCGAGGACGGTAAGGGAAGGTCTGCCTGGGTCGCCTATGGATATATTCTTGCCCTCGAAAACAGCCAGGTTATTGTGCTGCACGACTGCGATATCGTCAGTTACAATCGGGATCTCCTCGCCCGCCTCAGTTACCCTGTCGCCCATCCGAACATCGGGTTTAGCTTCTGCAAGGGATACTATAGCAGGGTTACAGATCAGATGCACGGGAGAGTGACCCGCATATTCGTGACACCCCTCATCAGGGCGTTGAAAGAGACCCTGGGTCCGAATCAGTTTCTGGATTACCTTGACAGTTTCAGGTACATACTGGCTGGGGAGTTTTCAATGGATGTAGATTTGGCACACCTCATTAGAATCCCCGGCGACTGGGGCTTGGAGGTTGGGGTTCTTGCTGAAATCCACAGGAATTGTGCACTGCGGAGAATCTGCCAGGTTGACCTTTCCGATAATTATGAACACAAGCACCAGCCACTCACGCTGGGGGATCCCAACAAAGGTTTGCTGAAGATGGGGACAGACATCGCCAAATCCATATTCAGAACAATGGCGAGCATGGGGTACACCCTCACCAACGAGTTCTTTGTCACATTAAGGGCGAGTTACCTGAGAATCGCACAAGACCTGATTGCTCGATATGAGTGTGATTCTGAGATCAACGGGTTGGACTATGACAGGCACAGGGAGGACAGTTCCGCCGAGGCGTTTGTTCAATGCATTGTGAGCGCTGGTCAGCAGTTCCTTGAAACACCGTTCGAAGTTCCTCACATACCCAATTGGAACAGGGTGCTCTCAGCGGTACCAAACATCAAGGAGTTGCTCATAGATGCGGTCGAGAAGGATAATCAGGACTGAGCACACAACAGGGAGGGAGTGTCGAGATCCAATGAAAATGCGAAAGGGGAGTAAACGAAGAGACCATCACCGAGCTCGTTCACTGAAGGCGATCTTTGTCGCCTGCCAGATCGTCAGGAGTAATGATCTTTATGATTTCGGGTCGAAAGGCGGGTTTCTTGCTGAGGGTATTGCTTAAGAGCCTGACAGCTATAAATGCGACCCCTAACCCGACAATGCTGCCGACCAGAGTCAATGGATTACTATCGAAACGAAAGGACCGGGCAATGCAGTAGCCGAGCGTAGCTCCACTCACGAGGCCTAGGGCAGGCACCATGTAGACAACCATAGAGGCCTTGGCAACCGTACCCTCAGGTATTCCTATTTTTACGAAGTCTCCCGCCTTAGCACCAACAGAGTTGATAGCCTCGGCGAGCATTTCCTTTCCCCCGCCGAGCATATGACAGCAGCCACGAGCCACGCACTCGCCACACATGGACTGCCTGTCTGTCAGTACCAAGGCCTTACTGCCCTGTATCTCTTTAACGACCCCTTGTTCCTCATGCATATAGACCTTGGGCCGGAACACCGGTTCTCTGTCATCTCGATCCATGTTATACAAATCCCTCTGACTTGTTACGAGGTACCGGACTTCCAGTAGGGTTGAAGCTGTATTCTAATTGCTCAATCACTGATTTGCTCAAGGAAAAAGACGCGATCTTTTGAATTGTGTTTTTATCATCGCTATGGGTGCACAATAGAATCCTGTGTATAGAAGATAAGATGTTGATGTAATTCAAGAACTCATCATTTGGCTGGCTAGGTCAGCCCGAATTCTTTCATTTTGCGATAGAGCGTGCTTCTCGCTATATTAAGCTTTTTTGCCGCCATGGAGATGTTTCCGCTGCACTGCTCGAGGGCCTCTTCAATCATGCCCTTGTAACCCTGACGGAACGTTAGCACTCCATTTTCGAGTCTAGCCTCCTTTTTCCTAGGTCTCAGGGGAAGATGGATGGCGCTGATGGTAGCGCCTTGAGAAACAAGCAGCATTCGCTCAATGCAGTTTTCCAGTTCGCGGACGTTCCCGGGCCAGTGGTATTTCTTCATGATTTCGAGAACCTCATCCGGTATTCGAGGCTTTTCAATACCCATTTCCTGACATTGCCGCGCTAAGATATGGTCAATGAGAAGTTCTATATCCTCGATCCTCTCTCGCAGTGGGGGGATGACTATCTCCACCACGTTGAGCCGATAGTAGAGATCCTCCCGGAAATTGGCGTTCTCGACCTCCGTTAGCAGGTCCGTACTGCTGGCAGCGATTGCCCTGACGTCCACCGGTATGCACCGGGTATCACCTAATCTCATGATTTCGTTCTGCTGGAGGACTCTCAGCAGCTTGGCCTGTAGCTCTAACGGGAGACCGTCTATCTCGTCCAAAAACAACGTGCCCCTATGAGCAAGCTCGAACTTGCCCACCATGCCCTCACGACGTGCGCCGGTAAAGGCACCTCCCTGGTAGCCGAAGAGCTCGGATTCAATGAGGTCTCGAGGAATGGCTGCACAGGAGATCGCAACGAAAGGTTCCTTTCTCCGGTTACTGCAACTATGGATCGCCTGGGCGAACAACTCTTTGCCGGTGCCGCTCTCGCCGATGATAAGGATTCTTGAATTAGTCCGAGCTGCAATCTTGGCTAACTCAATCTGTCTCTGAAAAGCAGGGCTTTTCCCCTTGATGTCCTTGAATTCGTATTTCGAATAGTTGCCGCCGAGCTTCTTGGCGATGTTCATCATGTGGCGTTTTTCAGCCATGGTAATAATGGTACCCAACACCTCACCCGATGCATTTCGTATGGGATCGACCCTGCACATGTAGTTCTTCTGGCCACTCGGGCTTAAAAAGCTGGTTTCAATGCCGGTGAAATACTTCTTAGCCTTGAGTGCCCGGATGAGGGGGTCATCAGGATGAACCACTTCGTCCAGCTGCCTCCCGATCACTGATTCGGCATCCATATCCAGCATTCTGGCTGCAGAGCTGTTGATGTTGGTGATGTTCAGACAATTGTCAACCGATATCACGCCGTCCGAAATGGAGTTGAAGATCGAGGTGAGCATTAGGTTCAGCCGGTTCTTTTCCTCGATCAAGTCCCTTTCGCGAAGTTGGCTCTGTATCGTATCGGCTGCCTCGGTGACGAGGGCAAGGGTATGCCGGTGTCTGCTGCTGGACCTCCCCGAGAGCGTAATAGCCCCGATAAGCTGCCTTTGGCTATCGTATATTGGGGCCGAAGAACAGGTCCAGTTGTGGTGCTGCACCTTGTAATGCTCGGCGCCTGTAAGTTGAATGGGATTGCCCTCCGTTAGGCAGAGCCCGATTGCGTTTGTGCCGGCATGTTCGACAGTCCGCAGGCAGCCTGGCAAGTAATAGTTCTCCCTGGCCATTTTCATTATGTCTCTGTCGCCCCGAACCACCAGCACATAACCATGTTCTTCGGTAAGGGTGATAATAAAGCCCGTGCCCTTGACCGATATTTCGATCATATCCATGACCGGCTTAGAGATTTCGATCAAGGCCCTATTGTTCTTGAGCAGACTCAGCAGTTTGGCTTTCGAAAGCGTCGGCGGTGAGTTCTTGCTGAAAGGATCGAGACCGATTTCCGTGCACTTAAGCCACGAGTTCGAGACCTCGGTCCTTACCTCTTCGCCGGGAGGGATTCCTTTGTGGATCAAATTTTCCCATGCGGACTTGACTGGGTCGTCTTCCGGTTTGGTAGGGGTTGGATAACGTGGCTGAGGTCTCATAAGATCCATATTACGTGTCTCATTCTCACAATCTCGCCGGCAAAAAGCCTCGACGAGGTAGTGAAGATTACGACTATTGTTGTTTCATTTGAAGAATATAAACCTGAAGCTTTCTTGTAAATCCTTTTCTCTATTTTGGCACGGTGCTGTTCGATAGACTACCCCGAAGCAGTTGATCGGAAGCAATGCGATACAGTTCGTCTGCACGGTAAGAACTCCTTACCAGTGGAGCGCTGGCCACGCCGTTAAATCCCCGCTTTAAGGCATGAGCCTCGTATTCTGCAAATTCTTCTGGCGGGACATAACGAACCACCGGGTGATGATGCTCGGAAGGTGCAAGGTACTGGCCCAAGGTAAGCAAGTTGCAGCCGGCCTGCCGGAGATCACCCATAACCTCCAGGACCTCCTCCTTTGTCTCTCCTAAACCTAACATGAGCCCCGATTTCGTAACAAGGGGCGGAACATGTGAACGTGCTCGGGCCAAAAGCTCTAATGACCGATGGTAATTCGCCTGAGGCCGAACCTGGGAATATAACCGCGGTACCGTTTCAAGGTTGTGGTTGAGCACCTCAGGTGCCGCAGTTAATACCATTTCCAGGGCAGCCCAGTTGCCGCCGAGATCGGATATGAGGACTTCTATCCCGACACCTACGCTCTTTTCGCGTATTGCCTCAATAGTCCGGGCAACGTGCCGGGCCCCGCCGTCGGGAAGGTCGTCCCTGGTAACCATGGTCGCCACGCAGAACGCCAGTTTCATCTGAGCCACTGCCTCGGCGGTGCGTAGCGGCTCTTCGGGGTCGGGTATATGAACCGGTGACTTGTCCACCGCACAAAAGGTGCAGCGCCTGGTACAGGTGGGCCCGAGCAAGAGGAACGTGGCGGTGCCCGAGCCGAAGCACTCCAGCTGGTTGGGGCAGTGGGCCTCCTCGCATACGGTGTGAAGACCCCTGTTCTTTATAGCGGCTACTACGGCCGCGCTCCGACCGCTCGGGGGAAGCCTGCGCCTAAGCCATGCGGGTTTTGATCCAGATATGGGCATGAAACCTATTTCATTATCAGATTTGCGTAAATAGACTTTGGGCCATATACTATGGCATATACGCTCGATTGTCAATTTAGCTGGGAAGCCAGTGAGGCTGCTCACGACACACGGGGTCATCTGCAAAAGGAGTATGTTCTTACTCTTCAGCTTGCCGTTATCACAAGACTACCGATCCATGTGTGGGTTTTCCATTACTCTCTGCTCTATCTCTTTTGATAGATTCCCCGGAATCATATAGAAGACCCTGGGTTTGGCCCCTTCAGATGGAAGCAACTCCACCGACGTTGAAAGCTTCCTTTGAATGGGGCTCCGGGGATCGTCCAGATCGCCGAAAACCATTACCTTTGAAGGGCACGCTGCAACGCAGGCAGGCTCTTTGCCCTGCTCAATTCGATGGATGCAGAGCGTGCATTTTGATGCCTTTCCAGGGGGATGGACCCGGTAGTTATCCGGCGTGTTTTCGTATTGTATGGTCTTTCCCGGAAAATAATCCTCATCGGGATTCACATCGATGACGCCGTAAGGGCAGGCCTTAACACACTCACCGTGGCCCTTGCATTTTTCATGATCGATGAGGACAATTCCATCCGGATTCCTGTAAATCGCCTGTTCGGGACAGGCCGGTACACAAGGGGGGTCATCGCAATGCATGCAGGCAAGCCGGAAATAGACGATATGATCTTGCGGCTCGCTCTCCAGCTCCAATATCCTCTGCCACCATACTTTCGGCGGCGTAAGGTTCTCCTCCTTGCAGGCTATAACGCACGTCATGCAGCCTGTACACCGGTTCAGGTCAACGAGTATCCCATATCGAGCCATGATTTGCGTTTCCTCCTCTCTTTTGTTGTATAGGGTCAGCTTTTTGCCACCTCACAGGGGGTCTCCTTAAAGGGGGGATATCCGGAGATGGGATCGAACTGTCTGGGTATCAGTTCATTCACATTAGCTTTTGCCCAACCGTGCATAATGCTGACAACACCGGGTGGAACCATAATGGTGGGCTTGGCCTTGACATGGATTTGGCCGTATGCCGTTTTCAGGATCACCTCATCTCCCCTAGCAATATGTCTTTTCGTTGCGTCTTTGGGGTTGATCGTTACGAGGGGTTCTCGCTGGAGCTCTAACAGCCACGGCGCGTCGTCTCGCCACTTGCTGTGGGTAATATATGGCGCTCGAGAGCCGGAAATCAAAACCAAAGGGAATTCCTCCGTAGTCTTAAGGGGTTCTTTGTACTCGGGTAAGGCCGGATAACCATGTTTTTCCAAGGTCGTTGAGACCGCTTCGACCTTTCCCGAGGGCGTCGGAAAGCCCGGTTTACCGTCGATCCTCATCTTGCCGAGTTCGTGTTTATTGAACAATTCAGGAGTGTTTGCCGGAACAAGGACCCCTTCTTGCTGGTTTTCTCTCAAATCACTATGGGTGAGATCCCACATTTTCAGGATATCGTTACAGGCCGCCTCCACGTTACCGTTGAAGAAGGTCTCCGGGTCTCCTAATCGTGCACCTATCTCCAGGGCGATTTGCCAGTCCTCTTTGCACTCGCCGAGCGGCTTGATAGGGGTGCGACCGAAGAGTTGGCGGCCCAAAACAGCAAAGGGGGCCAGCCGCTCGTAGTTTGTGGCGGCCGGCAGCACAAGGTCCACATAATCGTGGGTCCAGGGACGGTAGAAGTAGTCAACAGCCATCGCAAACTCGAGGCTTTCAATGGCCTGTTGGTATTCGTGTGACTGCGGCCAGATCATGGTATTGAAACCCCAACCGAGAAAGGCCTTTACTTTTCCTTGTTCAATCCATTCGACAAGACAATTTGTTTGAACCTCAAATATCTTTTCCACCCACGCGGGAAAGGCTTTAAGATCCAATCTATGCTCCATCATCTGATTCATTTTCTCCCTTAAGCAAAACTTCGGAGGTCCGTCAGCCCAGGGACCGGGCATTCCTTCCAGGGGTGCGGTTGGTTGAATGATACCACCAGGGATATCAATGTAGCCACAGATGGCAGGGACCATCAATATGGCGCGATGGTTGTTGGTAGCGTTTAAGTCGTGAGTGGTTCCTTGAGCACCCACCATCAATCCCCCGGGCCGGTTGGTCGCGTAAAGGCGGGCGGCATCAACGATCTTTGCGGCCGGTATCCAGGTGATTTCCGCAACCCGATCCGGTGGGAAATCCTTGACGTAGTTTTTCAGCTTCTCGATTCCATGAATCCACTTATCGCAGAATTCCTTGTCATGGAGCTCTTCTTTGAAAATGACGTGCATTATGCCTGCAGCGAGGGCGGCGGTGGTAGCGGGCCGTGGTCGCAGATGAATGTCAGCCAGGGTCCCGGCTGTCGGGGTGATTCTGGGGTCCACGACAATGAACTTGACGCCCCGCTCCTTGGCATCTGCAAGCTCTCCGTGGCACATGAAAGGTTGGCCGGAATAAGCAGGATTAGTACCCCAAATCAACGTAGATCTTGTTTCGGCAGTGGGGAGATTTCCCATGGTCGAAAATCCATAGGTCAATAGTTCTGCCAACAGAGCAGCCCTCCTGCAGGCAGTGGAACTTTCACAACCATAATTAGCTGACCCGTACACAGCAGCCAAGCGCTGGACGGCCGCCCTTGGTTCTTTAGGATCACCGACATAGAAGAAAACGGCATGGGGGCTGTATGTCTCCCTGATGCGTTTCAGATGCCCTACGATGGTATCGTATGCTTCATCCCATGAGATTCGGATGAATCCCGGATCAGATGACCCTTTCGGATTGGTACGCTTCATGGGGTACTTGAGCCGGTTGGGATTATAGAGACGCTGGAGTGTGGCATAACCCTTTGAGCAGAGAGGGGACGCGGGAAACCCAGGCCATGATTCTACCCGGGTTACCACATCGCCCTTTTTGAAGAACTTGATTCCGCAAAATGGAATCTCGTTACAGCCGTCACAAAAGGTGTATCCTACTTCCTCTTTCTCCTCAGGTGCTTTTGTCTGCCCATGAGAAAAGGATTTAGCATCTCGTGAGGGGTTTTTCAGGTCCATACACGTACCTCCTTTACAAGTAACCCGTTTGTGTTGAATTGGTTCACCATGCTCTCCTTTTACCTTTTTCTTGATCTATTTACATTTAATTCATTGCCTTAATCTCTGCAACAAGAGAATGGATCAAGACGCCATCTATGGGGTCTTCACTCCATTGACTTTCATGGATCGTCATGATTCCCTTGTTCGATACCTCTCCCAGCTGAGATTTTAACAACCCTTTACCGCCTCCTTTGAACAATGGGGCCAGGGGCGGGATGGTTTGGGATCAAGGGAGATGCGCCTGATTACCCTCGGTGGCAAAGGCTACGGTGGCAGGGTTTATGTACAGTGAATGGAATAGGGTGCCCGTGGGTTGACTGCAGGGGCTCTACGATCTTACTCACCAAGATAGGCCTCGATAACCTTGGGGTTCTTGACTACGTCTTGCGGGTCACCCTCTGCGATCTTTTCGCCATAGTTTAGAACAATCAACTTGCTCGAGATATCCAATATGGCCTTCATCACATGTTCTACGACAATAAGGGTTACCCCGGAATCGGCAATCGCCTTTACCAACCGTAATGCCTCTTCCATCTCTGTCGGCGTCAACCCGCTCATCATTTCATCGAGAAGCAGCAGTTTGGGTTTTGTAGCCAGAGCCCGGGCAATCTCCATTCTCTTGCGCTCAACAATCCCTAGGTTTGAGGCAGATGTCGACCGCTTTTCGCCCAGACCGACGAACTCCAAAATTCCCTCACATTCCTCCATGGCCTGCCGCATGCCATAAACCGGCTCGCTTCCGTACATTCTGCCGATCATGGCATTTTGTAAGGTTGTCATCTGGGTAAAAGGCTTAGTGAGCTGGAAGGTCCTTGCAACGCCAAGTTGACATATCCTGTGTGGTTTCAGACCTGCTATGTCCTTGCCATCAAATGCAATTATGCCTTTCTCAGGTTTATAGACTCCGCTCACTACATTAAAAAACGTCGTCTTTCCCGAACCGTTTGGGCCAATAAGGCCAACTATCTCACCTTTACTCACAGAGAGGTCCAGGTCTTTGATGGCTACCAGGCCTCCGAAGGATTTGGATAATCCCCTGACTTCAAGTATCAATTTGTCTGACCCCCTCTCGCAAAGTTCCCACGAAGTCGCGTCACGAGTTCGATCAGGCCTCCCGGCAAAAATAAAACCACGATGATGAACAGTACGCCGAAAACCGCAACGTGGATCCCCCCCGGCAGATACACGGAGAGGAACTGCTGGAGGAGCACGAAAAATACGGATCCGATTATTGGACCGACTATCGTGCCCACGCCCCCCACGAAAACGATAATTACCGCATCGAAGGTCCAGACCGGCTCAAACACACCTCCCGGCTTGATAGCGACGCCGTAATAGGCATAGAGCCCACCGGCGAGGCCGGCAATAAACGTGCTGACGGCAAAGGCCACGAGCTTGTATTTCCGGGTATTTACACCGGAGGCCTCGGCCGCCTCTTCATCTTCACGAAGGGACATCAAGCCTAACCCGAGCCTCGAACGACTGATCCAGTAGACGACACCAACGGTCAGCACCGCAAATAGGAGCGTGACGTAATACCGGGAAACCAGGCTATAGGTAGCCAAGAGCGACATGGGCATGACGTCGGCCCGGGGTAGAATCGTGTCGAAAACCAGTCGTAAGATCTCCGCCAAGACCAGGGTGCCTATGACAAAATAGATACCCTTTAGCCTGAAGGCTGGAAAACCGATAATCATCGCAAAGGCCGTGGCCACCACGGCCCCGCCCAACAGTGCGAGGGGAAGGGGCAGGCCGAAATGGAGCCAAATGTATCGGGCTGCCAGGGCACCTGCTCCAAAAAAGGCGGCATGGCCAAGGTTCTGTTGGCCGGCGAAACCGCCTATAATGTTCCAGCTGTGCGATGAAATAATATACAGGAGGGTCAAGTAGAACCAGGTGATGATATCGCTTCGCTTGATTATCAGGGGCATAAGGATAAGGAGAACAATTATGCCAGCGTTTATCAGAAGCCGTTTTGCAGTGGTCACGACGCGTGCCTCCCTAGGCCTTGCCAAACAGGCCCTGTGGCCTGAACATCAGAATCAGCAGAAAGATCACCAACCCAAGGGCCACGGTATACGGACCTATGAAAATGGCACTTACCGCCTCGACAACGCCCAGGATTATGCCTGCGAAGAATGCCCCGCCAACGCTGCCGATTCCCGCGAGCACCACCACAATGAGGGCCTTCAACGTCCAGCTCATCCCGATGTCCGGGGAGATCGTTTGGGTCATGGCAACCAAGACCCCGGCTATGCCTGCTAGAGCAGTCCCCAACGCGAAGGTGATCAGATACGTCCGTTCAACATTGATACCCATGAGCTTTGCGGACTTCCAGTTCTCGGTTGTACCGCGGATGGATTTACCGAAATAGGTCTTGGTGAGTAAGAGGTGCAGACCCAGAATAATCACCACGGCCATCACAAGGGCACATAGGGGAACGTAGCCGCATCGAACCCCGAGGATCGGAAACGAACCCCCGCTGTAAGCGGGGGTGATAGCCTGTTCGTCGGAGGTCCAGAGCATCCTGGATATCTGTGGAAATATCAGGAACAGGCCGAATCCAACGAGCAGGGAGTTTTTCACCTTGGTCTCTTCGTGGAGTCGGGCCAGGCCGGAAAACACGAGCTTATAGAAACCCGCCCCGAGAAGGAATACGGCAACCGCGACGAGCGGCAGACCGTACAATGGGTCCAGGCCGAGCAGGGTAAAGAGCCAAAAGCCGAAATAACCTCCCACCATGAGAAATTCGCCGTGGGCGATGTTCAGGATCTTCATAACCCCAAATGTCAGCGAGAGGCCGACCGCCACCAGCCCATAGAGGGCACCGATATTGATGCCGTTGACGAATGTCTGTGCCACGAGCTCAATCATCTCATAATCACTCCAGGATTAGCCCGTTCCAAGATATGCATCCCGGATTTTTTCATCGTCCAGCAGGCCTTTAGCGTCACCGGACCCAGCGATCCGGCCGTTCTCAACGATATAGGCCCGATTGGCGAGGCCCAGAGCTGCGGCCACATTTTGCTCGACAAGCAGCACACCTACCCCGGTCTCATTGATCTGTTTAATGACTCCGAAGATGCTTTTCACTATGATCGGTGCTAGCCCCAATGATGGTTCATCGAGCAATAACAATTTGGGCTTGGACATCAAGGCCCGCCCTATAGCGAGCATCTGCTGCTCTCCGCCGCTGAGGGTTCCGGCAGTCTGCTTCTTGCGCTCTTCGAGGACAGGAAAGAGGTCATAGACGAATTGAAATGTCCCATTTCTTATCCGCCGGCTCTCGGGAACAAAGGCGCCGAGCTCCAGGTTTTCAAGGACGGTCATTCCGGTAAATATGCCTTTTTCCTCGGGTGCCAGGCAGATACCCATCTTCACCACTTTGTGGGTTGGCATCTGATCGAGGCGAACGCCATCCAAGGTTACACTCCCGGCCCTCGGTGTGAGTAAGCCGGATATAGTTTCCACGATAGTGGTTTTTCCGGCACCATTGGCGCCGATGAGCGATACGAGTTCCCTCTCGTTCACGAAGAGGGAGACATCCCACAGGGCCTGAAGGTCCCCGTGATAAACGTTTATACTTTTTACCTCAAGCATACTATCCGTCTGAGTTACGCCAATAGGCACCCAGGAAGTGCAAGGAATTACCTCACCCAGATACTAGCGTGACTTTATTAAGAAAATAGCCCAGCATCATGTGATGTCCAATATTTTGTCAGCAAAATCAGATAATTAGAGCGACACCATAACAAATCTTTCCGTATACACTGAAATATAAATGATAAACTGAGGATATTGATCTGATAAAAACCGGTATATACACCATTAATACTGAATATATATCCAAAAATATCTTGACATAAGGGAGCTTTTCAGATAATGTATACACTGATATGGCCACCCTTCAG
>DATKZQ010000192.1:0-41360 GCA_035527895.1 Desulfatiglandales bacterium
CTCTCACGGCCTCATTTTGTTCGGGTTCGATACCTGCGTACATCTCCGCATCTTCGTCTTCTTCGAATACCCAAACGACTTCACCCGTTGCAAGATCTAGATAGGCGGTTTGCGGGCATGTGTCGCGGTAATCTACATCACGCGCGAACGCATCCAAAAACATTGCTTCATCTATTGGAACCGATTGCATGTCTCACCAGGAGCGTTTTAACATTCTTATCTAATTTGTTTTCGTATACCCTGTCTCGAATAAGCGACTGAAACCTATCCCCAGAAGATCCCTGTAGGATCTTTGTCAACTTCCAGAAGAAGATCCTCGAAATTCCTGCTTGGCATAAGATCGAAATAGTCATGCCATCTGGAATTCCGGTCTGCACAGTAAAGGGTCCACATGGATGTGCGCGGATCAAATCGGAATTGGGCCACGACAATGTCGACCCTTGTATCGGGATTCATGAAGGCTGTACGCTCTTCAAACAGGGTTACCGAGTTTCCTCTGAACCTGAAACCGAGCCGTACGGTGTCTAGTGCATGTGGCGGGATCTTCTTCTCGCAATAGGGGCCGAGCTTGGACTCGACCATTGCACGGATAAATTGCGGTAGTGCCATTTTTTCTTCTCCTTCTTGCACAACGTCCCGGCTGAGCTGCTACTGCCCAGCTGCGGCTGCCCGCAGTCTGCTCGCGTAGAAAGCGGGATGTGCGTCAACGACCAAACGAATCGGTTGATCTATCCCTATTCTATCTTTACAGTTCTCGAATCTCTGACCCTATCAAACAAGTTGCTTTGCACGGCTTGGTTCGATCAGGCTAAGGCAAATATGCCAAAGGCACCCGTATGCCCACGCAGCAAGGTATTGAAATATTTAGAGACGACCTCCTTCATGGAACTCGAACTAGCCGACAGATCAACCTCTCGGCTGAACCAGCTCGATGGTAATATCTTCGGGTCCTTTAAAGAAAGCAATCCTCAAATTTGGAATATCTTTGGGAGGCGTGAAAAATAAGAAGCCCCTCTTAGTTAAATCATTGTATGCAGCATCAATATCTTCTACCTCTAAACCGATATGATCGAATCCGTATTTCGATTGGGAGGCGTCTCCGACTATTTCTTCATCTTCCCGGGAGACTTTCAGGTTGATGGTGGTGTCATGAAGGTAAAGAGAAGCCCCGTCAGCGGTTCCGAATTTTTGCCGAGCTATCAGCTTTGCATGCAAGACGTTAGTGAAAAAGTTGATCATTTGTTCCAGGTCCTTGCAGACGAGATGAACATGATGAAAACGATATGTCATAGGATACCTCCAGTACTTAAGATTTCCCAGGCTTGAAGTGTTTGAAATCAATAGTTGCCCGACTGAGCCCTTTGGTCGGGTTGCCGATGATTTATTCGCCTCCGCCAGCGCCGAGGTCTCCGCCGGTTCACTCTCCTTGGGGAGAGGGGTAGGGTGAGGGGACCAGAATTAGTATCTTTCCTGATGCCCATCCCGCAAGATATCGAAATACTGAAAAACATCCCTCATTCACGCTTTATCCTTTTCCCGCAGGCTGGATTGGATGAGTGCGGCAAGTTCGCCCTGCGTCATTTCTTTGATGGATTTCATAAAGGCTTACCGCGGCGTCTTGGCCTTCGCCTGCTCATTACGAGTTCCTCGCGTTCTTTCTCCGGGTAGAAGGAAAGCGCCTTTTCCAGCAGGCTCCTCAGTTCCTTCAGGAAGGGATACCTCGGGTTAAACGAGTAGAGGCGCGTTCTACCAGCTGTCCGGCTCACTAGCACGCCGCCGACCTCCAGTTTTTCCAGCTGTTTTTGCACTGGATCAAGATCCGTATTAAAAAAACGGGCGATCTCTCGCGCATACCCTTCTTGTTTAGCCAGCATAAAGATAAGAACGCGCTCACAACTGAGAGATCCGAGAATTGGCTCCAACATTTGTATTGACCTCAAGAGTATGTCATTCGACCTAAATTTGCGGTCATATGACCTATATTATCGGTCATAGTACAGAAAAAGCTCATCTCCGGCAAGAGGAATATGCTCAGAGGCAAAAAACCCACAAGCTTGGAAGGGGTAAAGCCCCTGACCCCCCTTTCGAATCACATAACGTTACGTTACGGATAAACTACCGGGTGAAGCGTTAGCGTGTCTCCGGTCGGGCTCATGAGAGGAGGCTGCTTCATCTATAAGTCGATATAGTTTTGATCTTGCTTCGGTGGCTGACAATGTAAGCATAGTTACCCTGTTTTGCATGCAGAATTTAGCTTATAGTACGTCATTGCGTAGGCATTGTCAGGGCAATGCACGGAAATGAGCGAAGACAACATGCTGTGGTATATGAGAGGGTAAAACCGCAAGAGGTCTTTCGATAATTATCAACAAGAGTCAAACGGAGACTTGATCCCATCCCGCTGACGGTGCGAACATCGGTTCCCAAGATCTCGGCCGGATCCTCCTGGGTCAGCAAGGCCTCCTGATCCTGAGCCTCAACGGTCATCCGGAGGATCTGCTGCTGGCCCTTGGCGGAACGACCGTATCGCCGCTGCACCTCAGTGCCCTCTTTCGGATCTATGGGGGTGATGGTAATCCGTTCTAGCTTACAGTGTTTCAGTGGTTTGCCCGGAGGCTCGGTTATGTCAATTGCCGTCCAGATCATCTGACCGGGCTGGAGGATAGTGCCCTCGGCGTGATCGCCGATGGCAAAGACCTCCTTTGCATTCTCAACGATATTGTAAGACTCAAAGGGGAGCAGTTGGTGCCGTCGTTAATCAGATTGGCAAAAAGTCGTTCCAAGGTCTTGATATCCAAACGGGCTTCATGTAGTTGTTTCTGATGGGCGTATGTCTGGATCATGGGTCCGGCTCTAGCTCCTTTCTAAAGGTCTTTTGCTGCTAGCCTTTATAAGGACAAAAACCATCTCCTGGCAACCTTCTTGTGAGGAGCCATGAGGTACCCCCTACCGGACGTATGCCCTAATCGGAAGTAGAAAGAAGTAAAGATTTATCATATGCTGCATAATATATCGTTAATCAATAGGATTTTCTTACGAGGAAATACGCGCCTATTTTAAAGGGAGCTCTGTTATGAATTATCGTAAATTAGGGAGGGCGGGTCTTAAAGTTTCTGAGATCGGTCTCGGTACTTTTCTCTTTGGGGGCCCGCCAAAACAATGGCCTAAAGAGATTGGTTGGGACGGTGTTGAAGATAAGGTTTCATTAAATATTCTAAATACTTGTCTTGATCTGGGTATCAACTTCATAGATACTGCCGATGTATAGGGAAATGGTCATAGTGAAGAACTTATCGGACAAGCTTTTAAGAAACGACGCACCCAGATAATCATCTGCACAAAAGGAGGAAATCGAATAGATTCAAAGGGCGGGTCGTTTCAAGATTTTTCTCAGGAATGGATTAAGAGAGCGTGCGAGGCGAGTTTAAAAAGACTGCAAACTGATTACATTGATATCTATCTTTACCATACACCGCTAAATCAGCTCCAATGCATTTTTGAGGAATTTGAAGTGCTCTACAAACTCAAAACTGCAGGGAAAATTAGATCTTATGGCGTCTCAATCGGCCCGGTAACAGATGGCCTAAAACTAATCGAATGCGGTTTTGCCGATGTTATTGAGACAACGTATAATATTATTGAGCGTGATGCAGAAAAAGAGCTTTTTACAGCCGCTCAAAGCAAAAAGGTTGGGATTATCGCACGTGTTCCGCTTTGCACAGGATTTCTTACCGGGAAGTTCACCCCCGATGTCACTTTCAAAAAGAATGATCTCCGAAGTTCTTTAAATCGGGAGTTAATTCAGTGGCTCATTGAGCAGACTGAAAAAGTGCACAACCTGGTGACTGACGGCGCTCGAACTTTGGCTCAAGTGGCTCTTCAATTCTGTTTATCTAGCCCGGCCGTATCTGTCGTTATCTCCGGGGCTAAAACGATCAAAGAATTACGCGAGAATGCTAAAGCGAGTGAATTGAAACCTCTGAGCGGAAAGGATATCTCCTATATCAAAAAGGTTGTGCCTGCCGTACCAGGAATTTCAGAAAAAATAGAGAAACAATATGACAAGTTCTTTGAAGCTGCAAAACGAAGCTATTCCCCGTAGTTTGTTCATATGCCGCATGGCAGCCTGATCGGCGACATTGGTATCGGTAAGCACCGCGTCTTGTATCGGTGGGACCGGAGTTGCAATCGAGCCACATAAGTATATTAAGCGATATAATGGGGATACCGCTAGACAATTTGTGCCTTCATCCAACCGGCGGTATTATGGAAATTCGCCACGACGCTTCCCGGAGGGACTAATTGGTCACAGGCCTTGCGGGTCGCTTCATCGAGTGCCATCTCCAGAACGGTTAGTAGGGGTTCAAGTTGCTCTATTGTGCGCGGCCCGATGAGAGGCGCTGTTATCCCCGGCTGGTCTTTGCACCAGAGGATGGATAGTTGGGCAGGGGTGAGACCGATCCTTTTAGCTAATTTGGAAAACTCATTTCCGACCTCAATCCCCCGCTTTGTGACCCGGTCTGCGTAAAATCCGCCCCGCAGTGTTGCCCTGGAGCCTTCCGGATATTTATTTGCATCGGTGTATCGGCCCGCCAGCACCCCCATAGCCATAGGGGCCCAGGTAATGATACCGACACCGTAGCGCTGGCATATGGGAATCAGTTCATTTTCAATGCGTCTGTCAAGCAAATTGTAAGGCGGCTGCTCCGAAACAAACCGGGCATAGCCTTTGATTTCACTGATAAGTATGCCCTCCATTACTGCCCAGGCCGGAAATGTTGAACATCCAATATACCGCACTTTGCCTTGGCGGACCAAATCATCTAATGCCCCCAAAGATTCGTCGATTGGAATATTTGGAGATTGACGGTGGAGTTGGTAGAGATCAATGTAGTCCGTTTGGAGACGCTTTAACGAGTTCTCACAAGCCCTGATAATATTAAGCCGGGAATGACCTTGCTGATTCGGTCCAAGTTCAGGTTCATATTCTTCAAGTGTCAACCCGGGCCTCCGTTGACCATGATCCACCTTTGTCGCAATGAGCACCTGATGCCGGCGTTTACTCTCTTTAAGCGTTTTGCCGATAATGCGCTCACCCTCGCCTTCAGCATAAACATCACCGGTATCGATGAAATTGATACCGGCGTCCAAAGCCCGGTTGAGTATCCTAGCCGACTCATCAGCCGGCGTGGGGTCCAAGAAATTATCCGTTCCCAGACCAAGAGGGGAAACATTAATCCCTGTTCGCCCCAAGACACGATATTCCATAACAAATCTCCCTGCTGAGCTATTGCACTTTTGTGGTGGTTCTTTCAGGCAGTACAGGCGCTTATCACGGCCTTGCCACCCTGTCCTTTATTTTGAACGGAAGTTTCGCGCACAACATTTCACAGAAATTCCCCAAACTGCTCAAAACCGTTCACAAAAAGACCTTTACGAAGCCGTCAAAGTTGCGAAATTGAAAGTCGATACACAATCTCCTCTAGTATGCTTTGGTGTTTTCATTCCGGATGTGTCAACCCCCGCCGCTGAGGGGTATAAAGGCGATGGTATCCTTGTCTTTTAACCGTTTCCCGCTATCAACAAAGGGATCATTCAGCGTTTCATTGATAAATATTCTCGTGCTCTTATCCAGGTTGTCTTTCCAAGGAATTTTAAAATGGTTGATAATGCGATGAATAGCCTGAGCAGGGTCGGTTGGAAGTTCCATTTCAACTTCCCTTTTATTCCCGGAGTATTTTTGCATAATAGAAACAAATCTCACAGTGACAGACACACAATCTGTATGATTTTTCTTGGTCTTGCTATTCATTGCTATTCTCTTATTCGTTACTTTTAAGATCTCTTGTAGCTCTAAAGAATTGGTCGAATTCTTCAGGAGTGTTATACTGAGCCGCTGAAAGTCGAATAGCATCGGGCCAACCGAGGCCTTTACAAGAATAGGTCGGACAGGAATCTTTCACCCTTGCAGATAGCCTGATATCGTGTTCCCGATTGTCCCGCTCGTTTTGCCATGGTCTCAGTGCCTGATTTAAGATGTAACGAACCCCCGGAGGCTTCTAAGTAGACGCGTTCGCCTGTATAAGGCTCCCAATCAACATACAGGAATCTTTGCCTGATTTCTTCCACAAGGTCGGGAGAAAGCATTTTTTTATCCCTTATGCTCAGCATAAAATTTCCCCCTCACTTTCAAAGCCGAAATTTGTAACCCTATTCAACATCAAAATTGGGAAAGGTCGGCAATGTTGAGCTGATAGAGCTTCGCTTCCCTGGGTACACCGGTTTCGACGTCCCAGCCCATCATTTCATAATAGAAATCAAGGGCTTTCTCAAACTGTTCCCTGTCAAGCTTTACCCCGGTTAATGGACCCGTCTCCAAAGGTTCAAAAAGCCTATCAGGCAGCGCATCATCTTTGCGATCAAATCCCTCTCTGGTGTTGACCAGCCGGGCCAAGGTTGTCGTCCTCTCGCCAAGAAGCATAATCTCAAACAAGCTGGTTTCCCAACCAGTGGCGCACCTCACCATCTCCACAACGTGATTCAGTCTGAAGTGCCTTGCAGGACCAGCTGTGAAAAAGCACAGGGAAAGAGAATTCAGGAAGCTGTATATACGCTGGTTATAAACAAACGAGCTGGCTTTGATAGGGCTCAAATCTCGTGCCGGAACACCTTTTAGGATACCTATGGGATATAAATCTGGAACGGCCCATCTTCCTTCTTCAAATGGCATATCATGGGCAGCTTCAAGATGATCAGCTCCGGTGGGTGACGTGGCATAGGCGAGCGCTATGTTATTTTTGCCTCTGGGTTCGTGCATAGCAAAACTCTGCTTTTTCACAGTCATCACAAATCTTTCGGCGGCATTGCCAATTTTTCTGGCCGCCCTCCAGCTTCCCTCTGCAAGAACCGCTCCGAATCCCTCTTTGAAGGCGATTCTATCGATCATTTTCAATGTAGCCTCGCCGTTGCCAAAATGCAGTTCCAGTCCGTCGGTATCCTCTTTGGAGATGATGCCATTCTCGAAACACTCCATTGCAAAGGAAATACACATGCCAGTCTCAATGGTGTCCAGAGAATATTTGTTGCAGAGTTCGTGGGCCTTGGCAATGGCCTCCACATCTTCATTTAGAATATTGGGACCGAATGATCCAACTGTCTCGTATTCAGGGCCTCCGAATCTCGGATCAATTTCATATTTCCCGCCGCTGCATACCTGTTTGCATCGGATCGGGCAGGCATAACAGGTGTCCCGCCCCGACCTTACCGTATTTTTCAGCTCCTCATAGTTAATTCTTTCGACCTTATCAAAGGAGCCGCCGTGGAAATTTTTTGTGGGAAGCACCCCGTCAGCATTCAGGTCTTCCAGATCCCATTCATAGGTGCCTCCCTTTTTCAGTATGGCGCAGACGGGGTGGTCCTTCATATTTTTGACAAAATAGGAGGCAAGTTTTTTCAATCCCTCGTCGTCATGAAAATCCAATTTGTCTTTTCCTCTGGCTGCGATGGCCTTGAGGTTTTTAGAGCCGAATACGGCGCCCATACCGGTCCGCCCGTTGGCATGACGAAGATCCTGAATGACCGATGCGTAACGCACCTGATTTTCACCAGCCTGGCCGATTGCTATCATTTGAACCTTTTTATCATTAAGTTCCTCGCGAATTGTATCTTGGGCGTAACCTGTATCATGCCCCCACAGGTGAGTGGCATCCTTAAACTCGACTTTTCCATTTGAAAGCCAAAGATAGACGGGCCTCGGTGCTTGGCCTTTGATGACGATTGCGTCAAAACCGGCTTTTTTAAGTTCAACCGAAAAGTAGCCGCCTGCTTCAGACTCCCCGAAGCCATCGGTAAGAGGAGATTTTGCAGCAACCGTATAGCGATTGGCACCGGGCAGAGGCGTTCCTGTCAAAATTGAGGTGGTCACAACCAGAACGTTATCCGGGCCTAAGGCGTCAAACCCTTTTTCCATTTCGGTCAACAGAAAATATGAAGCCATTGCGCTGCCGCCCATGAATGTCCTGTAGAAATATTCCTCTTTTTCCTCAACGACATAATTTAGGTCATCAAGATTTACTTTCAATATTTTTCGTCTATAACCCGAAGCCATTTGAATCCTCCTGATATTTTAAAGTTATTGAATCTTTGTATCAGCTTAACCTTTTGAAACCAATTAGCGCAACAAGCTTCAAAGGTGGTCGACGCGTTTTTGGGACAGTGTATCGATGTAGGGATAATTACACTGCAAAACATTGGTGTAATCAGGTTAACAATTAGGTTTATCGGATCATTTGTCAAGGCACTTTGATGTAAACGGTTCACTTCCTTTCTCAGCAGACGCCGTTTTTTTAAGTTTGGGTTTTCGTTTATCGACGGTTTTTTCTTGCAGGCCCCGGTGGCATTGGTCCGGGGTGACATAATCAATACCGGAGTGTAAGTGCTCTGCATCATACTAGTGAAAATACCGGTCAAAATATCAAACCGCTTGCTCATGATCCAGGAAGCGACCTGGATACTCAGGGGCAGTTTAAACGGCACCAGAGAGTGACTTTAGAAATAAGCTTATGAAAGTTATGATAACGCCTTTTTCATCAAATCTGTCAACGCATCCGCTGCATATAGTGTATCTTCGCGGCTGACATCATTATTCGTTACCAATCGTACCCTTGTCGGCCCATGTACTGACACTTTGATGCCACGTGTGATAGCTCTCTCTGAGAATTCAGCGGCTGTCAATTGGAGTGGTCTGGTGTCAAAGATAACGATATTCGTCTCAACCTTTTCTGGATTCAGTTCCAACGCTTCAATTTGAGCTAAGGCCTCTGCTAAGATCTTAGCGTTTTTGTGGTCTTCGACTAATCGGTCAGTCATTTCCGTTAGGGCGACAATTCCAGCGGCGGCCAAAACACCTGCTTGCCGCATCCCCCCACCCAGGCGTTTGCGAGCAATGCGGGCCTTTTTGACTAATTCTGCGTTGCCTGCTATCATGGAGCCCACGGGGGCTGCCAATCCTTTGGAAAGGCAAAACATCACTGAATCGACATGGCTGGCAATTTCACGCGCTTCTACCCCTAGAGCATGAGCAGCATTGAAAATCCTTGCGCCGTCTAAATGCACAGGGGTATCGTACCTGGATGTCACCTCTCGAATGCCCTTCATTTTCTCAAGAGAAATCGTGCATCCACCTCTGCGATTGTGAGTGTTTTCCAGACAGATCAGACTCGTCTTAGCGAATCGCGTTTCATCACGCCGCAAGTATGTTTCTATGTTATCCGGGTCTGGGCAGCCATCGCCTGTTTTGGAACCCACTACAACCGGCATCACGCCTCCCAGCGATGCCATATTGCCGAGCTCAAAATAGTAGATATGGGATTCAATATCTACAATTATGTTATCCCCCAGGTGAGTATGGGCGAGAATTAACGCTGTATTGCCCATTGTGCCGGTGGGCACATATAGAGCCGCTTCCTTTCCAACTTTTTCTGCCGCTAAATGCTCTAGCTTATTAACTGTTGGATCCTCACCATAGCAATCATCACCGACTTCCGCACGCATCATTGCCTCGCGCATCCTTGGGGTGGGCTTTGTTACAGTATCACTCCGTAAATCTACAATTCTATCCATTTTCTCATCCATTAAGCCTCCAAGATTATAATATAATTCTCTTGATACAATAGATTCTTCTCTTTTTTATGCTTGCCCGCCGAATGGTGGGCGGGAGAATTTAAACTTCATATTCCTTGTTTGTGCCTTCGTGTCTTTGTGGCTGAACCGTTCCACGAGAGTTACTACGTTCATGCAAATGCACCATGAAAGAACAAGGCATCAATACAGGTTTAGATACTTCGGAAAAATTTTACGTAAGGACCCACAAAGGCGAGCGGAGTATTCCTCAGGGATGAGCTCATCCTCAGGATGGTGTATTTCGGAGGAAGCCAGCCGCTCATCTCTTATGGATCGGTATTCTATCGTAGCCCATCAGTTAGAGGGATTTTATCTCCACGTTGTTTTTCTTTTCCATGGCCTGCACAATACCGCCATGATCCTCCTCGCCCTTGCCGTCCTGGACAAGCGAGTTGATCATATCCTGCACCATCTTGGTGACCGGTAGGTCCAGGCCCAGGTTCCCCGCTGCTTCAAGGGCGTTTTTAAGGTCCTTTCGGTGGAGCTTTATCTTAAACCCGGGCTTGAAATTTCGATCGAGTACCAGCGGCACCTTGGCATTAAGTACATTCGACCCGGCAAGACCACCCTTGATGGCATTAAAGACCTTCATCGGCTCGACACCCGACTTGACCGCCAGTAAAAACGCCTCACCCATGGCCTCGATGTGGATACCCACAAGAATCTGGTTAACCAGTTTTGTTATTTGTCCCGCCCCTGTGTCTCCCACAAGAACGGCGCTCTGGCCGAGTACTTCGAACACCGGTTTCATTTCGTCAAACAGATCTACCGGGCCGCCCACCATGATGGCGAGCTGGCCATTAATGGCTCCCGGTTCGCCGCCGCTCACCGGCGCGTCCAACGCGCGTGCTCCCTTTTGTGCGAGGGCTTCTACAATTCTGGACGTAACGGTGGGTGATATACTGCTCATGTCTATAAGTACGGTCTCCTGGTTGGCGTTTTCTAAAATGCCGTTTTCTCCCGTGACCACTTCCTCCACTTCCGGTCCGTCGGGTAGCATGGTTATTATTTTTTTCGCTTTTAACGCCACCTCTGATGGAGAACGGGCAGACTCTGCTCCGATTCCAACTAGTTCTTCTACCGGCTGTGGGTTGATATCATTCACCACAAGATTATAGCCTGCGTTAATAAGGTTTTTGGCCATGGGCTTCCCCATGATTCCCAGTCCGATAAAACCAAGTGTTTCGCTCATGGGCACACTCCTTTGATTTAGTTGATAAATTTCAGGATATCGTTATTCAAGAATACACACCCATAGAAGATGCCCCGCCCAAGAGCGTTGTGAAGGACGCGGCTTTGTCCATCAGAGAACTTTCATCTTCATCCATGGCGCAGTGTTATGGTAATCAGAGACCACGCTACCAGGTGGCACAAGTTCGTCACATGCGGCGCGGGTCTCATCGTCAAGAGTCATTTCCGCTACAGGCAGAAGCTCCTCAAGCTGCTCAATGGTTCTGGGCCCCATCAGCGGGGCGGTAATTCCCGGCTGGTCCTTAACCCATAAGATGGCCAGCTGGGCCGGGGAAATACCGATTCTTCCTGCTATCTTGGCAAATTCTTTTGCTACTTCGATTCCTCTTTGGGTTACCCTATCCTTGTAAAACCCTCCACGATATTCCGCACGTGAGCCTTTGGGATACTTTTTGGCGTCCGTATACCTCCTGGCAAGAACGCCCATCGCCATGGGAATCCAGGTAATAAGACCCATTCCATAGTTCTGGGCCATGGGGATAAGCTCGTTCTCGATCCGCCGGTCCAACAGATTATAGGGCGGCTCTTCAACGACATACCTGTTCAGGTTCAGTTGCTGACTGATTAAGAATGATTCCATAATCGCCCAGGTGGGATGAGTGGAACAGCCGATGTACCGTATCTTACCCTGGTGAATCAGGTCGTCAAGAGCACGAAGCGTTTCATCCATAGGAATCTCGGGAGAATGGCGATGAATAAGGTAAATGTCAATGTAATCGGTTTGAAAACTTCTAAGAGAATTTTCACATGCCCTGATAATATTATAGCGCGAATGGCCGTGTCTGTTGGGCGCTAGCACCGGGACTTCATCATCGAGGGAAACCCCGGGTTGGCTCATGCCGTGGTCAACCTTGGTACAAAGAAGGGCTTCATGACGGCGGCCGTTAGCCTTGAGTGCCCGTCCGATCATTTTTTCACCCTCACCGCCGGCATAAACATCACCGGTATCAAAAAGATTTATACCGGCATCCAGCGCGCGGTTCAGCATCTCCGTTGATTCCTTTTCCGGGGTTGGGTCAAGGAAATTGTCCGTTCCAAAAGCGATACATGACACCTCCAAGCCTGTTCTTCCCAAAGATCTATATTCCATACATGCCTCCCTTTTTCAGCATGGCGCAGACGGGGTGATCGTTCATATTTTCGACAAAATAGGAGGCAAGTTTTTTCAATCCCTCGTTGTCATGAAAATCCAATTTGTCTTTGCCTCTCGCCGCGATCGCCTTGAGGTTTTTAGAGCCGAACACGGCGCCCATACCGGTCCGCCCGTTGGCATGATAAAGATTCTGAATGACCGATGCGTAACGCACCTGATTTGCACCAGCCTGGCCGATTACTATCATTTGAATATTTTCATCATAGTGCCTATTGACTTAGCTCAGGTACATGTGCACGTGTTGAATACTACATGATTCTTTAATAATACTTCTGTTGACGGATAAATCTCTAATATTACAGAATAAATCTCATTCACTCGAAAGGTTAATTGTGATTTCGGGGATAATCCTTTGGGATAATTAAGGTTTTTCTATAAAATCATGACGCCATCTAATTAATTGAAATTATTATGAATTATCTTCTTGGCTGAGTTAAGTCAATAAGCATATTTCATCATTAAGCTCCTCGCGAATTGCATCTTGGGCGTAACCTGTATCATGACCCCACAGGTGAGCGGCATGCTTAAACTCGATTTTTCCATTTGAAAGCCAAAGATAGACGGGCCTCGGTGCTTGGCCTTTAACGACGATTGCGTCAAAACCGGCTTTTTTAAGTTCAACCGAAAAGTAGCCGCCTGCTTCAGACTCTCCGAAGCCATCGGTAAGAGGAGATTTTGCAGCAACCGTATAGCGATTGGCACCGGGCAGAGGCGTCCCTGTCAAAACCGAAGTGGTGACAGCCAGCACATTATCCGGACCCAAGGCATCAACCCCTTTTTCCATTTCGGTCAACAGAAAATATGAAGCCATTGCGCTGCCGCCTGTGAAGGTTCTGTAGAAATACTCGTCTTTTTCTTCAACGACATAACTTAGGGCATTAAGATTAAATTTCATTTTTTTTCTCTATAACCCGAAGCCATTTGAATCCTCATGATATTTTTTTTGAAAACCATATTTTAAAACGCCGCAATCGCAGACAAAAAATGGATCCGTTCGTTAATAGTTTTCTAAACCATGCCTGAAATAGATCGTTCCGATTAAATGACGCAAATTATTTCGTAAAGAAGCTGCGCTGCTGTAATCGAGGTGATACGGCTAGTGGTATCCAAAGGAGGAGACACTTCGACCATATCTGCTCCGACGAGCTTCAAGCCGGCAAGACTCCTGATGATTTGCAAGCCTTGCAGACTGGTAAGACCTCCTAATTCTGGAGTGTTTGTGGCAGGTGCGGCAGAGGGGTCAAGGCTATCGATATCAAAGCTCAGATAGCATTTGGTATCCCCGACAATCCTGTGCAGTTCTGACTTGAAATCCGCTATGTGTGTTGACATAAATTCTTCGGCCTTCCAGACCTTGAATCCCTTCTCCAGGCCGTAATCCGCATCATCTTTATAAAAAGACGTACCTCTGATGCCGACCTGTACAACCTTGGAAGGAATAATCAGGTTATCTTCAAGAGCTCGACGAAAAGGCGTCCCGTTTCCGAACCTGTGGCCGGACTGACTGTCACAGGTATCAGGATGGGCGTCTATATCCACCAGGGCCAGAGGTCCGTGCTTTTTAGCGATGGCTCTCAAAATCGGATAAGTAACTGCGTGGTCTCCGCCCACGGATACGGGAATGACATCGGCATCCATAAGTACATCAATACCGGACTCAATCCTTTTAAAGCTCTCCTTTATGGAAAATGGATCAGTGCTCAGATCCCCGTAATCGGCGATGCGATGCCTTTTATATGGATTCACTTTCAGCGCATCGTTATATGGCCTGACGCCTGCGGACATATGACGGATCTCCCGCGGAGCCATTCTGCACCCCGTGCGATAAGCCGAACAGCCGTCAAACGGGACGCCAAGAATTGCGATGTCAATCTTTTCGAGGTCCGTGATGTGCGGCAGCCGAAAAAAGGTGGCTATGCCTGAATACCTGGGGGAAACCATTGCGTCAATCGGTTCTGGATAAGACATCTTTATACTCCGTTTTATAAAAAAGCTTCAGGATGCGCTGTCCAAACGAAGGTGCATCCTGAAGTGGTCAAAAAAATCACTTTGCTGTCCCGATACGTCAGAAATGCCTGTATTCAATTTTTACGGGGAATTGAAACGCCGGTAATCAGGCGAAGTCCCGCCTCGAGAGTGGGAGCTTTATTGTCTCCGTTATCTTTAATGATCGTTTAAATCCTTCCGCCCTTAATCATAATATAAACGCTTCATGCCGGGTATTTAGCCTCCCACGTATCCGAGCATGCGCGGGACAAACAGAGTAATGGCCGGCACATAACTGATAATAACAAGCGTCCCCAGGAGGACCAAGAGAAATGGAAGCATCGGCTTGATGATATCTTCAAGCGGAAGGTCGCTGAGGCCGCAGGCCACGTAAAGACACACTCCCACCGGCGGTGATATCATGGATATCCCGATATTGTTAGCACAAAGAATCCCGATATGAATGGGTTCCATTCCCAGTTTAACGGCAGCGGGTACAATAATGGGCATCAGCACTATAAGTGCTGCAAGACCGTCCATAATCATACCGAGAAACAGGAACAGGATATTGACAAAGATAACAAACACTATCCAGTTACCGGCATAGTTCACGATAAATTCGCCGATCAGGTGCGGGATTCGCTCAAAGGTCAGCACAAAAGAGAATATGGATGCCATCCCGAGGACCAGCATTACTACTCCAGTAATCTCGCTTGCTCTAATTAGGATCTTTGGGATGTCAGACAGCTTGATCTCTCGGTAAACTACAAGTGATATGATGAGGCCATATACTACTGCCACCGCCGAGGCTTCTGTCGGTGTAAATATGCCTCCCAGTATCCCTCCTAGGATGATTACAGCCATAAAAAGTGAAAGGACCCCATCCAAAACTATTTTCAACTGTTCCTTGAATGGGATTTTCGGCTCCAACGGAAGGTCAAGCTTCCAACCGTAGTAATAGACCAGGGCCATGATAGCTGCACCATTTACAGCTCCTGGAAGGAACCCAGCTGCAAAGAGGCCTCCAATCGAGATATTGGCGACCACGCCTATGACGATGAAGTCAATGGAAGGCGGAACAAGCGAGGCGGTTCCGCCGGCCGCTGCTACAAGAGAAGTGGCGAACTTTTTTGGATATCCCCTTTTCTTCATGGCAGGGAGCGTAATGGAGCCGATGGCGGCCGTATCAGCGCTCGAGGAACCTGAGATCCCGGAAAACAGCATTGTGGCCAGGATGGAGACCATGCCCAGACCTCCTCGAATTCGACCGACAAACAACATTGCCAGATTCACAATACGTCGGGCAATGCCCCCGCTTCCCATTATCTGGCCGGCAAGGATAAAGAGAGGAATAGCAAGCAGCGGGAATGAGTCAATACTGGCGAGACATCTTTGCGGCAGTATAACGAGAAGATCAGTAGATGCATAGAGGATGCCTGCAAGGGCAGCAACTCCCAGGCACATGGCAATAGGAAACGAAAATGCAAGCGATATCGCTAATGCGACAAGACATATCCAAACCATAATAGCATTTTCTATATTAGTGCTTCAGACCGTAACGCCCAGTGGTATGTAGCGGATGAAGCCGTTATCAAAACAGGCAGGACGTTCCCATCCTGCATCCCATTATCACAGAGTAAAAGATCGACTACCGCTAAAGCACTGTTATGCGGCAGTGGAATTTAACTCGGTTCTGCAGCCGGAGAACCTGTCTCCATCTCATCTTTTGCATGGGACACCAACTCGTCTGCCTCGGCTTTATCTTGATGTATAAAGGCGGTTGAAACATTTTTAAGGTCAACCCACCAGTTTCGGATGATATAGTAAATCATAAGGATTCCACCCACAGGAGCTGCTAAATAAGGCACTGCAACTGGCATTTGGGTCGCCGGGGCGATCTGATCGATAGTGACTTCAAGGATAAGGCAAAAGCCCTTATAGATAAAAATGACAAAAAAGACAGTGAGTGCAAAGGTGATTAATGTGCTGACGATCTTTTTACCTCGCTCATTAAAAGTCTTTACCAGGAACATCAGGGCAAAATGCGATCGTAGCTTAAAGCCGTAGGCCGCACCGAGCATCGTAAGCCACATGAAAAGAAATCTTGCCATTTCTTCCGACCAGGAGAGAGGCCTCTCAAGGGCATATCGAAATACGACTTGGGAGAATATAACCAGAACGATTGCCATCATTAACAGGCACAGCGACAACTCCAGCGGGTGCCTTAAAAACCAAATTGCAGAAATCGTCTTTGAGGAACCATTCATTTGGTCTTTTCCTTTTGGTGAAAAACAGATACCGGCAGGGCTTTTCCTGAAGAAAAGCCCATTACCGGATAAAACACTGTTACTGGCTTTGGATCATCTCAATCAGTTCCATGCCTCCAACCTTCTCGGCGTTCTTCTTGTAGACACCTTTAACAGCTTCTATAAAGGGCTTCTGCTCGATCTCGAAGAACTTAAGACCCTTTTCCTCAAGCTGTGATTGGAGCGAATTGGTCATATCTTCCAGAGCCTTACGCTCGACAGATTTTGCAGCTTCAGCGGCTTTCCAGATAGTGGTCTGTATGGCCGGAGGAAACTTGTCATAATGTTTCTTGCTCATGATAAGCATGTTTGCGAGGAACATGTGCTTGGTGAAGGAGACATACTTGGTTACCTCGTAAAATTTTTCTACCCAGAGATCCACCATATCACACTCAGCGCCGTCCACAACACCCTGCTGGAGCCCCGTATAGAGTTCACCAAAATTCATGGGTGTTGCCTGAGCACCCAGCGCGTTCCAGGTGTCCACAAAGATGGGGCTTCCCATTGTCCTGATCTTCAATCCCTCTAGGTCGGCAGGAGTCTTGATGGGTCTTTCTTTGTTCCAAATGTTCCTGATTCCGCAGAACCACCATCCCAAGGACACGCTGTTTAGTTTGTCCTCTATCTTCTTGGCAAGCATCTTGCCGACAGGACCATCCACGACTCTGTAAAAATGGTCAAGATCTCGGAAAATAAAGGGAAGATTAAAAAGCTCAATCTCTGGAACAAACCCGGCCAGTCCGCCCGTACAGGTTGTGGTGATGGCGACGGTACCCATTTTTACCATCTGGGTTACTTCTTCTTCGGTGCCAAGTTGGGCGTTCGGAAAAATCTGCACCTCCACAGCACCTTTTGTCTCGGCTTCGAGAACTTCCTTGAATTTTTCATACGCCTTCTGAAAGGGGTGTGACGCATTGCCGTTATGGGCACATCTTATGACGATTTTTTTTGCCTCGGCATCAGAAACGTTCCACATGGCAAGCGCGAAGGCCATTACCAGAACAAAAATCCAAGCTACTTTGATCTTCTTCATTTTTCTCCTCCTTTTATTGTTTGTTTAAGACAAAACATTCCCAACACTAAGCCTATACAACCTGTCTCATCATTTGCGTGACAGCGACGATGGTGTCCAGGTATTGCTTTCGATCTACCCACTCAGTCTCCTTTCCAATATCTCCGGAGAGCGGACCGACCCCAATGGCCTGGGCATTCCAGTACAAAAGGGGATAGCGGATATCACTTAGTGCATGCCCGTAATAATAGTGCGGCTCCTTCCCAGTTACCTCGGTGAGCACCTGTTTGGCCATGCGGAGAAACTCGCTTCCCTCATCCGACTGCACGGATTCTCCCATGTTGTCACCCCATTCAAGCTGAACATGTGATTGGTCAAGCCATGGGTCTCGTTCGACCAAGAGTGCAAACGCCTCCTCGAAGTCCCTTTGCACCTCAGCAAGGCTTGCATTAGGCGGGAAGGTAACCGCTCCCTGCATGATACATCGCAGCGGAATGTCGATGACGCGGTCTTCCGCGCCTGCGGTAAACCTTGAAACCAAAAACGCAAAGGCTTGGCCCGCAAGGTCTTCAAGGCCCGAATGGCGGTAGCGCCCGGAAGCTTGTGCCGCCCAAGCCTGCAATCCCTGAAACAGATAGACGCCCTTATCGGCGGCGCTGACAGCCGAGTCGCAAAACATGATCGGGAAGTAATCGTTGGTATCCGGCACTTTCCCCTCTATCTCGATCAGGAACTCGATCATGCCGCTGCTCGCTATATGGAGCTCACTAAGTCCCTCTCCACTCTCGGCGGGATGCACATAAATGGCTCCATCCATCGGCTCATATCGGCTCATCAAGCCATACGTTCCATACACGCTCAGCTGCTTGCCCAGCACACTGGCTGCCATCAAGTCGTGTTTCTGCTCAAACCCCAAACGGCGAAAGGTCTCGACAGCACTTAACATGGCCGTTACGCCGGATACGTCGTCAGCGATTCCCGGGGCGAATAAACGTCCGATCCGTTCTACCACATCAGGATGCTTACGTCCCCAATCGAACGTCTCGGGGAACTTGTCCGGATGGGCAAACAGGAGAAGTCCTCCCCCGGACTCCCGGCCGTTTGATCTCCCAACTATATTAGGCCCTGATTGCAAGGCAGAGGGGTTCTCCCGAAGCGTCTTTTGGGACGCCGGTTGATTAGCGAGCTCCTTGCGATCTACGATGAATTCATCCACCTGTAAACCGATTTGTCTCATCTTCTCCGCACTCCAGGACTGAAAGTCCGCAAGATTAGTAAAAGAGACTTTCACTCCTTCCTTTAGCAAGCCGAGAGAGTATTCTTCGTTCTTCTTTACCTCTTCTCGTATCGCTGTAAGGTCGTCCTGTGATGAAGATGTCTTTCCCGTAATTAATCCCTTTCTTCCACTTCTTGAAAAGCTAGACACTCTGCTGGATTTACGTAAGCGGTTGGTTTGTCTAACATGGACCTTCTCACAGCTCCTGAATAACTATCGTGTGTGACAAGAATACCTATTCCTATCCTCCCTGGCATCCGCTTTATGCTGTTTCCTCCTGTATGTTGGCCACCACCTCCTTTCCTAGCCCCGCCGATTTGTAAATAGCATGCAGGATTGAGCAGGCCTTTCTTCACTCCCTGTCATATACATCACACAGGACCACCTTCGGGAAGATCCCAGAGCTACTGGCCTTCTTGATCTTCTGGGAAGGACTGCAAAACAGCATCCCGAAATTCAATTTTTAAAAAGAAACCCTTGACGAAAGATTTCGGATTAGTTTAAAGAAAGGATAATTGTGTTTACCAATTATCCAGTTTCTTATAGGAATCTTTAAAAAAAATGTCAATAAAAAATCGATTAATGACATTAAAGGGGCCAACTCAATGACATCATTACCGATTAGACCCATCCGAACGCAATCTATACCTGAAGCGATCATCCAGGAACTAAAATCGCTGATAGACTCCGGTCATATCCCCCAGGGCAGCAAATTGCCAGCGGAAAGGGAATTGGCCAAAATATTGAATGTCAGCAGGCCATCGCTGAGAGTGGCAATCAGAGTCCTGAGTCTGCTTGGTATCCTGGAAAATCGGCAAGGAGACGGCACCTACTTAACCAGTTCCAACCAGTGGCCGATTGAACCTTTGAGCATCATACTGTCGGTGAAAAAAGGGGCGCTGTTGGACATTTTCGAAGCAAGAGAATCCATTGAAAATAGCTGTGCCGGTTATGCCGCACTCAGACGGGATGAAGAGGATCTCAATGATTTACAGAAGGCACTCGACAACATGCACTCAAATTTCAATGATCCGGACAAATACATCGAGTATGATTTAGATTTTCACAAGGCTGTGATTCTTGCTGCAAAAAACCCGGTTTTGGTCGATTTGATGGAGAAAACATATAAGCTGCTGGTAGGTACCCGGCACAATAACCGAAAATATCCGTCGGAACTGTATCGAGAGAAAAACTTTCAACAACATGTAGCCATATTTGAAAGTATCAAAAACGGCGACTTTCAAAAGGCCGCAACAGCCATGGCCCATCACATGCGCCATATTAAGAAGAAGCTGATGGAAAGGACGATCCGGTAAACGTTAAATCCATCGAAATGAAACAAGATCCGCCGGTTACCTTACCTCAATAAAATAGTCAACCTGGTCATAAAACTCTCCGAAGCGGCAAAAGCTAGACCTCCCGTCGAATTATTGAGATATTGATGGCAAAAGGATTAAAGGTTGTGGCTATTCGACAGCCCATGCCTTAGGGGGACATTGCTGCTCGAAAGGTGCAGCGCCATGCAGAGCTTCCTGATACTGGACGAGCCTACTTCGGCACTCGATGTCTCGGTTCAGGCCAAGATTATCAATCTATTGATAAAGATTCAAAGTGATTATTCCCTGACCTATTTATCTCCCATGATCTAAGCGTAATCAAACATGTAAGCCACCGGATTGCAGTTATGTATGCCGGACAAATTATGGAACGATCCAAAAATAAAGAGTTGTTCGCTAATCCCTTTAACCCTTATACCCAAGCGCTATTATCTGCCGTAACGGCTCTGGATCCGGATAGAAAAAAAAGATAGTTCTTAAAGGGCAGCTTCCATGTCTGGTAAATCTGCCAAGCCGGTTTCGTTCCCATCCCCCTTGCTCAGAGCGAATGGGCATATGCCTAACGGACAAACCAGAGTTCCAGGAAGTTAGGTATGGTCATTTGGTTGCTTGTCACAAGTTCTGATTCTGTCTTGAAGAGATATGATCTACCACCATTATTTTATTAGTAACATAAAAGCACTTTGAGATAGCATGGACGAATGATCGAAAGAAATCCTGGAAAACGATGAGAAATTTATCAGGACAACCATCTATGATGTCAGACGACGAACTCGCCAGTTTTCGCATGCAACTGATACCCATTCTCTTTCTGGTAAGTATTGAATTCATGAATGTGCTTTCAAGAGCTATTTTTTCTCCACTTCTATTGACGATTGAGGCGGATCTTCACCTCTCTCATGCTCAAGCATCAAGCTTCTTTATGCTCATATATGCTGGCCTAAGCCTGACCATGTTTTTTTCCGGATTTCTGTCTTCGAAGTTAATCCATCGACAGGTCATTGTTCTCTCAGCTGTTCTATGCGGTTTATCACTTATTGCTGTTTCTTTCAGCACATCTTTACTTGGCGTTCGAATAAGCTTGTTTTTATTAGGTATGGGGGCTGGTCTCTATCTTCCTTCCGGTATAGCAACAGTAAGTGCCCTCGTGGTTCCAAGGGATTTGGGAAAGGCCATGGCTACCCATGAATTGGGCCCTACGATAGGGTTTGTTGCAGGGCCCATTTTCGTCGTATTGCTTTCAAAATATACTTCCTGGCGTAGCATGCTTATTGTGATAGGATTGACGAATCTGCTGATGGTGTCCTTATTTGCTTTTTGGGGAAGAGGGGGAGATTTTGCTGGTTCAAAACTTAATTTGAAGAATTTAAGATCGATACTTACTCATCCCAACTTCTGGATAATGACCGCTGTTTTTGGGATTGCAGTGGGCGGGGAACAGGGGGTTTACGCGCTGCTTCCTACCTATCTGGTCAGCGAGAAGGGCCTGGAGTACGTATCGGCAAATACCATATTCGGTCTCTCTCGAATTTCTGTGATCTTCACTACCGTGATTTCAGGGCTTTTTGTGGATCGTTTTGGTATTAAAAAATCCATGTTTGTTATTGTGATGGGTTCAGGAATTTTAACGGCTTTGGTGGGTCTGACATCGGGTGTCAGCTTATTGCTAGTGATTTTCCTGCAGCCCGTAATGGTTGGTTGTTTTTTCCCAGCGGGATTAGCCGCTCTATCCAGAATCGGATCAAAGCATTTCACAAATATTATTGTTTCAATGATAATTCCGATCTCAATGCTATTTGGAGGGGGTGTTGTCCCTTCTTTGCTGGGCATTTTAGGAGAACATGGCAACTTTCCGATTGGGTTCATTTTCTTGGGAACCACGATGCTTCTGAGTACGGTTCTTTTCTTATTTTTGAAACTTTAACAAGTAGCGAAAATGCATGTATCGCCTTCCTGACTACTTGAGAACAGATGCATTCTTTATGTGAACCGAATTTGAAACTCAAAACGAATATCAGCCTTTACTTTGTCTTTCCCAGCTTTTCTGTAAGCTCGGTATCGGTGAAACGTTATTCCGGGGACATGATGCTTAATTATTCACTGTTTTTGAGTTTCCATGTTTGTTTTCGGACAGGGGGCAATTCAATCACCATACATTTTAGTATTGTGTCCCCCGGAATTTAGGTGCACTGCTTCGTTAGACGGGCAGTCCCCGAGGAGCAACTACCGGCAATTCATTATATGTGCGCCCTTTTAATAAGCGACCATTGCGCTTCTTTTGAGTGCCTCCCCATTGCTTGAAGAAAAATGCGGTTCCATCCTCTTCACATTGGTTCTTAATTGATTCAACCCAAGATCCCTTCATTGGTCTTGACTTAGGGCCAGATTCGCCACCAACTATTACCCAATGTATTCCTTCCAGCGGAATAGCCTTTATTGGTCCTATAAGAGGCTCGCAGGAAAGAAACCTCACAGCCGCTGGTACAGACCTGAGATGATGAATTCTGTGAAGAACTTCTGAATTTTCAACACTTACACCAGCCCAAAGATTATGAGGCCAATTCAACTCTCCAGCGCAATCTGCGAGTCGCTCGCTTCGTTTAGTTAGCACTTGGAATGTATGATGAGGATTGCGATGGATAGTCGCAAAAACTTCCTTGATATAGTCCAGTGGGATTTCTTCATGAAAAAGATCACTCATTGAATTCACAAATATGGTACGAGCTGTGATCCACTTGTCCGGTTGATTAAGCAAATCTGGTTGCAGGGTAACTGAAAAGCCATTCCGATATCTTTTCTGCCCCATTGCCTTAAGTCGCAGCGCCATTTTTTCAGCATAACAATTAAGACAACCTTGGCTTACCTTTGAACAACCAGTGACAGGATTCCAAGACATCTCTGTCCACTCTATTTTTGTTTTGGTTGCCATTTTAATTCCCTAAGATGTGATTGGCTATTTTTATTGCTGTTCTTGCACCTCTTGGGTTTGCCGAAGCAAAACACAACAGAAATATTGGGATGCTTTTGCTATTGCATAACGCTAATGGACGTTTTGAGACCGCCGAGAAAACAGATTCGAGGCGTTTGACGAAAAAGTCGCCAATAGTTTTAAAGTTTGCCTGTTTCTCAAGTGACAACTCTTCATCAAGAAAGCTCCTCTGTTTAGCGGGTCGATAAAATTCATCTTTCCATTTTTCAGTTCCAAAAAGACAGTCGAGGCGGTTACACCATGAGGGATCTGGTTCTCTACGAGTAAGCATTCTATTTACTGCTTGCCCGAGGGGAAAGAGGAGCCACAAATCAATTGCTTTAGTTGCTGCAATGCTTTCGATTGTCTGCCACTCTACCTGGGCACCATATGGATCTAAAAACGCGACTGCACGATTGCGTCTCCAGTCCATATCTGCGCACCAGCGCGGTAAAAAACGGTTGGAGTCTTCCTTTATGATCTCAATGTCTCGTCCTCTGTATTTTTCTTTAAGAGCCTTCAGTTCTCGAATGTAACCTTGTTTAGTATCAATAAAAATATAATGATCAAAGGCCGGTTCTGTATCCAAAGCAATAGCTGCACTACCTTGTTGGAACTCTAAAGCTTCTGAGTCACCGAAGAGGGTTTGTTCTGGCATTTGAATAGTAGAAGTCCGGTGGCCTGTACCAGCAAAAGCGTCAACATAATAGGTTGAGAAAAACTTTGCTCTTTCGTTCGCTTTAAAAATATTCATATAGGCAGTAAGGTACTTTGACAAACGATTTAGTTTATCTTGTGTCCATACTCCACCATAACAGTGCTGTGTTTGCATATCTGGTCCCCTTAACCGGTTTAGTCTAACATCAGTACTAGACTGCCGAAAAAGGCGTAATTTTTTACGACGAGAAATCTCGAAGACCGCATAAAACACCTAAATTCAATATACTATTTTGCGCCTTTGCATGATGAACGCAAATAAATACGCCTCATAGTTCTTGCAATCAGCGGTACTTGAGAGTGGGGTGTCAACTGAACTGGAGAGCCAGAGTGCCGGTTCGATATCAGCGTGATGAGGAGAGCTTGAATCCTAGTTTCGCTTGAGATGTCAGGTGGAAGTTGAGATCAGCTTGAATTGTGTAGTTTCTATCAAATTCCGTCAGTATTTGCAAGCAAGAATTGCCCGGCGGCAAAGCCCCAAGGAAGTTCGAAATTTGAAGTGTGAAATTCGAAATAAACTCCTGCAGTGGAAATGCCAAATTCGAAACAAATCGAGATGCTGAAAAATCAAATTATCAAAAGGGTAGGGCAGGCTGCTTGCGAGGAAGGTGCATGCGATTCTTGATGGGGTTTTAGGGGCTCAAATTCCTCATCAAAGGCACTGGAGCCACATCTCAGATTCTTCGTATTCTGTCAATAGCCTAACATTTGGAGATGTGATCTTTTGTTCCCGCACTTCTTACGGTGACTTCGTTGGCGTGCTTTGCCTGATTGCTATGATATACCTACGAACACTTACTTTTTGAGAGAGCAGCGTCTTTTTGGCTTATTCAATTGTTTTTCTTGCTGATTTCACCTGATATAGAGCTTGGTCCTCGGAAACCTGCATGTGCCCAGAATGGTCACATATGATCTTTTCAAACATGAGATTTGTCTGCATGAAAAGGTTTGAGCTTTCAGCCTTTAAGTAGCGTGCCGCCATGCGGCAATAGTCAGGATCGATTTCGATACCAATGCTATTCCTCCCATTTCTCAAGGCAGCAATCATTGTCGTGCCTGAACCACAGAATGGATCTAGGATAGTGTCACCTTGAAAAGAAAACATCCTGACAAGGCGATTTGCCAATTCAAGCGGAAAGGGAGCTGGGTGATTCTTTGTTGAAGCACCAGGGATTTCCCAAATTTGTCTAAACCAGTTGTCGAAGTTTCCCTTTTCTATCTTGCTCAACTTTCTTTGTTCATCGGTAGGTTTTCTGTATCCACCCGGTTTTCTCTGCATTAGTAAGAATTCCATGTCATTTTTTATGATGGCATTAGGCTCGTAAGGCTTTCCTAGGAATCTTGATCCATTAGGGACTTCATAACTGGCATTGGCGATCTTATGCCATATAATAGGGTTCAAGTTATCAAAGCCGATTCTTCGACACAACACGCAGATGTCGGCATGTAATGGGAAAACGAGATGTCGACCGAATTTGCGGCGCGAGACGCAGACATCTCCTACGACGCATACCAGTCTACCGCCGGGAACCAAAACTCGGAAAACCTCACGCCAGACTTTTTCAAGCTCGAGCAGAAATGTTTCATAATCCGCAATGTGGCCCAGCTGACTTGGATTCTCGTTATATCTTTTGAGGTTCCAATATGGAGGTGACGTTACAGCTAAATGGATTGATTCATCTTCTAGTAAAGACAAATCCCTCGCATCGCCGTCAATTAGTCTTTGGTATGTTTCAGGCACCTTCCCCATTAAACGAATGCTCCAACATGACTGACAAGGGATTTGGCAAAGATCGAAAAGGACAGATCCTCTGCAGGCTCTTTGTAAAACCCTTGGATGCCAGCGTCGCGGTCTGAAGTAATAAATGATGCCGCTGTGTAATGCCGTTCAAGTATAAGTTTTCGACAAAACAATTCATATCTTTTCATGTATGAGGCGTCCACGAATTCACCGAACACCTTGAAATGTGGCTCCCTTACCTTTACTGGACGGTTAGACGCTTCACAGTCTTCAAGCATAAAGAAATAGCCAAGAAAAGGTTGAATTCCTCCATTAAAGGCTCCTTCTCGGAACGCCGTCCAAAGATCAAGTGCACTCCCCATAGCTTCTTCAGTCCGATTATTGAAATTGTTGCCAAACGAGGGCCCCACTTGGGACTTCGCCTCTAGGGCGACAAGAAGACGACCGTTTTTCACAACCAACAAATCCCATTCTTTGGTTGGTCGAAAGAACCCGGGCAGTTCTAATGCCTTCTTACGAAAAACGAATCCTTCATCTATTCCGGCACTCAACACTAATTTGGTGAAGAGATTTATGAAACCATCCATCTGAGCGCCGCCCGTTACGGCGCTCCGCAGGCCAGCATCTGGTTTCCCCAGTTGCTTCTGTTTTTCTGTTTGCGCTTTTCGGGTAAGCCAATAGTTTGCTACCCGGCTTCAAGGAGGTGCTTTTCCAGGTTGTCCAAGATACTTGTCAAGTTCTATTCCCGGTCTTTGTCCATGTGCTCAGAATTGATGTTCAACTAAGGCGCCATGTATTGCTGTCTATTGGCCGCAATGAATCACCGAGTGTTTTCATGCAACCTTGTAAGCGCAAAGCAGTACGCTATGTTAATGCACGATTGGAGGAGGCTGTAATCTGTAGATGCCCAAAAAGGATCCAATTATATGAAGCTGCCCGATCGAGCCCGATATGTCATTCTGAAGCAATCATCCTATTGGCACTGAGAGAGCATGTGCTAACTTGACGATGTAGTATAGCTTATTTAATGAGAAAGGTCACCAAAAGATATGGGAGAAAGCGGAGTGCGCATATTTTTCCACCCAGCAATTCATATTGCAATAAGGGCTCAGCCCAGCTGGCAGGGCCATATGTGCCAAAAAACTTGAAAAGTCGATATGCCGCGCAGCATTCCCGCCTCTTGCCTGAGCCCTATGGGTGACTTATTCAATACTCACCTGATCTGAGAAACCAGGCCTTGAATCGGGAAGGCCAATAGTAGGGGCTTCTGAGGCTTCTCCAGGAACGCTTCGCCGCAGTGAGCTGGCTCTCATCGAGCACCATCTCCCCGTACACCTGCCGGTTGTATGCATCGACTATCACCCCGATGCACCTCTCCAATGGGGGAAACTGTCGCTTCAGACGACCTCCATACTCGGCGGGAGTCTCGCTCAGAGAGCGTGGCAGGCCGCTGTGGCGACCCCACCGTAGAAGGGCGGCGTAGAGCTGGACTGCATCCTTGAAACTCTTCAATCTGGCCACCAGCTTGTGCCAGAAGACAAGAAGGCCTGTCCACAACCCGGAAGCCCACAGGAAGATCAGGTTCCACTGTATGTGCTTTTCCTCGCTCCTGGAGGTCCTTGAAAAGAGCCATCGAAGCAGGTACCATGCTCCCAGGCAACAGACAATGATCCCAACCAACGCAGCCAGGCCCATGAACCCCCAGCCCAATACCTTCTCCAATAGCTCCATCCACCAGCTGGTTTCGGTGGAGGAAACGATGTCCATCTCGTCACCCCCGCCTGATTGGGACCTGGTCTCGGGACGACGTATGCCGTGCATGAAGAGAAACCGTAGAATACTCACCAAGATAGGCCCCAACGGCCGTGCTGTGGTCTTTAAAATCCCGTACCCGAACTCGGCAGCCATAGTCAGGTAGGGCAGAAAAAGCAATACAAGGCCGGCCCCAAACACGAGCACAATCACCGTAAAGCTCAGAAATATCCCGATTCCTTGGTAGCCCGAGAGGAAGTCCCTCTGGGCCATGCTCCTGTTCCGCGCCATGCCGATGGCCAAAAGGCTGAATAGAAAAAACGGAAAAAGCAAGGCCTCGGCCGCGCGATCGTGTATGTCCATATTGCCCTTTACAAGGAAAAGGAATTTGACCAAGAAAAGGCATGCAAAGGCTGCCACCCCCAGATCGAAGCGGGCACAGATCTTGAGGTACGCACCCGGCCTCCGGGCCAAGGCCAGCCCTCCCAGCCAGAAGGAGAGCGCAAACAAAAGGACGACGGCGAAGATAAACCACTCCACGAAGCCTCGCGGTCTCCCGAAGAACTCAAGGAGCCACCCCTGGCTCAGGTAGGGAAAGGACCAGGAGTCGAACACATATACTATTCTCGAGGCTACACACACAAAGCCCGCTACCTGGATTCCCAAAATCAGGATCACCCGCCACCCGCTTCCCCTGGCAATAAGGGTTAGTGCCGCTGCCAGCGCAAAGGTACCAAGGGCCTCGGGCAGGGGAAACGGGCGATGGATCATGGCGATCGTAATGAAGTTCACCAGCGCGTACAGCCAGCTCAGCTCCATCCCGCCATTGGCCAATAACAAAAGGACGCCCCTTTTGGCCTTCATCTGCCCTCTGCCTTTCCGATGCGAATCTCATACAGATGGTAGATTTTGCCCCTGCCTGTCCGCTTATATGCTCCAGAGGCAGGACCTGACCGGCACACCACACGCACGGTGGGTACCTTGCGGTTTAGGAGATACCCCTCCGTATGCTGGGTTTTTGCATCCTCTTCGTAAGAGAAGTGCACACAGCTTACGCCCCACGACAGCTTAAAGGTATCGCGGAGCATAGCAATCAGATCCCATTTGGCCTCCATATGGAGCCGTGCCAGGGCCTCCAGAATTGCGGGCAACTGCCCCGGGTTTCTCGCGATCGGCACGATGGTAGGGCCCCCACCATCGACGGCACCGTTGGTGACCAGTCCCACGGCAAAACCCCGCTGATCCAATCGAACGGCCAAAGATGCTACCACCTCGAGGGTGTGTTCAAAGCCCTCTTCTGCGTTATTCTTTGCGAAGTGGCTAACCTCCACAGCCAATAAGACCTTCTCTTGCTCCGAGGGCTCGAAGACCTTTTCCTGAAGCCTGTTGTGGCGTGCACTCGCCTTCCAATGAATGTATCTGGCTGGCCGCCACTGTTGGTAATCCCTGGTTCCGAGTATATACACGGGATCTTGCACAGGGCTTTTGGACCCGGGAACACCAAACAAATCACGCCTTGGCAGGGAAATGGGCCTCAACGGAACGAGCCGGGGGTACACGATCACGTGAAGTGATTCGTGCTCCTCCCGTTGCCGGGGGAAAAAGCCAAAGATATCAGCTGCCTTAATGTAAGGCGGCCCTACCCGATGCACACCTCGCCGCTGCGCTACTAAGTCCCACTCGAACCGTGCCTTCTGATACCACAACAGGCCGCTTTCCTCCGTGAATGCCGCTTCATCGGAACCAGGATGCAAAGGGCTGGCTACAGGCACCGTCATCTGGAGCCAAACGGGGAGGAACTTGGCGTTTTCCACCCTGACCGTTAATGAGAGCCTCTCGCCTGGGAACACCTTATCCCGGTCAACTGCCGAGTAGCATCGTATCCCGGAGAGCCCGTATCTGCTCCACAGCCGTGCTCCAGTCACTACGCCCAGAATGAGGATGGCGAAAATGGTGAGATCCCTCTGGCCATGCAGCAAGGCGATGAAGAGAAGCACTCCCACAAAGAAAACGATGAGGGGGACAATGAAGATGCTCGATACCCTGTACTCCTGTGGTTCCATACGAGCTACCTTACTCGGTGGGAGCAGGCACCGGGATCCGGGCTATAATCTCCTCCAGAAAGCGCTCAGCCGTGCCGCCCCGCAGGCGCTCTTCCTCGGTGAGGATCAATCGGTGGGCAAGCACAGGGCGAGCCAAATGCTTGATATCATCCGGCAGCACATAGTCGCGCCCGCGCAAAAATGCCAGGGCTTGACCGGTGCGCATTAACCCGAGAGATCCCCGGGGGCTTGCCCCGTAACGTATAGACTCATTGTTGCGGGTAGCCCGCACGATATCGGCGATGTATTCCCGCACCGGGCGAGAGATGCGAATCCTTTTTCGCGCGTGCTGAAGGTCGGCAATCTGCGTGGGATTCGCGACGGCCTCGAGCTCAAGCAGGGGGCTCTCCTCTTGAAAGCGCTCCAGTATCGAAATCTCTTCGTTTCTCTCCGGATACCCTATACGTATTTTCAGGAGAAAGCGGTCCAGCTGTGCCTCCGGTAAAGGGAACGTTCCCTCCAATTCTATGGGGTTCTGTGTTGCCATGACAAAAAAGGGATGGGGCAGGGGAAATGTTTGACCATCCACGGTTACCTGGCGCTCCTCCATGCTCTCCAGAAGACTGGCTTGGGTGCGGGGAATTGTGCGGTTAATCTCATCGGCCAGAAGAATATGAGCGATAACAGGCCCCGGTTGAAAGGCAAATTTACCTGTTTGCTGATTATACACGTTAAAACCGGTAATATCAGCGGGCAAGAGGTCCGGCGTAAATTGGACTCTCTTGAATGACCCGCCGATACTTCTGGCCAGGGATTTGGCCATCAAGGTCTTTCCTAACCCCGGAACATCCTCCAACAAGACGTGACCATCTCCCAGAAGGGCCACCATTAACAGCTCAATGGTATCCCGTTTGCCCACAATCACCCGCGAAACGTTGTCAATGATCTTTTTGCACAAATTGGATTCCAAACCGCTCCCTCCGTATTAGGTGACCTAAGGCTTTGGAAAATTCTTTCCTGCATGCCTAATACCATCAGAATGCGTTCTTGTAAAGAAATGCTCTCTCACTCCAATGTCTTTTCAAAACCAAGCCTTTCTTGATAGGAGAACCCTGCTATATCTCTTGGCAAGGGCTCGGGCCCCAATAAGGATAACGCAGCCTGGTTGGGGGGCAATAGCGCACTGAAGCCGTATATCGCCCAAAATGCTTGACAAGTCTCCGGCTGCTATTTACAGTGATCTCTTCTGAGGCAGTCAATCATCTTTGCTGAGGCGGATTCTGTGAAGATCAAGGTCATTATTCCTGTGAGTACCGGCAAGTGGGATGAGAACGTGCAGGCCGACTACGAACGTGTCAAAGAGCCTGAAACGGTCATTGAAGCCGTCCATCTGAAACACGGGCCTGAGGCGATCCAATCCGAATACAACGAGGCCGCTGCCGCCGGCCACGTGCTTAAAGAGGTCGGCAAATCCGGCCGCGGCGAATACGACGCCATCATCATCTACTGTTTCTCAGACCCCGGCCTTTTGGGGGCAAGGGAGATTTCAACCATTCCTGTTTTGGGCATCGGGGAGTCGTCTCAGCTCTTTGCCATGGGCCTGGCGGACCGGTGCGGCATCATCACCACCTTGCAGCAATCGGTGGCCCGGATCAGGCGCAAGCTACAGGGGAGGGGATTTGCAACCCGATTTGTCTCGGTCCGTCCGCTGGATATCCCGGTGCTCGAATACGATCAAAAGGAAAAGGTGACCGAGCGGGCCCTTGAGGTGGCCAGAATTATGGTGGAAGAGGACGGCGCAGAGGCCTTGATCCTGGGGTGTGGGTCTCTTTTCGGCATCAGGGAGGAAATACAAGAGGAGATGGCCGTCCCGGTCGTGGAGCCGGGGATTGTGACTTTGAAGCACGCTGAGATGCTGGTGAGCCTGGGCCTTTCCCACAGCAAGCGGTCATACATGACGCCCTTGCCGGTTGCGGAGCATTAGGGGATTGGTATCTCTCGCGCGCCTGCACCACAAGGCGGGGCTCCCCTTCGACCCTTCGACAAGCTCAGGGCTAGGGTCGCTCGAGGCACGGAGTTCACGGAGCTGCCTCTTTGGTGCCTACTGAAGCAGATTAAGTATACAAGTTTGAGATTGCCGGTGTCTTGCCTAAGATAGACGATCTCTTAGTTATGGCAGTTTGATACTACCTGGATCTGGAAGAAGCTACATGAATAAGGGTTTGGATTAAGAAGCCTAGGAGGAGGAGATGGATATAGCAATTGGAACGGAGGTGAGGGACGAATACTTGAGCTGGGAGGTTGAGGCCGGTGCCCGGAAACTGGTGGAGAATATCATGCTCACCAAGGAGGGCGAAAACGTAGTGATCTCGGCCGATACATCGAGCGACATGAGGGTGGTGCAGGCCACGGCCCGAGCTGTGTATGCCGCCGGCGCCATGCCGATTGTGGTGCTCCACCCCACCCTGAAGGAGGCCTTTACTGAGGCGCCGGCTCCCCTGGCAGGGGCCGTTGAGAAGGCGGACGTGTGGATCGAGTTCGCGGTGAACATGGTTTTTCTAAGCAGCGCGTGGCGGGCGGCCCTGGACCAGGGGGCCAGGTATATCTGCCTCACCGGAATGGACGTCACCATGCTCGTCAACACGATACACCGCGTGCGCTACGATAAGCTTCTGGCCCTGGGTGATCTCTTGCGCGACACGGTGCAGGCGGCGGACAAGGTGGAGGTATACAGCCCCGGCGGGACCGAGCTCATCGCCTTTAACCAGGGCAGAAAGGCACGGCAGTCCGGAAAACTTGCCGACACCAAAGGGGAGGCCATTATGCTCGGAGGCCAGGTCTCCTGGTGTCCCATGGAGGAGACCATCAACGGCAAGCTGGTGTTCGATGCTGCCCTGTTTCCTCCTGCACAGCTCGGAAAACTCACCGAAAAGGTTGAACTTACCTTGAAGGAGGGCGTGGTAACGGAGGTAACGGGGGGAGGTGAGGCCAAGATCTTCGAGCGGTGGCTTGCCAGCTTCAACGACCCAAACATGTACCGCCTGGCCCACTACTCGCTCGGGTTCAACCCCGGCGTGACCAAGGCCTCGGGCCGGATCGTGGAAGACGAGCGGATCTTCGGGATCGTGGAGATGGGCATCGGAAGCCAGGGACCCCAGATACGGGGCAAAACCTGGACGGCAGCGGCCCACACCGACGGGGTGGTGATGAACCCGACCATTGTGCTTGACGGTGTTGACCTGGAAAAAGGCGGCGTGTACCAGCTCGAGAGCGCACGGGAAGCATGCCGGGAGCTCGGCGTGCCCGGCTATTAAGCAAAGAGGGTTTCGGTTAACTAAAAAAGGAGGTTTAGTATGAAAGGAACAAAGCGATGGTGTGTATTTTTGTGTGCCCTGTCCCTTATCTGGGCCGCAGGGCTTGGCACCGCCGGTGCAGCTGCAGATACCCTGCGGGTGGCTTTTGTCACTGACGCACGGACTATGGACCCGGGCACTGCAACGCGGGATTATACGGGTTATGCCTCCATTGGGGCTATCTATGATTTCTTGGTCCAGTATGAGCGCATCCCCAACCCCGACGGCACCATAAAGGTTGATACCACCAAGATAGTGCCCATGCTGGCCGAGCGGTGGGAGCACAACCCCGACATGTCTGAGTGGACCTTCTACCTCAGAAAGGACGCCAAGTTCCATAGCGGCCGCCCGGTGAACGCCCAGGCGGTGAAGTACACCTTTGCCCGGTACCGGACGATGAAATCGGCGGCCAGCACGGTGCTGTGGCTGGCCAAGGTAACCGCGGACGGGATGGAGGTAGTCGACGACTACACCCTCAAGTGCAAGCTTGAAGGCCCAAATCCGCTGCTCTTGGATTACCTCCAGATGCTCAACCTGGGCATTCAGGACCCTGAGGCCATCGAGGCCCACGGCGGCGTGGTTGAAGGGAAGCCCAACGAGTGGGTGGCCAAAAACGACGTGGGCTCGGGTCCCTTTAAGCTGGTCTCGTGGAAGCCCGGTGTTGAGATCATATTCGAACGGAATGAGCAGTACTGGGGCCCCAAGCCAAAGACCAAGCGCGTTGTCTACAAGATCATCCCCGAGGAGTCCACGAGGGCTATGCTGCTTGAGAAGGAACAGATCGACATCATGTGGTGGATTCCCTCAAAGGACTATGCAATGCTCAACGCCAAGAAAAACCTCAAGGTCATCGGCCGCCCGACCATCAAGGTCAACTACATCGACATGAACCGGAGCAAGCCGCCCTTCGACAATCAGCTCGTTCGGAAAGCCCTGGCTTACTCGTTTCCCTATGACGCCGTGATCAAGGACGTGCTGTACGGAAGGGCCATTCAGATGACAAGCCCGGCATCGGAGGGCAGCCCCAGTTACACCGGCGAGCACTTCGCCTACAAACAAGACCTCGCCAAGGCGAAGCAGCTGTTAAAAGAGGCAGGCTACGGCGAGGGGCTCTCGTTCTCCTTCCTGTTGGGCGAGGGCAGAATTGCCAACAACAAGGAGGTGGCGGTTACCTGGCAGGCCGAACTGAAGAAGATCGGTGTGAATATGGACATCCAGGTGCTTCCCCAGGCGGTGTTCCTGGAGAAGCTCAAAGGCAAGCAGGTGCCTATCTTCATGGTCGCCTGGACCTCGTTTGTCACCGACCCGTGGTACCAATTCATGTTTCTGCTTGGCTCAAAGAGCTTCTGCAACTATGCGGAAATCAACGACCCCCAGCTCGATGCGTGGATTAACGAGGCTGTGCCCATGGTACGCAAGGAGGATCGCTACGCCCTGTCACGGAAGGTGCAAAAGTACGTCTCGGAGAATGACCTGTGGATCTACATGTTCCAGCCCATTGCCGACACGGCCATGAACAAGGACGTCATGGGGTTCTGCCATAATCCTGACGATCAGTTCCACGTGAGGACGGTGTACAAGAAGTAGCAGAACATTTGCGGCGGCCGGGGAGTCGGGATGAGCGCTTCCCGGCCTTTTTTTAGGCGCAACCAGGGCTTGCGCCGGCCGTGCATTATGTTTTCAATAAACGGTGTTGCAGGGTACATGGATCTCTGGCGATATTTTTTGCGGCGCATAATTTTGACTATCCCCATGGTGCTTGGGGCTCTTGTGATCATGTTTATCGTCACCCGGATCCTGCCCGGCGACCCGGTGATGATGATCCTGGGGCCGGCCCATGCATCACCTGAAAACATCGCAAGCATGCGCAAGCTCATGGGCCTGGATCACTCGGTGCCTGTTCAGTTCATAATCTATCTGGGACAGCTTTTGAGGGGTGATCTGGGATTCTCGTATCACGCGGGCAACCCGGTGAGCCAGGAGCTGCTCTCCAGGTTCCCGGCCACCTTCGAGCTCACCACCTTTGCCTTCATCATCATGGTTGTGTTCAGCCTCCCCATGGGGGTGGTTTCGGGGTATTACCGCAACAAGACCCCGGATAATGCAATCAGCGTGTTCACCGTGATGGGGATCTCCATGCCCACCTTCTGGCTTGGACTGCTCCTCATCTACATATTCTTTTACAAGCTCGGGCTTGCGCCGCCGCCTATGGGCCGCCTGTCGGCCGAGGTGGAGTACCCGGCCACGGTCACCGGGCTTCTTCTGATCGACACCCTCGTGGCCGGGGATTTCCAGGCCTTCTTGAGCGCGCTGCACCAGCTCATTCTACCCGGGGTGACCCTGGCGTTTTTTAATATGGCCATCATCGTCAGAACGTTGAAGGCAGACCTGATCGAGACCCTGGAAGAGGACTATATCCGCACGGCAAAGGCCATGGGGATCGGTATACGGAAGATATTGTTCAGGCATGCCTTTAGAAACGCGCTGCTCCCGACCGTGACTATGCTGGGGGCCATCTACGGCTCGTTGCTCGGCGGTGCCGTGTTGACCGAAGTGGTATTTTCATGGCCGGGGGTGGGGTTATATGCGGTGCAGTCAATCACGTATCTGGACTATGCGGGGCTTCAGGGTTTTATTATCTTCTATGTCGTGATCTTTGCGATCGTTAACCTGCTGGTCGATCTATCCTACCGGTGGATCGACCCGAGGGTACGGCTGGATTGAGGGAGATGGAAGCGGGGCAAACAACACGAGTTGACACGAATTCCCTGCGCTACAAGTTCAAGCTCTTCGTCAAGAACAAGCTTGCACTGGTGGGGCTGATTGTGCTCGCGGTGGTCTTCGTGCTGGTGGCCTTTGGGCCGATGCTCTCTCCCTACGACGCATTCAACACGGATTTTGCCGTGAAGCTTCAATCACCATCCTCGTCCCACCTTTTAGGGACCGACAACTACGGGAGGGATGTGCTGAGCCGCATCTTCGGTGGGGCCCGCTATACGCTGCTTGCAGCGGTGGTGTCGGTGGTGATCGGGCTTGTGCTGGGGGCGCCCTTGGGAGTGATCTCCGGGTATTTTGGGGGCAAAGTTGATCTGATCAGCATGCGCGGGGTGGATATCCTGCTCTCGTTTCCGCCCTTGATCCTGGCCATGGCCATTGTCTCGGGGCTGGGGCCTTCGCTTCTCAACGCCGCAGTTGCTATTGGAATATCGTACATACCCATCTTCGCTCGCGTGGCCAGGAGCCGGGCCGTGCAGGTAAAACGTATGGATTATGTCCAGTCGGCCATCGCCCTGGGCTCATCGAGGGCTCGCATCATCCTGACCGATGTGCTTCCCAATTCCATGACCCCCTTGATCGTGCAGACCACAATCTATACGGGATATGGAATTTTGTGGGTGGCCGCCCTGAGCTTTATCGGGCTCGGGGCCAAGCTTCCCACGCCGGAGTGGGGACTCATGATCTCTGAAGGGCGACAGTACATCATAACCGGCGAGTGGTGGATGACCGTGTTTCCGGGCCTGTTTATCATGCTCGGGGTAATCGGCTTTACCCTGATCGGCGACGGCATCCGTGAGGTGATCAACCCCAGGCTGAGGCTCAAATAGACACCAGTGCAAAATGAGTTGCTATGACCGAAGCGCTGCTTGAGATTCGCAACCTTCACACGTACTTCCGAACCGATGAGGGCCTTGCCAAGGCGGTCAACGGGGTGGACCTGATCGTGCCAAAAGGACAGACCCTCGGCCTGGTGGGCGAGTCGGGGTGCGGCAAGAGCGTGACCGCCCTTTCCATCATGCGGCTCATACCCGATCCGCCCGGCAGGATCGTGGGAGGGGAGATCATATTCGAGGGCCGGGATCTCCTCAAGCTCACCGAGCCAGAGATGCGCATGGTCCGCGGCAACACCATATCCATGATCTTCCAGGAGCCCATGACCGCCTTGAACCCGGTGTACAAGATCGGCTCCCAGATGGCCGAGGTCATCCAGCTTCACCAGAAGGTGGGCAAGGCGGGGGCAATGGACCGGGCGTTGGAGATGCTCAACAAGGTGGGCATCGCCGACCCGGAGCGGCGGTTGGATGAATACCCGCACGAGATCAGCGGCGGTATGCGCCAGCGGGTGCTCATCGCCATGGCCCTGTCGAGCCATCCCAAGCTGGTTATCGCCGATGAGCCTACCACGGCTTTGGACGTGACCATCCAGGCACAGATCTTGGATCTGATCAATGCGCTCAAGGATGAGATGGGCACCTCAAACCTGCTGATCACCCACGACCTTGGGGTGATCTTCGAGATGGCCCAATGGGTGGCCGTGATGTATGCGGGAAAGGTGGTCGAGTACGCCTCGGTGGACGATCTCTTTGGCAGGCCCTTGCATCCCTATACCGGGGGCCTCGTGGAGTCGATTCTTCACATCGACCAGGCGGTTTCCCCGGACAAGATGCTCAAGACCATCCCCGGGATGGTGCCGAGCCTGTTTGAGGTGCTTGAGGGCTGTTCGTTTCAGGACCGGTGTAACCATGCCTTTGACCGGTGCCGGAGCGAAGAACCCCACCTTGTTGATGTAAACTCGGGACACCTCGTGAGGTGTTGGCTTCATGAATAACCACGACCTGCTCACGCTCGAAGGGATAAAGAAGCATTTTGTCATGGGAGGGGGATTCCTGCACGGGGAGCCCTCCTTTTTGAGGGCGGTTGACGGGGTTGATTTGGGGATCAAGCGGGGCGAGACCTTTGGCCTTGTGGGCGAGTCGGGGTGCGGCAAAACAACACTGGGCCGGTGTATCCTGAGGCTCGAGGAGCCCACAGAAGGGAGGGTGCTCTTTGAGGGCCGGGACATCATGGGTTACGGGCGCCGTGAGCTCCGCATGCTCAGACGGGATATGCAGATCATCTTTCAGGACCCCTACTCATCTCTCAACCCGCGCAAAAAGGTACGCCGCATTATCGGTGAGGCCTTTGCGGTGCACAAAATGCTCACCAAAGGAGAGCGCCGCGACCGGGTTGAGGAGCTGGCGAATCTGGTGGGGATGCGGCCCGAGCAGATCGATCGCTTTCCCCATGAGTTTTCGGGAGGGCAGCGCCAGCGCATCTGTGTGGCCAGGGCCCTGGCGCTGAACCCCAAGCTCATCATCGCCGATGAGCCGGTGTCTGCGTTAGATGTGTCGATTCAGGCCCAGATTCTGAACCTCCTGGTCGAGCTCCAGGGCAGGTTTTCGCTTACCTATCTTTTTATCTCCCACGACCTGAGCGTGGTGCGGCACATATGCGACCGGGTGGCCGTGATGTACCTGGGGCGTATCGTTGAACTCACCGACTCGGCAAAGCTCTTTGCCCGGCCGCTTCACGCCTACACCCAGGCCCTGCTCTCGGCGGTGCCTGCCACAAACCCCCACAAGAAGGGCACCCGCATCCACCTTGAGGGAGAGGTTCCCAGCCAGATCAATCCGCCGAAAGGGTGCGCGTTTCACCCTCGGTGCATGAGAAGGGGTGAGATCTGCGCCCGGGAGGTGCCCGCTCTGGTGGAGGTCGAGCCGGGGCATTTCGTAGCCTGCCACGAGCCGCAAGCCCAATCCTTCTTGTCGTGAATTAACTTGCCCGAGGTAATCTATCCCAAAATCAGTCACACTGATTCTTCGGTTGACATGGGTCATTCCCTTAAGGCGATATCGATTGGCTTAAGCGGAGGGGTCTTATCTTTGAGGTTTCGGAAGCCACTGTCTGAATTTCATTGCTTGCAAGAAGTGAAACCTCAAAGCTAAGATCACGGCAGAGTTTAGTGGAATTTCTTTTGAGATATCGCCTTTCGGAAACAACCCATGTCTCTGCCGAGATTTGCCGCCTTGATTTCCCGGGGCCTTAAATGCTCAGGAAGTGCGTGTAGCTCGGATGCTCGGCCTGTACTAGCCTTCCTCCTTTGCCTTTCGCACGACCACTTCAGCCAGGATCTGGGCCGAGTCGTAGAGTTTCGCCTCGGGCTCGAGGGTGTCGGAAATGAGGGAAAGCTCGGTGCAGGCGATGATTAATGCCTCGGCCTGTCTTTCGATCATGTCGCCTGCCGCAGACCGCAAGATGCTCTTCTCTCTGGTGCCATATCTGCCCGTCTTGATGGTGCGAATGGCAGTCATGATTCTGTCCTGGAGCTCATTCTGCGGGCAGATAAGCGCAACGCCTCTTTCGCCAAACCGCTTCATGTACAGGCCCGTCTGGAGCACCGCATTAGAGGCAAGAAGCCCCGTTGTCTTGATTGCGGGGTTTTCCCGAAGGACGGCCTCAACGGTCAGCTCGATCATATCGATCACTGGAATGGACACAGCGGAGCGGATATCGTTGAGGTAGTAGTGGGCGGTGTTGCACGGGATGACCAAGAAGTCGGCCCCATAGTCCTCGAGCTTTCGGGCCATCTCGACCAGAGCTGGCGCTGGGCTTTCGCCGATGCCCTCTATGATGGCCTTTATGCGAGAGGGGACCTTGGGGTTGTTGTCAACGATCATCCTGATATGGTCGATGTCGTCTTGTGCAGGCGTGGCCTGAATAACCCGCCTCATCAAATCAACAGTCGCCTCCGGGCCCATCCCCCCAATCACGCCGACGATTTTATCTGCCATGTGAGCGTCCTCCGCTGGCTTTTACACGGCATAGATTTACTATGCCGCACATGGTGATCTCAAAAAAGATGAGCTACTGGTTGAGAAGATAGTCCTGATACACATACAGGGCAGGGGAGCCGCCCGTGTGTACGAAGAGCACGGTGTCGTCCTTGTTAAAAAAGCCCTTTCTCACCAGGTCGATCAATCCGGCCATGGTCTTTCCGGTGTAAACGGGATCGAGCAAAATCCCCTCGGTTCTCGCGAGCATTCTAACCGCCTCGGCCATTCCCGGGGTCGGCAGGGAGTAGCCCGGCCCCACGTATTCATCGAAGCACGTAACTGCTTCCCGGGGTATTTCAAAATTCAGGCCCACGTGCCGGGAGGTCCTCTTAACGAGCCCATACACGAGCTCCTCCTGGTCTTGCTTTGTGCGGCTCACATTGATCCCCAGCACGGGAACGTTCATGTTGCATCCGTAGAAGCCGGTGACCAGGCCCGCATGGGTTCCCGCGCTTCCGCTCGCGCACACCAGGTAATCGATGCTAATGCCCTGTTCGAAGGTTTGCGTCATGATCTCCTGGGCGCAGGCCACATACCCCGTGGCACCGATGGGGTTGGAGCCGCCGCCGGGAATGACATAGGCCTTGCGGCCCTCCGCTTTTACCTCATCGGCAGCCTCGTCCATCGCCTTCATCATGTCCAAGCCGCCGGAAACCACTGTTACCGTTTCCACGCCCATCAGGTTGAACAGGAAATTGTTCCCGCTTGCTTCAGGATCATAGGTTCCGGGAACGCGTTCTTCCAGGACGAGCCTGCAGTCAAGCCCCTCCTTGACTGCAGCGGCGAGGGTAAGCCGGCAGTGGTTGGATTGAACGGCGCCGCAGGTAATCAGTGTGTCTGCCCCCTGGGCGAGGGCATCGGCGACCAGGAATTCCAGCTTCCGGGTCTTGTTTCCGCCGCCTGCGAGGCCGAGCAGGTCGTCCCGTTTGATATAGATGTCCGGTCCGCCGAGTGCGTCTGTGAGCCGGGGTGCCTTCTCCATGGGGGTCTCACCGGGTGTGTACCGTCTTCTGGGGAATTGTGCCAGGTTCATAGATCTCCTCCTTGCTTGGATAGTGACCAATTGCCAAACATCATACGATAATGGTCAAAACGGAAACTGCACCTCTTCAGCGGCTATGAGAGAAGGGCAGCGCGGTGGATTTCAAAGGAAAACACTATACCTTAGTCACCGGAAAATGCTAGTCAAAAGGCAGTAGTTGCAGAATGGAAATTACGAATAGGTGTATTTGGAGGGGTTTGCGCAGGGTTCGGTAAGGTTTCAATGGTTTGGCACAAGAAAAGGGCACCGCCATTCGCTCTGTAAGCTCGGGTAGTGCCCCTTGAAGTCATGATATTACGATTCCTTTTTGGCCTTCGTCCTTTTCTTCGAATTGCCTGCCTTAACCTCTATCTTCTTCGGCTCGACCGGCTCGACCTTTGGAAGGCTCAGCTTGAAAACGCCGTCTTTGTAAGTCGCATCGAGCTTACCGGCATCGATCTTTTCGGGAATTCGGAAGCTCCGCTCGAACGAGCCGTAGTGTCTCTCGACGCGATGGTAGTGCTCGTTCTTCTCTTCGTTTTCCTGTTTCTTTTCACCCTTGATGGTAAGGATGCCATCGGTAAGGGTTACATCCAGATCCTTTGCGTCAACTCCCGGAATCTCACCGGTAATAACGTATTCCTTTTCGTTTTCCGCAACATCAATTGCAGGCATCATGGCCTTGTCTTCATTGAACATATCGGAAATCCAATTGTCATCGAAGAACGTATCGAACATCCGCATCGTCGGCCAAATGGACATCATGTCCCGTGTGCGCGGAATCAATTCATATCTGCTTGCCATAATTAATACCCCCTTCCTTGTGCTTCTGAGTTTAGATAAATAGTAATCATTATCGCTTTTTAATCAAGGGGAGAGACATCATTTTTGAGTCACAAATACTATTCAATCACAGATTATCCAAGCGCAAAGGCACCACGCCGCTGCTCCTCTCTCCCAGGCAAATGCTGGCACCACATTTTAATGCAGGCTGCATAAGCGAAATCCATATGGGGTAAGAGTTCCCTTAAAAAATATGGCCGACAAAAAGGGGCAGGGTGTCTCAGAAGGCGGCCTGTTAATACCCGCTCAGTCTATATGTGTTTCTATGCTT
>DATKZQ010000193.1:0-18253 GCA_035527895.1 Desulfatiglandales bacterium
CAAATTGATAAATGGGTGATCACGACATTGCTGGCCACCCGAAGGGGCCGGCCTTTACCTCACCACGCCTTCCTGCTTAACCCCTTCCAAGGCCCTTACCAGGCTCGTGCCGGGTGTTTCTTTCTCGTCGCCCTCCCAACATTTCATACTAGATGTGAATCACTTTTTTGGGGCAAAAAGTCAAGGTAATTGTAAAAAGATTTGAGCCGCGAGATGGATCAAGTCACTGCGGGCCACGGTACTGAGATGCCCTCACATGCTCCGCTTGTACAGCAATTCCATCCGGTCAAGCGGGTCGAATGTCGTCTTATTACAACCTGGCTTTACCAAACGGAAAGGGGCTCTCTGAGAAACCTGTCAATGCCTAAACCTTCTGTTGTGGTTTCGGCATTTTGTCATTGACATCAGAGTTTCGGGGCACTTATAGTCAAATAAAGGCCTTAAACAGTTTATTCCCAAATCCCTGTTCAGGAGGTGATCATGAAGAAACACAAAACACCTTTGTTGGATGAATTGGAAAGTGGCCCGTGGCCGAGCTTCGTTACTGACCTTAAGAGGAGGGCGGAAAAAAGCGAGATGGCTAATGACCTCTTGGGGCAGCTGGAGGCTTCCTACAAAGAGAAGGTTGGGCACTGGAAACACGGCGGCATTGTCGGGGTGTTTGGATATGGCGGAGGGGTCATCGGTCGGTATTCGGACATGCCGGAACAGTTCCCCGCAGTTGCAGCCTTTCACACCCTGAGGGTCAACCAGCCTTCCAGCAAGTTCTACACGACCGAGTACCTGAGGAAACTCTGTGATATCTGGGAAGAGCGCGGAAGCGGAATCACCAATATGCACGGCTCAACCGGTGATATCATCTTGCTGGGCTGCGATACCGAGGCGCTCGAGCCAACCTTCTTTGACCTAACTCATGAGCTGGATACCGACTTAGGGGGTTCTGGGTCAAACATGAGAACGCCCTCCTGCTGTGTTGGAAAAGCACGGTGTGAATACTCTTGCTTGGACACACAGGCCATTACCACCGATATCACGATGGAATTTCAGGACGAGCTTCACCGCCCCGCCTTCCCATATAAGTTCAAGTTCAAGACATCTGGTTGCCCGAATGATTGCGTCGCATCAATCGCCAGAGCTGATTGCGCAATCATCGGTACCTGGCGAGATAAAATCAGGATTGATCAAGATGCAGTCAAGGCTTATGTAAACGGTGAGCTGCCGCCGAATGCCGGAGCACACAGTGGCAAGGATTGGGGTCCCTTTGACATTCAAAAGGAAGTCATAGACCTGTGTCCCACGGACTGCATGGCGTGGGATGGGAAAAGGCTCTCAATCAATAACAGGGAGTGCAACCGGTGCATGCACTGCATCAATGTTATGCCCAGGGCCTTACGAGTGGGCCTTGATCAAGGTGCGAGCATACTGGTAGGAGGCAAGGCCCCCATATTGGAAGGTGCTCAACTGTGCACCCTGGTAATCCCATTTATAAAGATGGAACCACCCTTTGAGGAATTCAAGGACTTCGTGGACAAGATGTGGGATTGGTGGATGGAAGAAGGCAGAAACCGTGAGAGACTCGGTGAGCTCATCCAGCGAAAAGGTTTGCAGGAGTTTCTTGAGGTAACGGGCCTGAAGGCAATTCCTCAAATGATAGAGCACCCGAGGGAAAACCCCTACATCTTCTGGAAGGAAGGGGATGTGCCCGGTGGTTTCACGAGGGATATTCACGAATACCGAAAAAAGCATGCCAGGTAGGAGGTGATAACGATGCCTTACGATCCATCAAACCCAATGAAAGACAGGATTACCGATATCGGCCCTGCCCATTACGAGCAGTTCTTCCCGCCTATTGTAAAGAAGAACTACGGGAAATGGGATTATCACGAATACGTAGGCCCTGGTATCATGGTGCATCATTCCGAGACGGGCGACGAATTGTACACGGTTAGAGTAGGTGCAGCCCGTATCATGAGCGTTGAGCACATACGAGAGATCTGCGATATCGCCGACAAATACTGTAACGGCTATGTCCGGTTTACTACCAGAAACAACATAGAGTTTCTGCTCGACGACAAGTCCAAGCTGCAACCCTTGCTTGCCGATCTTAAGAGCAGGGGAAACAGGTTTCCTCTTGGCGGCACCGGTGCCGGTGTCTCCAATATTGTCCATACGCAGGGCTGGATACACTGCCATACTGCCGCAGTAGATGCCTCGGGTGCCGTTAAGGCGATCCTGGATGAACTATTCGAGTACTTCCAGGGCATGAAGCTGCCCGCCCATGTGAGGATCTCCATAGCATGCTGCTTGAATATGTGTGGGGCGGTGCATGCATCGGATATCGCTGTTGTAGGAATCCACAGGAAGCCTCCCTTGATTGATGAAGAGTATGTTGAAAAGCTTTGTGAGATTCCTTTGGCCGTAGCGGCATGCCCCACGGGAGCCATCAGGGCAGTTAAGAGGGACGATGGCTCCAGGGGTGTAGCGATAAATAATGAGCGATGCATGTTCTGCGGCAACTGTTTCACCATGTGCCCTGCCATGCCCATGGCAGACCCGGAGGGTGACGGGGTAGCCATCCTTGTGGGAGGTAAGGTCTCAAACAGGGTATCGAAGCCCCAATTTTCGAAGGTGGTCATCCCGTTTCTTCCCAATGAGCCGCCAAGATGGCCGAGCACCGTAAAAGCTGTGAAGGATATCCTCACGGCATACGCTCAAGACGCCAGAAAATACGAAAGGCTGGGTGACTGGGCTCAAAGGATAGGTTGGGAGCGATTCTACGAGAAATGCGGAATACCCTTTACAGAACATGTTATCGATGACTATCGTTTTGCCTATCCCTCCTGGAGACAGAGCACACAGTTCAAATTTACGGAATAGACTGCTTACATTATGGTGATACAGCCCCCTCGAGTCGTTCTGGCCGGGCTGAGAGGAGGATCGGGGAAAACGCTCTTGGCCGTCGGCCTCACATCCTTGTGGAGGGAAAAAGGGCTAACAGTAGCAACTTTCAAGAAGGGTCCCGACTTCATAGATGCAGGCTGGCTGGGATTTGCCGCCGGTCGTGCATGTCATAATCTGGACCCATTCCTCATGTCCGATGCTCAGATCATCGACTCCTTTCTCTCTCATTCAGCAGGCAGCGATATATCAATAACAGAAGGAAGCCGAGGCCTCTATGATGGTTTAGAGCGGAACGGAGACACCAGTACTGCCAAGTTGGCGAAGCTGCTCAAAACGCCGGTCATTCTCATTGTGGATGTCACCATGGCCACCAGAACCATGGCAGCACTGGTTATGGGGTGCCAGCAGTTCGATCCGGACCTGAATATCGTGGCAGCAATACTGAACAGGGTCGCCGGGCATCGACAGGAGTCTGTTGTAAAACATGCCATTGAGCACCACTGTGGTATCCCTGTCATCGGATCTGTTCCGAAACTGCAAGTCGATTTCTTACCTGAGCGGCACATGGGGCTTGTCCCGTACCAGGAGAGGGATGATGCGAAACGGGCGATTGCATGGGCTCGGGAAGTTGCTGAGAAAAACCTCGATCTAAAAGCAGTTTACAGTCTTGCTCATGAAGTGGTGCCACTGGAAAGAGCGCATCCTATTAACGGAGAACGGCAGTCGATAGTGGTGCACGGATATCATCCCCGTATCGGCTTCATTAGGGATAGCTCATTCTGGTTCTACTATCCGGAAAACCTTGATCAACTCAAAAACATGGGGGCAGACCTCGTCGAAATCAATTCAATTAATGACACGAAACTCCCGGATCTCGACGGCCTGTACATAGGAGGCGGATTCCCCGAAACACAAGCACAGGCATTGGCAGACAATAAAGGATTCAGGGATTCGCTGAAAAAGGAGATAGAGGCGGGACTGCCCGTCTATGCCGAATGTGGTGGGCTGATTTACTTGGGCGAGGCTCTCATTGCCGACGGAACCACCTACCCGATGGTTGGTGCCCTGCCTTTAAAGATGGTGCTTGAGAAAAAACCCCAGGGTCATGGGTATACCGTGTTGGAGGTAACAACACAAAACCCCTACTATCAGATAGGGGAAGTCCTCAAAGGCCATGAATTTCATTACACCAGGGCGGTAATAAGCGGATCAGAGGGAATAAACGCCGTCTTCAAAATCCGTCGGGGGAACGGCCTCGACGGAAAAAGAGACGGTTTGTGCAAGAAGAACCTTCTGGGTACCTTTACGCATATACATGCTGGGGGAAATCCGCTGTGGGGACAAGGGCTTGTGAAGGCGGCCCTCCAGTCCAAGAATCGCGAAAAGAGGAATACATCCCCTGAATCTCAAAAAGAAATTGAAAACAGGCCCATTTTGAGTTAAGCATTTTGAGTTAAGCTGGTTATAACACCCACATAAAAAAACGGAGGTTAACATTATGCCCACAGTAGAATTTAAGGGAAACACATGGAACACCGATGAAGATGGCTTTATCGACGATTTCAAAAACTGGAATGAGGACTGGGTCGACTTTGTGAAAGAAAAGGAAGGCATCAAAGAGCTGACCGACGACCATTGGACGGTTATCCGCTATCTGCAGGACTACTATAAGGAAAATGGAATAGCTCCGATGATCAGATTGTTGACAAAGAGGACGGGTTACAAGTTGAAGTATATCTACGAGCTCTTTCCGTCTGGCCCTGCCAAGGGCGCCTGCAAGATGGCGGGGCTTCCGAAGCCAACGGGATGCGTCTAGCCCGGGTGAGGGTGAGAGTAGGAATCGGGCGCTGCTTTGCTACTCTTTACCCTCATCGCTCATTCCTGCCTCTTCTCTTGCCAAGGCCTCTTCATCAGGCAGTGCGTAAAGGGTTGTACTGCCGCTCGACCAATAGGTAAGTAATCTCTCTTGTATCATCTCGTTCACTATTTTCTTGAACTGCCTTGGTTTGGCACCAGGTACCGCCTTGAGAAGATCATTGAAATAGAATTTGGTCTTACCCTTCTTGCTCGCAAAGAAGTCTAACACCGCCTTTTTCTCAGCGTCCATTATCTTCACCTCCAACACAATTAATCGCTGCCCTGCCTTCCTTCACCCTAAGAGGCATCTACGCACCTCATCAGGCTCTATGTCAAGGTTTTATATGCCTTTGTTTCGTTTGGACTTCACTGAAATAACGGCTTATATAATTCAGGGCGCCGCCGACGGAGGAAGTATTTCATCGTATCACTTCTCGTATCGGTTAGATCGCTCGCCCTCAGGCCTGCAACAATCATTTTCTCGCTACTGCCACTGTATCGGTGAATGATTCTTCCCGAGGGGTTAATAATGAGGATTACTCCGGGGAACGAGAGGCCGGCGCCATTTTCACCGACCTGATTGCACGCCACGATAAAGACTCCGTTGTCAAACGCCCTTGCGGGAAGATATCGGAGCCAACTCTCCCTTTTTTCTGCCGGTTTTCCATGGGGTGAAGCATAGAGAAAAAAAATAACCTCCGCTCCCTGAAGGGACATTATGGTGCTCAGTTCAGGAAAATGAGTTTCATAACAGAGCTGAATTCCAAAAGCACAATGATCAAAGGTAAACGTCCTTATCGCCTCTCCCGGTTCATACAGCTCCGTTTCTTGTGGAGAAAGATGGGTTTTTTGATACAGTCCAATGAGACCATCCGGTCCCGCCGCTATCTGGGTAATATAGGGCTTGTCACCTTCTGCCTTTTCAAGCATTCCAGCCGTGACAACGAGCTTGAACTTACGGGCAAGATGGACAATGCGGTCGCTAATCGGTCCTGGTATCGGTTCTGCGCATTGTTGAGGATTTCCCCTTATGGTATAGCCGGTAACGGAGAGTTCCGGAAAGCATATCATGCTCGCCCCTTTGAGAGCGGCATCCCGCGCAAAGGATTCCATCCGTTCCAGGTTCTTCTCGATTTGGCCAAAACCGGACTGCATACTCACAGCAGCCAACCGTGTATCCTTCATCTCCAGCCCTTAAAGCTCCATTCTCCTTGTTTCTTCCCCGATTTCCCTCGCGGTTCTTGACCATCTCATCAGAACGGTCTATTGATTATGAGGCAAGGACCCTTTCTTTCCATACCAGCGGCAAAAGTCGAATATGCCCTTGTACCGTTCCTCGCCCTTTATGAGGCCTCTGCATATTTCTTTGACAGCCTCCCTATACTCATTGCTGCGTTTTTCAACCCCGCATTCGGAGTTGAATTCCTGTATCAATACCAATGCCAGCTGCTCTGTCTTTTGCTCTCTGAGATCAATGGGATCTTTGGGCTCTTGAAAAGGATCCCAGTTTTCGTATCCTATCTTCTCGAGTATTCTCTGCCGGCGTTTTGGCGACATGCTGTCAAAAATGGCCCTTTTCTTCCTTTCTCCCTCTTCATCCAATCGTGCTGTCATGTCTCTTTACCTGTTTTGTCCTTCGTGTTTTGCGAGCAGGATCAAAAGGCCCCGAAATGCCGTGGGTAATGAAGCGCCCGGCAGCGAGAGAGAAAATCAGCGGGTTGAACGAGCCCGGGATGGAATTGCAGGTACTGATGAACGTTCCAAATTGATCGTCCAGGCAGATCGTGGTGTTACTCTTTGAGCCGGCTAGTGCATGGCCCGCCTGAGCTCTTTCCCCGCAAGGGGCTTAAAGGCCTTCATGAGAAAGAGATGCATGACCTCCGTTGATTTGTTCTCGATGACCACATCAAAGAGCAAATCGGCAGCATCTTGCGGAAATTTGTCGACCTCTCCAGTCTGCTCATTTATAGTAGCCTCCTTAAAGGCCTTGCGGAACTTCCTCTGATTCTTTTCCGGGAGCATGACAGTAATTGCCTTCCTGCCCTGGACCTCTGTGATATTACCATCCAAAGCGGCTCTTCTGAGTTTCTCTATCTTTCCCTCATCAAGAAATAGTGTAATAGAATAATCTTGAGCCATATCAAAACCTCCTCAACAAATCTGTATTATGTAATCAATTCTTCCTTTATCGTTATAACTATTTTATACAGGACGGATAGTATCAGAAAACCTACTGCCCATATCCCAACTGCAATAACCCCTTCAAACAAAGACGGCGAATATTCGGTTATTCTTTCGAAAGGTGAGGGGATAAATCCTGTCACAACCAGACAAAGTCCCTTATCAATCCATAGCGAAAAAAACACCATTACGAGAGCTGCTGATAACACAGAGTCAGTCCTGCGCGCGTAAGGTGTAACCAGCAGAAGGGTGCCAGCTACAGCGAATACTAAAGAGATCCACGTCAAGGGAACCAGCTTTGTATATCCTTCTAAGCCGAAGAGTAGATACTCGAGACCAACTATATGGGAGGGAATACTGCCATAGAAAGAAGAGAAGATCTCGAGAATGATGAAAAAGAGGTTAAGAATCATAGAGTAGGCGATAATAGTAACAAGCTTCTGAATTGCCTTTTCACCAGGATCAAAACGGGTAAATCTTTTTATGATCATGCACATGAGGATGAGAAGAGACGGCCCTGATGCAAATGCTGAGACGAGAAAACGGGGCGCCAAGATAGCGGTATTCCAGAAGGGCCTCGCAGCCAAGCCGGCATACACAAAGGCAGTCACGGTGTGAATACTGATACCCCAAGGAATGGAAATATATATCAATGGCTTTACCCAAAAGGGCGGTGGAACTGACTTGCTATCCGCATCTAGCATAGCCCAGCCGATCACCAAGTTGAACAACAGGTACGCTGGCAGAATTACCATATTCCAAAAGAAGGGTGAATTTGGAGTTGGATAAAAGAGTATGTTAAAGGCGCGAAACGGTTGGCCGAGGTCTACAAAAATAAACAGTATAGACATCGCTATGGCAACCACGGCCAGGAACTCCCCTAGCGCGGTCACCGCGCCAAAGGCCTTGTAGTCATGCAGATAATAAGGCAGCACGACCATAACTGCTGAAGCTGCCACTCCTACAAGGAACGTGTAGTTGGCAATGGACAAACCCCACGAAACATCCCTGCTCATTCCCGTCATTTCGGAGCCGGAAAACCATTGCGCCAGGTAAAAAACAAGGCCAATCCCTGAGACACCAATGAGGGACCCTATCCATCCCCAATATCTCTTGCTTCCCGTTAACGCCTTCTCAATCATAATTACACGATATAAAAAGCAGATGGCTCTGTTCCAAGAGTTGGTTTCCGTCGAATCGTGTAGCTGGTCCTCAGGACCTCTCTGACCTCAGACTTAGATTCTGCCAGATCCCCAAAGAGCAATGAACCATTGGACACCTCCACACATGCCGGCATAAGACCTTTGGCAAGCCTCTCGGCACAGAAATTACACTTTTCCACAACGCCCTTTGACCTCGTCGGATACTCCGGATTTCTTTTCCTGATGTACGGGCGGGGGTCTCGCCAGTTGTAACTTCTTGCACCATAGGGGCACGCTGCCATACAATATCTGCAGCCGATGCACCGATGCTCGTCCATCATGACAATGCCATCACCTCTCTTCCACGTTGCTTTTGTAGGGCAGACCCTGACGCACGGTGGGTTGTCGCAGTGATTGCACAGCACGATGAATTGTTTCATGGCCAAATATTCTGGAACTTGATTGTTTCTCACTTCGGGGAAAGTGTTGCTGAATTGTTCAAGCCAGATCCACTTGACCTCTTGCTTTGGATTCTCAATACTAGGTACATTATGGATACTGTGGCAAACTTCTATGCACCTCTGCGCAGTCTCCGCATCCATCCTGCTCATGTTTATGAGCATCGCCCATCTTTGTGCTGTGATGGCTTCCGGGTTTGACAAGTATTCCGCCTCGACCTCACCCGGCGCCAGCAACTCAACAGCCTTCCAGCCACCGAGCATTCCAACTAAGGCCGAGGCACTGACGAGTTTGAGGAATTCCCTTCTGTCCATTTCCACAGTCGTTATTCCTCTAATCTCCCTGCTGCCCACTCCTTTGGCTTGTTGACATGGCAGGTCCAGCAGTAGGGTGTAATTCCCGAATAGGTGTGGCACCTGTTGCAGAAGTCGTCGTAATTTGAGTGACATTCCATGCACGTGTTCTGAAGGCTCATCGCATACTTCTTTTTGGTGAAACCGACGTACTCCCGCTTGCCCTGGCGGACGACCTGATCCCTCCATTGATTCAAGAGCTTCATATGGTTTGCCCTCATATAGGCCTTCGGCTCCACACACACCCTTTCGGCTTCCGGCAAGCCCTGAATCGTGGGCGTGTTGATTTCCGGTTCAGGCGCCTTGGCCGCTTTTCCCAGATCATAGAAAAAGGAAAACCCCACAACGCCTAAGAGCACGATAATCCCTATGATTACTTTGCTGCCGTCATAGATCTTTCTTGGCTTGAAGAAACCGGTTTCTTTCAGTGCATTGATCACCCTTTGAGGTTTATCAGCCATTACCTTCCCCTATTCCTCTTCTTGTTCCAATTCCTCTGGCGTAACACCTTTAAAGGGTCGACCACGGAGGTCTGTCTTCCGTTTCTTCTCCTCCGGAAAAACCAGAGCGTTTCCAACCAGCTCATGAATGCCAGTCACATCTACATCTGGAACCCAGTACTCAAAAAGGGCCGGAAACACGGCCCGATCTATGGCACAGATGCAGCCAACGTGGTTCACGCCGTGCTTTTCATGCACGTACCGCACCGCATTTGCCCTCGGCAGGCCTCCCCTGAGCCTCGTCTCCAGATACTCGTCGGGGTTGAGGCTGCTTCCGCTCCCACAACAGAAGGTCTTCTCCTTGATGGTATTCTCGGGCATTTCGTAGAAACAATCACACACGTTTCTTATGATATACCGTGGCTCCTCAAGCAATCCCATGGCCCGGGCAGGGTTACACGAGTCGTGGAAGGTCAAAACGATGTGGTCATTTCTGCTCTTGTCCAGGTTTAGCTTTCCGTGCCTGATCAGGTCAGCGGTAAATTCGCACACGTGAACCATCTTGGTGGACTTGGCGTTCTCAAACCGCGTGCCGGTTATGGGAGAGACCGGCTCTTCAAGGAAATCAGGGGGGCCGTTCCAGGTATCCATGTACTGATTCAGTACGCGCCACATGTGCCCACACTCACCGCCCAGCAGCCATTTTACCCCCAGTCTCTTGGCCTCAGCATACATCTTGTAATTGAGCCTTTTCCCCATCTCATGCGAGATAAAGTACCCAAAATTCCCGCCTTCGGCTGCATAGCCGCTTATGGTGTAATCAAGACCGAGATACTCGAAGAGCAGCAGATAACCCATAAAGGTGTACGTGCCGGGATCGGCAAAATAGTCACCGGACGGGGCGATAAATAGTATCTCAGCTCCCTTCCGGTTAAAGCTGGGGTTTGGCCTGATCCCTGTCACCTCTTCGCATTCATCACAGAAGAAATCGATCATGTCGTAGTATGCGTGCGGCGGCGCACCAATATGATTTCCCTTTTCATAACAGCTTGCCACAGATGCCAGTGACCACTCCGTGTTGATGCCGACCGAACTGAGCAGTTCCCGGCCTAAAATGGTGAGCTCGGCCATATCGATTCCGAATGGACAATAGAGCGAACAGCGGCGACATTCGGTACACTGGTAGAGATAGTAAAACCACTCCTTTAACACCTCTTCCGTGAGCTCCCTCGCGCCGGCAAGCCTCCCCAGAAACCTTCCTGGGATCGTGTTGTACTTCCGGTATACGGACCTCAAGAGCTCTGCCCTCAAAACGGGCATATTCTTGGGGTCCCCAGTTCCAATAAAAAAGTGGCATTTATCAGAACAGGCACCGCATCTCACACAGATATCCAAAAAAAGCCGAAAAGACCGGAACCTGTCGAGCCGATCCCTCATGCCTTCCAGAACAATATCCTTCCAGTTATCGGGGAGCTTCCAGTCATCATCGGTCACCGACCACTCCCTTGGGTATGGGTAATCGATAACATCAAGCCATTTGGGATTTGCAGCATTACAAAAATTCCCGGGTCTGAATTCGGGCTTGGAATCCATCCATGACTTTGCAGGAGGCCTGTAATCTATTTTCATCAATTCTTCCGGTTTCGGAACTTTCGGCATCGCCTACTCCTCTGTATCCTTTTCTAATGGTATTCCGGCCTTCTTCATTTCCGCCCGAAACATATCCTCTTGCTCCATGTACGAAAAAACCTTGACCGGGTATTCCCATGGATTGATATGCCTGACGACCCGGTTGTTATTCGCCATATTCCTCGTCACGCTAAAAAAGACCCCTGCCATGTGCATCAGCTTGCTAAAGGGAAAGTAAGCAAGAAGGGCGCTCACCAAGAAGAGATGGAGGTAAAAGATGGAACCAACCCCTTCCGGGATCGTGGGATGGAGCGTGACCAGCCCCATGGTCAACTCCTTCACAGCGGTAATGTCTATCCTGAAGAAATATCGGGCAAGAACCCCGGTGATTCCGATTGCCAAGATCAAAAACAGCGGGAAGTAGTCGGAGGCAAGGGAGATATAGCGCACTTTCGGATCCAAAACCCTTCTGGCCAGAAGGTACATGAGGGCCGCCAGGAGGGCAATACCGCTTATATACACGGCGGGAACATATAACTGGAAAAAGCCGTCGAGGCTGTCAATCAGCTTCACAAAATAGGGCACGGGCTCGGTGAAAAATCTCAGGTGTCGGAGCAAGATCGTCAGGAGTAAATAATGAAATGCTATCGCCCCGAGCCAGAGCCACTTGCTCGACCAGTACACGAGCCTCCCGCCTTCCGGGGTGCCCGGTGCCTCCCGTAACTCGCTCCTCAGGTTCCTGAAAAGACTGCGGAACAGGAGCACCTCCATTGCCATTCTTCCAACAACGCCCCACATATTATGGGGGTTTTCGAGGTTATCCGATTTGATCCAGGCAAGGGTCTTCTGTTGTCCTGCAGTCGTGGGAACACGATAGGGGACAGGGGTACGAGCCCACAGTACAATGCGATACACAACGCCTATTACGAATGCCAAAAGGGCCATATACGGGATGATAATACCGAACAGGGCCTCCAATCCCATTGTAATTCCCGCCAGTGGAATGAGAACGAGTACAATGACTGCACAGAGGGGAACGTAGAAAGCAAGATTAAAGCTCAATGGTCTTCACCTCCTGATATTTACACGAGCAGTGTTTTATGTCATCAGGATCTGATCCTATTCTTCCAGTTTAACTGTTCCGCAAGCCCTCCGCAAGAGCCCACCGGCCCTGTTCTTTATCTCATTCACTTTTATCTCGTAGATCTTTTCCCGGCGTTTCATATACGCATCAAAACAGAGGAGGGCCAGCCCATCTATTCTAGATTCACGTTCGGTTAACTCATCGGAAATACCGTTTTCCCTGATCTCCCTCTTCAATGTATCCCGAATGGCCTTCTTCAGGAGGAAAATGAAGGCAATTGCCGCAGACGGCGGGAACTCCTGAAGGGCCCTGATACTGACGATCCTATCCAGAAAGTATGAGATGCTATCACGGTCCATGCCGTGAAGCAGTGCCTCGTAGATACCCTCAATGCCTTGGCGAAATTCGTATGCCACTGGATTATCGAACCGATCATTGTGTTTCTTTAAAAAACGACCGGTGTCAGAGGGATAACTCCCCAGTATGAGGTGGTACCACCGTTCTAAAATGGTGGATTTCTTCTGCAGCAAGAGGCTTTGAAGGTTCATGTCTGCGCCTACCTGTGATTTGCCTTCAAGTGTTGGTACTATATGAAAGACCCCTTCTTTTGTCAATTACAAACTCAGGACAGACGAGGGAGGTCTCTGTTCCAGTTGTGCGCCGTAGACCAGTTAAAGAAGCACGAAATGCACGATTTTGTCTTGCAATCGTTTCAAAATTTTGATATCCAAACCACAGCATGTGAGGAGACCTCTTCATTGCGTTCATGGGCTGGGGTAAGCGGGTATCTATCTGGAAGATCCGAATTGCGGATTCCCTTTTCAACCCTTTCACCAACTTGTCTTACTTCCTCGCATGGTACGAAGCGTCTTACACCCACACGCATGCTGGAGTCACAAGAAAGAGCTTTCTGGGCAATAATCTCTGATAACTCATCATAAGTACTGAAAAGGAGGTGTTCTGTGAAAACCGATGAAGGCCGCCTGATAATCAAGGTATTCGTATCCTCAACGAATGAGACTAATGCATATCTGCTTATTTGTGGTAACGAAGCTGCGGTTATAGATGCGGCCGATGCTTATTATGATATAGCCGCCGTGCTCAATGAACAAGGACTCGCCCTCAAATACCTCCTGGTCACCCATGGCCACAAATCACATGTGCAGGCTATTCCCATGCTAAAGGAGAGCTTCGGCGGATCAATCTGCATGCACGAATCAGATACCGAGCTTCTCAAGGAATCGGGCAATGCCTTCGAACCTGACATGGCCGTTAAGGACCGTGCTTCTCTTCCCTTGGACAACTATGTGATACAGGTGTTGCATACCCCGGGACACACACCAGGGTCCCTGTGTTTCTATGTCAAAAAGGCCCGCGCCCTCTTTACCGGAGACACCCTCTTGAAAGGCGAGTATGGCAAGATATTGGGGCCCCACAGCATGGGACTCATGTTGAGGAGCCTCAAAAGGCTCAACAGCATAATGCCCCCAAAGACTGTAGTCCATCCGGGCCATGGATCGCAGACAACGATGTCCAATGAGGCCTGGCTCGATTGCCTTGACAACCTCTCTTGAAATCCGAAAAACGGAAACAGCTTTTATCCAGATGCCGCTTTTGAGTCGATGCTTCACCTAAGAGCTCAGCGTTTACAAGATGACTTCCCAACAGTTATCCCCCAATAAGCATGGATCATGGACCGCATCTTGAGATCTTCTTGGCTGACCAGAGCCCTGTAATCCGCTAAGAGGCAAGCAGCCACACGGTAAAGTGGAACGCATATGCGGACTATTCCGCTGGAGTAACCGGGATTGTGACTACCGGCACAGGCGAGTTTTTTAGAACCTTTTCGGCAATACTGCCGAAACCAAAGAGGCCTTTGCGCCCGTGACTGGCCATCACAACCATGTCAACTTTTTCCTGCTCGATGAGCTTGAGAATTTCCTGAGCAGGGTCACCAATGGCAATATGCTTGATGTACAATGGACACCCCTTCAGGTAATTCTCGCAAATTTCGTCTAATCTCTTCCGGGCTTCCCTCTCTTCCCACTCGCGAATCTTCTCGATATGGGCACGATCGAACTCACCATACCAGGGTTCGTGGTGTGCGAGCTCTTCGATCACGTACAGAACATGGACCTCGGCCTGATATTTCTCCCCCAACGATGTAACGTAGGGTAAGGCTTTTCCCGCATTCCCCGAGAAATCGGTAGGCCAAAGGATCTTTTTCATCTCCATCCTGCCCTCCTTACAAAACGGTTGTAAAAAGGATGCTTGGTGTCAAACACACCAGAAGACCTGCTTTTATCGGATCCGGACGTATCCATGAAATGCTGCGTAGGATTTCAGTTTGGTAAAAAATAGATATCGGGAGCGTCGAGACATCAATGCTGGACCTCGTCAATTCTAGCAATGGCCTGTTCAACTAGCTCCTTCACCTGCCACCTCAAGAGCTGGCGGTCAACGTAGATCTCAACCTCTGAGCTATCATGGGCCAGGAGCTCAATTTCCGGCTGAACCCCTTTTTCACCGAGCATGCCGAGAGCCCATACTGTGAGGCCCCTGAGCATAGCATCCCCGGACTGCAGGAAAGGCAACAGGTGCGGAACGGCATCCTTCACCAAATGGGATCTCACCTGGGCCAACCGCGCGATTCCCCAGATCACACCCTGTTGAAGGGGCTGATATTCGAGAAAATTCCCGTCTTTTCTCACATAAGATACCAGTATATGGGCAAACTCATTTGCCAAGCCGTTGTGAGAGGCCATGATCTCCCCCATGGCCTCCGGGCAACCCCACCCAATCCCCCCGGACTCATCGTTGAGCTGCCACATGAGGCGGCGCATGATCTTCCTGGCCTGTTCCATATCCTGACCGGCCAGCTTTGAAACCAAAGAGCCCAGAGCGGTCACTGCGGCCCACCTGATCATAGGTTCCGGATTGGGCAAAAAGGAAAAAAGGGCATTGATCGTCTGATGGATCGGCAGCGAGTTCAGCGCACCTGGTCCCTGGCGAATATCTTCTGATCTGAGAAGACCTAACACTTTAGCTCTAAGGCCCCGGCGGTTTTCCCTCCGTGTCGACACGTCCCCTCCATGACGGTAAGACGATTCGATGTTTATGGTACATCGGCACCCAGGAACAGAGACCCGCTTGCTCCTACACCGAGGATTGATGAAGAGCTCCCGCCGCCTCTGTGCAGACACACCCTGGTATTCATTCAGTCTATCAAATCATCTCATTAAATAAAATAGCAATTGCGGAATCATTGATCCAACCAAATCTATTCGAGATGATTTGGAAAAAAGATGCGGCCAAGGGTGTTTTTTGGCAGATCAAGCGCCCTTACACGTGGTTCAGCGTAAATGCATTAGCTGAAATAGAATGCATTCTGTCTCAACGAACCAGCTCTGTGGTTCACGAAAAAATTGAGGTACACACGGATAGCTTATTTCCGGGAACCGGAGCGATTCGGTTGTCTTGTACATGCCTTGAAGCAAAATATATTCCTGGGGAGTGAAGCTCCCCGCGCTTCGGCGCGGGGCACCTGTGGCGAAGCCAAGCGGAACTCCGCCGAAGCCGCCCGTCTTTCCATCCTCCGTAGATAGGGTTACTGCGGACACCGTCGGCCATAGCCTTTGGCGTCGGACGAGGACGGGCGCCCCACGGGCAACGCCGCGGTTTTGAAACAGAGCTCACCAGCCTTGCTGGTTAAGTTTTTCAAGCTGCTTACGCGATGGCGAGAATCTTTACCTTAAGAAGAGCTGATACACGAATCCGCCTTTTGTTTTGTGTGCCAATATACCGCTTCAAGACTACAGAGGTGGCTTTATCGGGGCGTCTTGTTGAGACAATAGTAAGGAAGAATATTTATAGTCCCATGGGCCAATTTTTCTTGTTTTCTTGAGAAAGATTTGGTAGCTTCAATAATCATCATTTTGAAGAAAAGATTCTAAACGCTAAAGGAGTAAAGGAGAAAGGAGGTGAATACCAAGCTCTCAGTCAGAGAAACAGGAGAAGTGTCTCGGAGAATATCGACCCTTCTCCAACAGAAAGTGTTTCAAACGGAAAGAATGCTTCTTGTTATCTCTCAATGAAAGGAGGCGGGTCTTATGAGCAATGAAAAGGCTAAGATTGACTGGTCCTCCCTGTGGCGAAAAGAGGACTGGTGGGCTTGCTGGATCGGCTGGTTGATTTTGTTATTGGCCATTGTTGGGTGGCTACCCAATACCCCCAAGATTGGCACCTGGACAAGCCTGGCGCAGGCCTTTCCCAAAGGTATAGGCACGCTGTGGTCGCTGATTGTTCTGCTGATTGTCACCGGGCTATTAACGATCATCGGTGCTGCCGCCATGAAGCGCGATGTCAAGCGTTACATTCCTGGCTATATCGCCATCTTTGTTATCGCTTTCATAGCCATAGTCATTGCTGGCCAGAAGGGTATTAAATACTATGGCTTCGAATATGTCCTCTGGGGACTCTTTATCGGCCTGTTCATCAGCAACATCTTCGGCGTCCCCGGCTGGCTGAAAGCGGGCGTTATGACGGAGTTTTTCATAAAGATCGGCTTGGTTTGCATGGGGGCGACAATTATGTTCTCCGTCGTTGTTAAAGCCGGTGCCGTCGGCATGATACAGGCTATACTGGTAGTGGCGGCAGTGTGGTTTTTCGCCTATTGGTTGTCGAGAAAGTTCGGTATATCGGAACGGTTTTCTGCTGTCATTGCTACCGGTGTTTCCATCTGCGGTGTGTCCGCATCTATCGCTGCTGGAGGCGCAGTCCGGGGAGATCCTAAAGAGGTGAGCTACCTCGTGGCCTGGCTGATGATTTGTGCAGTCGTTTTGATTGTTGTCATGCCTCCCATTGCGAAATGGATGAATCTTCCAACTAACATGACCGGTGCCTGGCTCGGTGGGGTTATTGACAACACCGGTGCCGTGGTAGCTGCCGGCGAGCTGACTGGCAGCAAGGCCGCCTTGAACGCCGCTGCCGTGGTGAAGATGGCCCAGAATATACTAATCGGCTTCGCCGCGTTTTTCATGGCCCTCTGGGCTACCCTTAGTCTGGAGAAGAAGGAGACCGGTGAAAAACCGGCATTTTCTGAGGTCTGGTATAGATTCCCCAAGTTCATCGTCGGATTTGTGGTGGCATCACTCGTCGTCTCCTTTTTTGTGGAGCCAGGTATGGGAGATAAAGCGGCAAAGTCCGTCGGCGGCCTCTGCAAGGACTATCGGACCTGGTTTTTCGCTATGTGTTTTGTATGCATCGGCCTGGAGACCCGTATTAAGGATCTGGTTTCCGTCGGTGGCGGTAGACCGGCTATTGCCTACTGGATTGCCCAGATCATGAATGCCTTCTGGACATTGCTGATTGTCTGGATTCTCTGGTCAGGAACGTTCTTTACGCCGCCTATCCTGCCAGATTAAGCAAAGGAAAAGGAAACTTAACAAGAAGGGGGTCCTAAGGGCCTCCTTCTTCTTTGCCTTCGAGACGATTGTGCTTGCTCCAACAGAAACAATCATCAGCCATTGGCGTGCTCCCCGTCTTGTCATTGGGAATTGCCCAGGCCAAAGGCTGAGGGAATTGCATTAATGGATCCATACATCTCGGTACCTAACACTTTGAACTAAGTGACCTACCACCTCCCTTTGTTAGAAACCATCCAGAAGAAGCAGCGTTCCAAATAACCATGTAACCCGATAATTCAGTGTCCTATCGAGTAGTAGCCTTTGGCGGAGGCTGATCATCGCTGCAGCCCCGGAGGGCGGGACCTGCGCCATCTCCGGCGGACAAGTCCAAAGGCGGATAAGTATACGCTACGCTTCGAAAAGCTGCAGTGTATTCTGGCGAAGGCGAATAAATCCTGGATACCCATCAGGAGCTCCATTGCCATAGACCTGCACTCGGCGTCCGGACCTATGCTCATAGGAAACATCGAGAATTCCGATCATGGAAGCTTCATTGACATCACAAGATATTTGGTGTTATGAATGAAACAGCAGGAAGCTGTCCTATGAAAACAAAGTACGACATGATCTTATCTGCTGAGGGGTCTTTTGCCAGGACGGTAGCCCTTGGAGTAGTGGTAAGAAGACCCCTGACCGCATGGCACTACCTCATACCGGGGATGTTTCTTATCGATTTCCTGAGAAGAAGTGCTGAAATCAGGAAATACTCCGAGCATTTCTTGTTCCCCAGAAGGCAGGCACT
>DATKZQ010000194.1:0-13827 GCA_035527895.1 Desulfatiglandales bacterium
AATGAGACTATGATTCTCTCATAGAACCTCATTTAATTTCTAAGACGATTCCACCGGCGTAGAAATTAAATGAGGTTCTATGAGAGAATCATAGTCTCATTTGGGAAGAGATGGCATCGGAGGATGGGATTGTCAAGGAAAAAGTTTGGAAAAAGTTTGGCGTAAATCTGAATGGGGTCAGACATAATTAGCACCAGGCATTCCTACTGTTGCTACCGTTGATGGTGTCGAAAAGGAGATCAAGACTACTGATTTCGGCATCACACAAAAAGAGAGCCAGGCGCTCTTCAAAAACGGAGTTGAGGTAGCTCAGAAATTCTTGGAGACCTGGGACTTTGAGGAGTGGAAAAAGAAATACAGACAGAACGCTTCGTAGTGACGCGGGGTACAGAATTGAGGGATTGAGGAATTTGAGGTGCTGATTTGCGAGCTCTAGAACGGAATTGTATGGCCTTCAACTTGTGTCCGCTATTCACTTTTCCTGAGTTTTATTTCTTGGCAAGATAGACACCACAATAGGATATTTATAATTATCGATTATTGCCTTAGCTCCGCAGCGTAATGAGGGGCGTTTATTCTGCTTGACTTGGCAATTCTGAGGGATATGGATATCTTTTTTTGCACCGAACTAGGAAGGTGCTTTGAGCCTGCTCTTTCCCGATGATCCAGGCGGTCGCCCGTCCCCTGCGCAGACTTCCACACCCGGTGAAGTGGGCCTCACCTCAAAAGTAGCTCGCCCGCCTTCATCTCCAACTTCATCGTGCATAACAGCATGGGCTTCTTCGGTGTCAAAAAAAGACATCCATGTCCCTGGTACCAAAGTTACTTCGGTGCCAAGGCAATAATCGAATTGTAATTTCATGAAGACCCCTCTCTTCTCAACTTTTCTGAGGATGGATCATGCTCTCTTCTTTTTACGTTACGCTACTGACCACATTCTTCAGTTGAGCCTGAGCCCGTTATTCGGTGGCAGAGGACATGGTGGGTTGGGGAAAGGCGGGTCGGTTCTGGTTCTGCCTCCTCGCAGATGTGTCCAACCTTTTTATAACATCTGGTATGAAAACAACAGCCCGAAGGAATCTGGAGGGGGCTCGGGATATCGCCTTCCAGCACAATGGCTTGTCCCTGTTGATGAGCCTGGGGCAATGGCACGGCCGACAAGAGCGCCTCAGTGTAAGGATGGGCGGGGGAATCAAACAGCTCGCTCACTAAACCCTGCTCCACGATTCTTCCCAGATACATCACCGCCACCCTATCGCATATATAACGGATGACCGACAGGTTATGGGAGATGAACAAATAGGTTAGGGACATCTTATCCTGCAGCTCCTCCAAGAAGTTCAGTGTCTGAGCCTGCACGGATACGTCCAGGGCAGACGTCGGCTCATCGAGGACGAGCATCTTCGGATTCAATGCCAGGGCCCGAGCGATTCCAACGCGCTGTTTTTGCCCACCGCTTAGTTCATGAGGGAAACGGTACATATGTTCCTTCTTGAGCCCTACGATTTCCATGAGTTCCTGAACGCGTTGCCTAAGCATGCGTCCTCTCATGTGTTCGTGAATGACCAAAGGCTCCCCGACGCTCTTGACAATCGTCTTTCTCGGATTAAGGGAAGAATGCGGATCCTGGAAAATCATCTGCATGTCGCGACGAAGCCGTCGAAGCATGTTCCGGTCTAGCTCACAGATATTGACACCGTTGAAGAAAATATCCCCGGAAGTCGGGTCGATTAGCCGCAGGATTGTCCTGCCCAAGGTGGTCTTGCCTGAACCCGACTCCCCCACAATGCCATAGGACTCACCCTCTTCAATGTCCAAATCCACGCTCCGGACCGCTTGCGCGATCTCGCTGGACCGTTGAAAGAGCCCCCGCTTGATTGGGAAGTGTTTACTGACACTTCTGACTTCAAGGAAGTTCATGGACGCTGGCTCATTGCTTTCTTGCCCCTGGCCGCATCAGGCCATGAAGGCTCATAAAGGAAACAGGCCACCTGGTGTTCTTCTGCGATCTCTTCCAGCAAGGGCTTTACCTCCTTGCACACGGTCATGGCATGCAAACACCTGGGATGGAACCGGCAGCCTTTAGGAGGATCGATAAAATCGGGAATACTCCCCGTGATCCCGACGAGTTTCCCTTCACGACTGGAAAGGTTCGGAATGGCCCGTAAAAGCCCTTTGGTATACGGATGAGACGGGCTCTGGAAAATCCTTTCAATGGTGGTTAATTCAACGATGTCGCCGGCATACATGACCGCAATTCTTCGGCACACGCTGGCCACAATGCCCAGATCATGGGAGATCAAGAGAACCGAATGATGAAATCGCTCAACCAGCTCCTTGATCAGTCGCAGGATCTGCGCCTGAATGGTGACATCCAGGGCCGTGGTGGGCTCATCGGCGATTAAAATCTCCGGGTCTCCGGCCAAGGCCATGGCAATTAAAACCCGCTGCCGCATCCCCCCACTGAACTCATGGGGAAATTCCTTGATCCGCAATCGGGGATTGGCCATATGCGCCGCATCGAGCAAACCAATGGCTTTCTCCCGGGCCTCGCTGCGGGACATGGATCCATTTCTATGACGGGCATGCCCCCGGATGACATCCACCATCTGTTTTTCAATGGAGAACACGGGATTCAGATAGGTCATCGGGTCTTGAAAGATCATGGCGATCTGATTTCCCCGAATTCTTTTCCATTCTCCTTCGGATAGAGAGAGGAGATTCTGGCCATGGAAGCGGATCTCACCCGACACAATGCGCGTGGGTGGAACCGGAAGGAGACCCAAAATGGCCTTGGCCGTGATCGATTTGCCACAGCCGGTCTCACCTACAAGCCCTAAGGTATCGCCCTTTCCCAGCCTGAAGGAGCAGCCGTCAAGGACTTGGGCCGTACCCTCAAAGGTGTCGAAATGAATCCTGAGATCCTTTACCGTTAGGATACTTGATTCCATGTTCATTCCCGATAATATCCTCGGCTCTGTGGATCCAGGATGTCTCGGAGACCGTCTCCAAGCAAGTTGAACCCCAATACGGTGATAAAGATCGCCAATCCCGGAAACACGGCATACCACCACCAGGTGGGAAGGTAGTTCCGAGCCGCACTGATCATGGCCCCCCATTCCGGCGCGGGCGGCTGAGCACCCACACCCACAAACCCTAGACCGGCGGCGGCCAAAATGGCCATCCCCATATCCATGGAAGCCTTAACGATGATGGGAGAGGTGCAGTTAGGGAGGATATGCAAAAAGATGATCCGGGCCTTACCCGCCCCCACCGACTGGGCCGCCTCGATAAACGCCTCCTCCTTGAGGGACAATGTCTTTCCCTGAACCAGACGGACATACCCAGGCCACCAGACCACTGAGAGCGCAATCATGGAGTTCGTGATGCCGGGACCAAGCGCCCCGATGACGGCCAACGCCAGGAGGAGCCCCGGTATGGAGAGGAAGATGTCGGTGATCCGCATGATGACCTCGTTGACCCAACCCCCAATAAAACCCGCGGTAATGCCCAACGGGACGCCGATCCCCATGGCTACGCACACGATGATCAGGCCGATCCTCAATGAGATTCTGGTACCGAGGATGACCCGCGTAAAGATATCTCGGCCCATTTCATCGGTTCCAAACCAGAACCTGGAATCCGGCTCCATGAGCTTTTGCGACATGTGGACCGCGCCGGTGGCGTCCTCGGGAAAAGGAACGATCATCGGTCCGATCAGGACGACGAGAAAGAAGACCCCCACGAGGATCATACCGGTGACCGAAAGAGGGCTTCGGCTGAATAGATACAGGGATAGACGGATGTCTCGGAAAAGACTCTCGTGTTCCTCTTTCCATTGGGCCCAAACACCCGAGGTTTTGGAGGGCTTAAGATTGGTCCACACGTCATTCATACCGAACCCTCGGGTCTAAGGCGCCGTAGACAAGGTCGATAATGAGATTGGCCACCATGAAATTGATACCGATCAGTAGGGTGACACCCATGATGGGCTGGAAGTCCGAATACACGGCCGACTGTACCGCATACAATCCGATGCCCGGCCAGTCAAATACCGTCTCCACCAGTATGGTCCCGCCAAGCATCCATCCATAGCGAAGCCCCACCATGGTCATGGTCGGAATCAAGGCGTTCTTCAGGGCATACTGGCCAATGATGCGAATCTTTGAAATCCCGTGGGCACGGGCGCTGGTGATAAAATCCCTGGTGAGCACCTCCAGCATCTCGGCGCGGTTCACGCGAACGATACTGGCCAATGCCGGAAAAGAGAGTACGAACGCCGGCAGTATGATATGCCGGAGCGCATCCTGGAAGGCGTGCCAGTTCCCTGTAAGGAGACTATCGACCAAAAAAAGATGGGTGATTTTGACGGGAGGCTCGGTCATCATCCCCAGCCGCCCGCCCAACGGGAGGAAGTCGAATCTCAAGGCCAGAAACAACTGAAGCATCAAAGCCAGCCAGAACATGGGCAAGGCCATTCCTGAAACGGAAAAGACCCTGGCCACGTGGTCCAGAAAACGATCCCGATAGACCGCACAAAGGACACCGAGCGGGATGGCCACCACAACGGCGAAAAGGAGAGAAAAGACAGTCAGTTCAAAGGTGGCGGGGAAAAAAGCAATCAGGTCATCCAGAACAGAGCGTCGGGTGCGAATGGATCGTCCGAGGTTCCCCCTGAACAGGCCTTTGAAATACGCAATGTACTGAAGGACCAACGGCTTGTCGAGGCCAAACTCCGTGCGCATGACCTCCACCATCTCCTCCGTGGCGTCTGGCCCGGCCGCCAGACGGGCCGGGTCTCCGGGGGCCACCCGGGAAACCAGGAAGATAACGGTGATGAGGCCACATAGGGTTAAGATAATGAGTAAGAGCCTCTTGACAATGTATTGTTTCATCTATGTGCATGTGCCCGTGGCCTCGGGCTTAGAAAACAGGGTGAGGATCTCCCTGCGCGAGTTCCCCACCCTGCAATCATACTCTCTATTTTTCTATATAGAGGGGATACATGTCCACCTCGCCCGTAAAGCGCATGGGACAGAACACAAATCCCTTAACATGGTCTCGAAAGGCCCAGCGGCGGTTGTATTGCATGCCGAAGATCTCAGGGGCATCATCCAAGATCATGTTCTGGATCTTCTCATAGTACTTCATGCGCTCATCGAAGTCCGCAATGGTGCGAGCCTTATCGGTCAGATCCCACACCTCGGTGTTGTTGTAATAAGCGCTTCCGTAATATTTGCTCCAAGAGCCCTTATGATATTGGTAGGCCACCACATCGGGATCATTGAAGATGGGGGTGGTAAAAACCGCCATCATATCCGGTGAGGTCTCCATCTTGGACGCTCTGGCCACCATATTGGGCCAGGCCAGGGGAACCATCTTGACCTTGATCCCTAGTTTGGCGAGGTTGTCGATCAGGACAAGCCCGATCTTGCGCTCTTCTTCCAGTCCCTGCACATACACATATTCCAGCTCGAATCCGCCGTCGGGATAACCGGTCTTCTTCATATACTCTTTGGCCTTTTGCAGATCCTGGCGATAGATCTTCTCCTTCAGGGATACATGCCCTCTCAGTCCTATGGGAAAGGGGCTGTCCTCTAAAACGGCATTGCCATTGTAGATCTTGATCAAAGAGTCATAATCAAAGGCATGGCAGATGGCCTTGCGGATGTTGATGTCTTTGGTATAGCCCTTCTGATTGTTCATCTTGACGCCAAAGGTCGTCAGCCCCGGGTCATTCGTCGCATAGATACCTGGCATCTTTGCCACAAGATCAAAGTCCTCCGGGCTTATTCCCTCAACAATATCGCATTGGCCTTTTTGGATAGCAATCCGCTGTGAACTTGCCTCCCGAATCAGCTTGAAGATGAATCCATTGATATGATTGGGATGTTCCCAACCGCGCCAATAATCCTCCACGGCCTCCAGCTCATAGAGGACCCCGTGTTCCCAGCGTTTTTTACTGAAAGGACCTGAGCCGGCATCGCCGTCCTTCATCCACTCCTGGCCCATGTCGCCATCCTTTTCATGGGCCATCACCACCTTCGGGTTCATGATATACCACCAGGGAAGCACCGCGGCAAAGGGCGCATACGGTTTTTTCAGGCTAAAGCGAATCGTGTAATCATCGACCACCGCAATGCCCGATGGGTCCAGCACATCCAGCAGCATCCAGGCTGGGCCCTTCTTGATCTTAAGGGTTCGCTCGAAAGAGAATCTTACCGCGTCGGCGGTCACAGGGTCACCGTTGTGGAATACGGCGTTTTTGACCAGATGAAAGGTCCAGACGCTTGCGTCCGGGCTCGCCTCCCATTTTGTGGCCAGCCAAGGGATGACCTTGGGCGGGCTGCCCACATACTTCAGCAAGCCATCATAGAGGCATTGCTGTAGCATTCGGGTTGACCAGTCATAGTACTGGCTCGGATCGATATTGGGAGCGGGCTGTCGTGCACCGAAAACCAGGATCTTTTTTCCGTCGCGGATTTCCAAGGCCTGGCTTGCCCCGCCCAAAGCGAGAAGAAATCCCAAAACCAGTGCTGTTACTAAAACCCATGTTCTTGCTCTCATAAGACACCTCCTTTTCTAAGGGCCAACATGTTGAAGAACTGACGGCTTTTGTCTGTCCGATTATGTTGCCAAAAGCTCTGCTACTGTCCTGGCGACGATGGCATTGGCCAACAGCACGGGCTTCCGGGTAACTTCTCTCACCATCTTCCGATGATCGGCAGAAAACCCCATGCAGTGAAGAACCACGAGGTCCACCCTTTTCTCACAAAGGATTTCGGCGGCTTGACGGATCTGGTCTTGAGGACCATACGGGGAGGCACTGACCACATGGAGCTTGGGCGTGATCTCAGACAGCTTCTCTTTGGCCTGTTTTATTTGCTCAGGCAGTGGAACAGCCACGCCAAGCGTATACCGATCATCCACCAGGGCATCCACACAGCGATCTACGACCTTTTCCGCTTCAAGCACCAGGCAACGGCTCTTGAATCGTGGGAAATGACCAGTACACAACAGAACAATAAGGTCGACCGGCACTTCATTGAGCTCGTCGATCTTTTCCTGAACCAGCGGTATGACCCGCTCCTTGTCCAAAACCACTTGCTGGCCGCTGGAAAGCCTGGTGCAAAGCCGGCTCTCTTCACCCTTTGGCGCAAGAGATTGAATCTCTTCACTGGAAAGTCCGTCAAGCGCACCCTTCTCGATCACCTCGATATCCGAGCCGAGCACCGGTGACATGCTCGACACAATGTCGTCTCGGGGAGACTGGCCAACCGTAATCATCCCAACACGCTGTTTCATTTTGTCTCCCGCCTTCTGAGCCTGTCCATCGAACCATAGAGCTTCTTCAATCTGGCAAATTCTTGCGTGTCGTAGAACCGGCAGGTGCCTAGTCCATATACTTTGGCCACTTCGACCGCGAACCGGGACGCCATCTCCAAACCCAGGGGCATATTGGCGCCGGAAGCGCTCCCCGGTACCGCCGCTCGCGTGGTTATGGCTACGCCGACCACCGGGCAGTCGGTTAAGACCGATGGCTGCATGATGCTGTTTAGATGATAGATCCCATTTCCGTACGGCGTGATATCCTGCATGGTGATGGGAAAGGCACAGGGGAAATCCCCGGTAACCCACTCCATGATCCGCAGCAGATCCTCGCTGACCCTGAGAATATACCCCTCCTTCACGGTGGGAGATATGGCAAAGCCCTGGTGATTGATAATGTGGTTGCCCTTTGTGGTATCCACTGAAAGAATGGCGTCCATGTCCGGATGGAGCTCTGCGGCGATCTGGTCAAAGAGGGAAACCGGGGAACCCATGAACGGGGTGGGCTCATGGGGAAGGGTGGGCGCGTCCGCACAGATATGCGTTGAGACGTAGACATCGCCGGGGCATTGGTCTCCCCTTTGTCGCATTCTCGCCAGCTTAAGGGCGGCGCTGAGGGCTACGATCGCGCCATCCGCATCGGAGACAAGCCCCAGAATATCCGGCCTGGCTCCAATGCCGCCAAGGGTTCCGAGAATGCCTAAGGTCGGCGCGTCTCCATCTCGTGACTTTCCTTTGATCCCGGGGATGCATACCTGTATGACGTCCGTTTCCCCTTTTTCTCCCTTTATCGTTTCCAAGCGCAGGGTCGGAAGGTCCAATCCAGTGAACAGAGCTGCCACCCTTTCACCGTTAGCACGAGCATCATCCAGCACGTCACATATCTCAATGACTTCCTTTATGAGCAAGCGCACCTCGTATCTGAAAGGTTTAAAACCTAGACTCAAAGGGCGAGTTTTTCACATGAGAATCAGCCCCGGATAAATCAATGCGGCGCCACGGGATTTTCGCCAGCTTAAGGGGTTAGAATTCGTAGTTAACCGATGGAGTGTCAATGATAGGATCGATGTCTTTTCTTAAGAAATCATACTAAATGGAGTAAAATATCGTGTCAAGCAGAAAATTCAGAACGTTTGATTAGCTCATCATGGCTTGAGTAAAGCCTTCCCAACGGCCTGTTCGGCCTCTCGGATAGCCTCTGGCAATCGAACCCCCTCGCCAAGGATAAGATGGTCTCTCGGTACGACCAATACCGCTACCCTGTCACCCTGTCGAATCTCTGCGGACGAGACCGGGAGGCCGCTCTCAAGAGAAAGTAACGTGATCAGATCAGGAAAGGTCGCCTCCCGTTGGCCGTTAAGCTCCAAGGTCATGAACTCATTCCAAAAGGTCAGTTCACACTGTTGGTCCCCTTCTGTTTTGACTAAACCGATATCATAGCCCCCCACTGTCTCGAGCCTCAATGCAGCCACCTGACCCTGGCAAGCGATCCGGCCGCCCAGGACGGACACGGTCGCTTGGATCATCGCGTTTGCGCCTTGGTCGCGAGCGGCCATTATGGCCTCACCCACTTCGATGGCCTGAGAGGTGCCGCCCGGAGCAGCATGCTGTCTCAGATAGGCTGCATCGATCGGATCTCGGCTCACCGCCACAATCCCACCGGCCTGGATCGAGGCATGTCGTACCATGCTGGCTGTGACCTCCAGTTTCCCCTTGAACACCGCTTCGAGATACCGGCCGGTTTCCGGATTCCCACCTACTGCCGACTGTATCGAAACGTAGCCATCGAGCCGATGGATTCCCATCGCCCCCATAAGTCCTGTTGGATGGGCTCGACCGTTGGCCGGCGCGTCGATCATGGGAATACCCATCGCAGCGGCTTGGAGCCATCCATTGACCCCAGAGCTTGCACCATTCTCATTGGCAATGATGCCGGCCAATTCCATGGGCCGACTCTCGAAGAGCAGCTCAAGTGCCTTGATGTGGTCAACCGGTCGAACACACTTCTCTGCAGCCGCAGGCGCCCCCACCACCGACGCTGTGACAACCAGATCGTCGTCGTCCAGATCATCAAGGGCCATCAGTACGGGGCTACCCAGACGCACAGCTAGGCTGGCCCGCTCAAGCCCATCTTCGATGTCACCACCCCCGCCGCCGCCGAGCACGGCACCGCCCAGTACCGCGGCCTCGGCCAAACGTTGATCAAGTCGCATGGCGCTCATATGACCTCCCTTGCTGGAAGACGATTCCACCGGCTTAGAAATTGAATGAGGTTCTGTGAGAGAATCATAGTCTCATTTGGGAAGAGATGGCATCGGAGGATGGGATTGTCAAGGAAAAAGTCTGGCGTAAATCTGAATGGGGTCAGGGATAATTAGCACCAGGCATTCCTACTATTGTGACAGTTGATGGTGTCGAAAAGGAGATTAAGACTACTGATTTCGGCATCACACAGAAAGAGAGCCAGGCGCTCTTCAAAAACGGAGTTCAGACAGCTCAGAGATTCTTGGAGACCTGGGACTTTGAGGAGTGCAAAAAGAAATACAGGCAGAATACCGCTTAGCGAGGAGGGCTGCTGATTTACGGATTAAAGGGTGAGATACCCATCAGGGGCCAGGCTGGTTGCCAACATCATCATGTTAATATCACGGTGCTCCGTCCAGGTGCTGGCCTCTCGGTTTGTATGTTCAAGCCAGAACATCTCAATGTCTTCACGCACCTGTGCATAGCGCATCAGGCTCTCAACCTGCGCATGCAAAGGATTTGGTTTATTGAAACAGCCGGGATTGTGCGTAATCAATCCCTGCAACCTTTCAACTGCCCGCAAGCCAATAGACAATCCCAGCTCCCGAAACGCAAGACGGTAGTCGGCGGGAAGCTCCAATGGATTCTGGCTCGCCCAGGATTCCAAACCCTGCAGGGAAGCATCCAATAGAACCTCCGGCAGGTCGGTGTGTTCAAAGTCTTCGGTAATAATCAATTGTGCTACCTTGAAGGCGTCACTCAAGAGACCCCCGATACCAAGGGGGTCATCGGTAGCCCAGCTTTTCCCTTTACAGATATAAGCCATGTCGGCGATCTCGGCATCGAGATCCAGCCACATTGATTCTTCATCATCTTTAGCTGGAGTTCCCCGAAGCTGATGGTAGGTGATGAATCCGTCCAGAGGATCGTGATGTCCCATGGACGGTACAAGCGGATACGAAAGGTCTATGCTCATTTTCCAGTACATCCGTTTTGGACCGCCGAACGATGGAACAAAGGTAAATCCGGCATGGGCCGTTTTCGCAAGCTCTATCGCCCACCTATTGTAAGTCGCGTCTCCTGTTACTCTGCTCACACGATTGAGAGCGTGCATCCATTTCGTCAGGTAATGGTAGTACTGCCCGTCCCGATCCCATTCCAGGCGTTCATCCACTGGATCAGCAGGTCTCCGTTCGCTCATTTCTTTACCGATCCGCAACCCCCCCTTGGTGGGGTGCCTGTTGCCCTCGTGCTCATCGAGGCCGCTGATCCAGCCGGTTCGCGGGTCGTCTTCACGGTGCCGGCCCAGTACCGTATGGACCTGATCGACCAGGCGCAACGCGAGTTGCTGGTATATTTCATCGCCCGTTTGACGATAAAGCTCCAGGAAGTTGCAAACGGCAAAGGCGTCAGTCCATAAGTAGCGCCGCGGCGGGACCTCTCCGGTCGGTAAGAGTCCGGTCAGCGTGGTAAACTCGGTCATGATTTCCCTGATCAGAGACGGGGGTGCATGTTCTTTCATGTTTTCTCCAAAGGCAGTTCGGAATGGTCGATGTCTGATCCCGATCCTTTCCCTCCAGGTCCCATCATGAATGAAGGGGCCGATCGTGTATGTGTTCCATTTGATCACAAATCCGATTCAATGTAAAATAATTCATAGGTGAACTCGATCATGGTGTATGAACTTACAAGCCATATAGGAAATGGCAGTAAAAGCTTGTACGATCCCATAAAGAGAGCGGAAGACACGGCCCGGATCGTATGCAGCGGCAATCGCAGAAGATATTATCGGTTCCGGCCGCCCCGAGACATTACCGTCCAACGAATTTCACAAAAGGCCCTGACCCACAAGGTCATGTGTGCAGTTCCCGTGGTCATCCTTGACACACAAGGATGATCATCCTATACTGGCATATATAAAAAGCGAGTTCTTATCATTTCGAAGCATGAAGGTCATGCTTGTGTCTCACTTTTTACGAGAGCATCGAAGCTTGGTGCTATGTTGAAAATGAATTCATTGGAGGAAGTTTGAAGTGATGGAAGATCCCAAACAGAGGCTGGTCACCAGCATTTCCACCGCCGAACTGGAGCGACGATGGAAAGCAGTCCGAGAGATGATGCGGGAGCGCAACTACGACTACCTGATCATGCGCAATGATGAGGAGTTTCTCGGAGGCTACGTGAAATGGTTTACCGACATACCGGCGCGGCATAGTTATCCATACACCGTCATTTTCCCGGTGGACGGGGAGATGACCTTGATCTCTGCGGGTTCCAACCCTCCAGGTGATCCAGGACCGCCCCCATGGGCGGTGCGTGGCGTAAAACGGAGATTGGGGGCGCCCTACTTCGCCTCCGTTCACTACACCTCCTATTACGATGCCGAGCTCGCCGTCGAGGTCTTACAGGAAAAGAAAGGAACAACCATCGGGCTCGTCGGCCGATCCTACATACCTGTCACCTTTTTTGAGTACCTGAGCAAGCATCTCACAGGAGCACGCCTTGAGGATGCCACGGACCAGATTGACCGGATCAAGGTCGTCAAGAGCCCGGAAGAGCTCGAATTGATCAAGGGCACGGCAGAACTGCAGGACCGGGCCATGGAACACCTGAAAAAAGTCATCAGGCCGGGTCTCAGGGATTTTGAGGTGTATGCCGAGGCGCTCTACCATACCACTTTGAGCGGGAGTGAGCGCCAGCTCATTTTGGTGGCGTCCGGACCTCAGGGAACGGCTGTGCCCTTTGCTTCGCGCCATTTCCAGAACCGCATGATCAGCGAAGGAGATCAGATCTCGGTCCTTATCGAGGTGAACGGTCCGGGCGGATTTTACACGGAGATCGGGAGGATTTTCTCGGTCGGGAAACCCTCCCAGGAGTTGCAGGATGCTTTCGGGGTCTCCGTGGAGGCACAGGAACTAACCGTCCGTCTGTTGAAACCGGGAGCGGATCCCAAGGAGATCTGGGATGCCAATAATGCCTTCCTTGAAAAAAAGGGGTACTTCCCTGAGAGACGTCTCTACGCGCATGGTCAGGGATATGACCTGGTGGAGCGGCCCCTGATTCGATATGACGAACCCATGAAAATCACGGCGGGAATGAATCTGACGGTGCATCCGGCGGCGGTAAGCAAAAGCGTCTGGGGGAGTTTGACCGACAACTACCTCGTTACAGAAGACGGGGCCGGCCCGTGCATCCACAAAACGCCCAAGGAGATCATTGTTGTCTAAGAATGCGAGCAATGGGGAAAACATGCACCTGCTGATCATTGATGATCGCGTGGCCTATATTCAGAAACGCATGGCATCGAAATTTCCGGAACTGGTCATTCATGGTGCGAACGACGAAAGTGAGGTAGGAGATTTCGCGGAGAAAGCAGACATCCTCCTGGCCATCAAAGTATCCGATGAGTTGCTCAGGAGAGCCAAAAGGCTGAAGTGGGTTCAGTCCATGATCACCGGGGTCGATTTCTTCCTGAATCTCCCATCCCTCAGGAAAGACGTCTTGCTCACCTCCAGCCGGGGTATGCACGGCCCGCAAATGTCCGAGTTGACCCTTCTGCTCATGCTTGCCCTGAACCGGAGATTTCAGGATAACGTTCTGAACCAGAAGAAGAAAATCTGGGAGAGATGGCCGGGAACGTTACTGTGGCAGAAGAAGGTGGCCATTCTCGGCATAGGCGTCATCGGGCAGGCTATTGCAGAGAAATGCAAGGCCTTTGGAATGACGGTTTATGGAATTGATCCTGTTAAACGTGAGGTCCAGGCGGTGGATCATTTCCTCGGACCGGAGGAACTCGCCGGGGTGCTTGGAGAGGTGGATTATTTCGTCAATGTTGTCCCTTTTACCCCTGAGACCAAAAGGATGGTCGGCGCAAAGGAGTTTTCGGCCATGAAGCCCACGGCTTTCTACATCAGCGTGGGCAGAGGTGACACGGTGGATGAAGAAGCGCTGATCGAGGCCTTAAGAACGGGGAAGATTGCCGGCGCCGCCATGGATGTGTTCAGCACTACACCGTTGCCGAAGGAAAGTCCTCTCTGGGACATGAAGAACGTCATCATGACCCCGCACATCGGGGGACTGAGCGACGTGTACATAGATCAGATGCTTCCCATTTTCGAGGAGAACCTGCGACGATTCCTTCAAGGAGAAAGGCGCAACCTGGTCAATCTCATAGAAAGGTGAGAAAGCTGCTCTCCCGGAGAGACGATCTGAAGAGGAATTGGCTGCATCGATGGGAACAACGCACGCGAAAGG
>DATKZQ010000195.1:0-25471 GCA_035527895.1 Desulfatiglandales bacterium
GAATCTGTTTTTTTATTCATATCTCTGAGCTCTCTGCCTGCCCCGTGAAACGTTTACCCCGTGGAATGCGAAGCCCATTCCTCTGGGGCGAAGCATATTTCACTGGGGTGGGCTCGAGCGACCGCAGTAGAGCCCCGCTCGGTGCGGGACAAGCGGGCGAGAGCTATGGCAGGCAGGGGAAAGCCTCGGCCTTACAGGCCAATAGACATACCTTCACCGGACGCGGGTTGGGGTTTATGAGGCATATCTTACATGCCAAGCCCCCTGGGCTCCCTACAAAAAGCTTTCTTCATCCAGGCCAAAAATTTTTGCCAATTTTTGCCTGGTGCTCTTCCGGTATACCGCGTCGCGTCTTTCCCAATTCGCTATTGTGGATTGTTTTACTCCAAGCCGTTGAGCAAGATCCTTCTGAGTCCATCCTCGATCAAGGCGCTCCCGTTTAACAGGATTCATAAAGATATAGTCTTCCGCTTCTCTCTGATCATAGAGCGGTTCTTTCTGGGCCTCACGAATGGCGCGGAGATCAGACTCATCCTCCAGGCGGTCGAGAAGAGTTTCAAATACCTCAACAGGCAGAACTACAAATTTGACTTTACCTTTCTCTTTTATGGTCTGGTATTCCATAGTTACCTCTTATAAATATCACCTCGTGGCCGGATTGTGACCACTTCACAGATTAATTGATCTTGATGTCGCGTATATATAATTCGATACTGCCCCACCCTAAGACGATATCCTGCACCCCCTTTTAATGTATCAACGTCCAGAATTGGGGCATCAGGATTCTCTTTCAATTCATGTAATTTATTTACAATTCTCGATTTTATTTTAAATGGTAGCCTCGCTAAATAGTTTCTCGCCTGTCGCCTATATTTTAGTTGATACATATTTGAATTATAGCCTAAAAAGCTATATTGTCAAGCCTAAAGCTATCTGGCCCGGACCAGAGTAACTGGTACGTTGGAGTGCTAAGTTAGTAATAAATAAGGGACGTACATAAGATTATAAGTTTTAAGTCGAAAGCGCCCATGACTCTTATGTGGGAATTGGGGGCCAGGCAACCGCGATACAGTATTGGGCGAGTTACTCTCAGGCCGTGACATGCCAGGATCAGTTCCAGGCCTTGACTTGAGACAAAGAAAGGACATCTCTCAGTTGCGAGGTCAGAAATCAATGGTCAGCAGTCAGGTCTCATCCCTTCGGGTATTCAAGAGAGAATTACGAGTTCTGGGAAATAGGATTTGTAGAATCCCCTGTCTCGTGTCAGAAAACGTTCAGCCTTAATCGTTGCGTGGGCTCCTATGAGAAAATCGGTGATGATTCGCTTCCTGGTTCCGCCTGTTTTTCTGTATTGCCCCCATCTCTCACCCGCAAGCAACGCAACGTCAGGGGAGGAAAATGATACCGATATGTTTAAGGCTGCTAGAGTATCATCCAGAGTACGCCCATCACTGAACTGAGGAACAAGTTCGGCATACACGATTTCACAGATGATCAATGCACCTTCGTCATATGCCAATTTGAGAAGCCTAGCTGACCGCTCGCCGAACCTTTTATCAGGCAAGAAAACGTCAAGCAACACATTGGTGTCAACGGCTGAAATCATCTTCCCCTGACCTGTTCGATGTACCTATCAGTATCAGACGGTTTGTTGAGAATCCCAAACACCCGATCTACCGGATGTTTGCTACGGCTCCTCTTCTGAATCAAGACGCCATCCTTTGCGGGGACGAGTTCGACCTCCACGTCCATCTGAAGTCCAAATTGATCTCGAAGCGCCTTAGGGATTGTAATCTGCCCTCTCTCGGAAATTTTCATACTTATTTCCTCCGTTTTTCTGAGTATGTAATTCTACAATAAAACAAATGCCTCGTCAACGGCAAGGCACCCCTTTTCCAGAATTTGTGTGCTGAATCGGTGTCTTGGCATGAGACAAAGTAGGGATAGCCTGTAAAAGGGGGCATAAGATTATAAGTTCTGAGCCGAAGCCTCTATGACTCTTATGTCCAATTGCCTTATTCGGGTCAGGATCTGAAAAGCCGTCACATCTGCTTGTGCCTCATGTACAAAACGGCCACCGTAAGTTATGTCAATTTCCAAAAAATCCCGGTTAGCTTACCTTAACAAACAAAACCTTGAGGATAGAACCGTGAAAAGAGGGCCCCTGAAAATGCCGATGTAAAGCCCCCAAGGGTTTTGCTTCTAATCCTTGGGTCCTGAGTTAGGGTCAGGACTTGCTTTTTGAATTCTTTCGAAATAAATGGGCGGGGCAACTGCTCAATCTCGAAAAACTTAAGGGGAAATCAGAACAGTGAGCCCTGGGTTAGAGGCTGATTGATTTTGCTCAGATCATCCTCCCGCCCAGCTCAGGGGATTAGAAGCCCGCTCTCTCCTTCCGAGAGAGCGGGCTTTTTTGCGGGCATTACGGCAAGAAATAAGTGATGAGGACTGAGGTGAAAGAAAAAAGCGGAAATGTTCCCTCACGTTCATTCTGACGGGTCTACTTTATGGTTGACTGTGAGGCGATTAGGCACTATAATCGACTCAAATACTGAGTCGAAGAGGAGACTTAAATGGCTCACGATACACACTATATCTGGCAAGACCCGGCTTGGCCGGAGTTACGGTGGGAAGGCGCTGCCTTACTGAAATCTCTTGGCAATTGCCGTTTTCAGCAAGGCTCTCTTTTGGCCCAAATGCGAGAACTCGGTTTCGAAATTCAACAGCAGGCTCGGGCTGAGGTATTGATCGAGGACGCATTGAAGACTTCCGAAATCGAAGGTGAACGCTTAGACCCAAATGCAGTGCGCTCATCGGTGGCCAGGCGCCTCGGTCTGCCGTCGGCCGGCTTACCGGCGATTAGGAACCAGCACGCCGATGGGATGGTGGAGATTTTACTGGACGCCACGATGAACCATGAGCAGGAGCTAACTGCTGCCCGGCTTTTCGGCTGGCACGCTGCATTGTTTCCGACCGGTTATTCCGGCCTGCGCGAAATCCAGATTGCCGCCTGGCGTGATGACCGGGAGGGTCCGATGCGGGTGGTCTCCGGCCCCATAGGTCGCGAAAAGGCCCACTACGAAGCCCCGCCAGCGGACCGGCTGGAAAGCGAGATGAAAAATTTTTTCCACTGGTGGGGGAAAAGCCGAAATGAGATCGACGGCATCCTCCGGGCCGGCATTGCCCATCTATGGTTTGTGGCCGTTCACCCGTTCGAGGACGGCAACGGAAGAATTGCTCGAACCTTGAGCGACATGGCGCTTGCTCAGGATGAGAATCTTTCAACAAGGTTTTACAGCATGGCCTCGCAGATCATGGCGGAAAGAGACGAGTATTACGAGGTTCTCGAACAAACCAACAAGGGAAATATCGATATTACAGAATGGCTGAAATGGTTCCTGGAGTGCATGTCCCGGGCAATTCTACGCTCTAAAGAGCTTTTATCCAACATAATGCAAAGGGCTCGGTTCTGGAAGCATCATGCTCAAACCGAGCTGAACGATCGGCAGCGTAAGGCGATCAACAGCCTGCTTGAGGCTGGACCAGGTGGTTTTGTGGGCGGGATGACGAACCGCAAGTACGCCGGCATGACGCATATCAGTCGGGCCACGGCTCAGCGAGAATTGGCCGACCTAGTCGGAAAGGGCATCCTACGACCAAACCTGGGAGGGGGGCGAAGTGCCAGCTATGATCTCGTTTGCGACGATGCCCGGTCCTGAATTGAAGTAATTTGTGAGTAGGGGGTCGGGCACATGCAATAGAATCCTTACGGCGACCTTTGTCGATGATTAGCAATGTGGGTGAAACCGGATACCGTAATAGCCATTACCGCTGGCAGAATAAGAACACAAAAAAGCCGGGTCACCCTTGCCTAGGCAACCCGGCTTTCCGCCTGAGGCGGGCCTGTGGCTTTTACCCCCTTTTCACCACAGGTTTTGCGTTAACTAGCAACTACTTATGACCTCACTCTCATAAATAGCCAAAATCATGCCAATACAAAAATCAATTGATCACCTCTTATTTTCATTCAATTTCAAACACTTACATTACCCGACCACAGTCTTAACCGAGCCGTATGTAACGTACTACCCTCGCCTGTGGGAAATTCTTTACCATCTATTGGCAAGACTCTAAACACTCCCGAATTCGGCATCGGCCTTGGGTTACCCTCAGGTTACGGCATCATAAAGGCCCATGGGGGTTACATAGACGTGGATTCCAAAAGGGGATATGGCACCACTTTCCAGATCTATTTGCCCTGCACAGAGAGAGAATAATCGCAAGGCGTTCGCCGCAAGACTCTCGAGAAAAGAGATCCCTCCTCTCAACCCACAAATCCTAAACGGCGTGTAAACCGGTATAGCCAGTCCAACAGCATTGTCTGACCGGCCGCTTTACATTGACACACGGGCGACTTTGTCCTATATTCATCAACTAAAAATCAATTCTCATCTTCTTCCACCTATCATCCAGTCGCGGATAACGTGAGTGACTTCTCGGGTGTCAGGCGTAGAGTCATTCGAAGAAAAACCCCTTGAGGGAGGATTCGCATGATACTCAAACAGCTTCTCGGCGAAATCATGACCGAAATGGGCTTTGTTACAAGGGAACAGATCGAAAAGGCCCTGGTGAGACAGAAAACCCTCTTTGAGGAAAAAACCCTGCCGGAACAACTGCAAAGGGCCAGGCTCATTTCCGAGGCGCGACTGGCCGCCGAAACGACTCCTTTGCTGGGGCAAATACTGGTGGACATGGAGTTTGCCACCAAGGAACAACTGGAGGAGGCCCTGGCCGAGCAAGAGAAGATGGTAGAGGCCTACAAATCTCTCAGGAGTGAGAAGGTGGCGGCCGCGGTTGAGATAGGCTCTATCGTCAATTCTACGCTCAACCTCGCTGAAGTACTGGGGCTGATCATGAGGTATGTGAATCGAGTCACCAATTCGATGGCAAGTAGCCTTATGCTCCTCGATGATAAGACGGGGGAGCTGGTACTCAGCGTGCCAACCGGTCCCAAGGCAAGCAAATTAACCGATACACGAATCCCCGCAGGTGAAGGAATAGCGGGCTGGGTGGTTGAGCACGGAAAACCTGTTCTGGTTCCCGATGTCAAGAGCAACGGGAGATTCTACAAAAAAATAGATAAAATGACCCGATTCAAGACAAAGTCTATTTTGTGTGTACCCCTCAAAGCAAAAACAAAGCTCATCGGAGCCCTCGAAGTAATGAATAAGGTCGATGGCTCTTCATTCACAGAGGAAGATGTGCTGCTGATGAGCATCTTTGCATATCAGGCAGCCATGGCAATAGAGAATGCCAGACTCTATAGCGAATTGAAAGGACGACTGGAAGATGAAATACAGCTGCAGAAAAAGCTCGCCGAGTCGGATAAGTTTCGAGCTCTCGGGCTGATGGCATCCGGTGTTGCACATGACTTCAACAACCTGCTCATGGGCATTCAAGGAAACACGTCCTTGATGCTCTTGGACATCGATTCGTTCCACCCCCACCATGATAGGCTCAAAAACATTGAACAATCCGTTCAAGCCGGAGCTGAACTCACCAAACAGCTTTTGGGCTTTACCAAAGGCGGGAAGTACGAGGTGAAACCCGCGGATCTCAACGAGGTCGTAGACAGAACCTCACGCATGTTTGCTCCCACCAAAAAGGAGATAAGGATCTACAAGAAATACCAGGAAGACATCTGGCCGGTGAAAGTCAATCGGGCTCAGATCGAACAGGTGCTGCTCAACCTCTACGTGAATGCATGGCAGGCAATGCCGGCGGGTGGAGACCTGTATCTACAGACGGAAAACGTAATCCTCGACAACGAGCTTGTAAGGGCTATCGACATGAAACCGGGAAAATACGTGAAGATGTCGGTGATCGACAACGGCGTGGGTATGGATGAGACAACCCAAAAAAGGATATTCGATCCGTTCTTTTCCACCAAAAGGATGGGCAGGGGAACAGGCCTCGGGTTGGCCTCTGCCTATGGCATCATAAAGCACCATGGTGGATACATAAATGTCCTCAGCGAGAAGGGGGAGGGAACTACCTTTACCATCCATCTCCCAGCCACAGAGGAGAGGGTTACGGAAGAAAAACAACCATCAGAACGGCTCATAAGGGGTGAAGAAACCATCCTTCTGGTGGATGATGAGGTTATGATCCTTGAGGTGGGCAAGCAGATGTTAGAGAAGATGGGATATAACGTGTTAACGGCAAACAGCGGAAAAAGCGCCCTAAATATCTACCAGAAGAAAAAAAATGATATCTCGCTTGTGCTACTGGACATAATTATGCCGGAGCTGGGCGGAGGCGAGACCTATGATAAAATGAAAAAGCTCAATCCCAATATCAGAGTCCTTCTTTCCAGTGGGTACAGCATAGATGGTGAGGCAACCGAAATCTTGAAACGAGGTTGCAACGGCTTCATCCAAAAACCGTTCACCGTTTCAAGCCTGTCACTAAAGCTCAGGGAGATTCTGGATAAAAAATAGCTCATGCCTAGTCCGTTATGCTCTGTAAGGCAAGCCATTTGTAGCCCCAGCTTTTTGGTGACCGTTAACTTTTTTCAGGCAGTTAATCGCCAAGAAGAACAACAGCTCAATCCCCTTTAGGCTTGCCCCCATAACGCTCCCCTGCCCTTACTGCTTCAAATAGTGTCAACCGCCCGTTTGAGCACAAGCAATAGTGGTTTAATAGGGGAGAGGCAAATTACTCTTTCGATTATTGCTTTAGCTCCGTAACTACGCTGTCCCGAGGGATATGGATGTCTTTTTTTGACACCGAAGAAGCCCATGCTGTAATGCTCGCTTATGCTGCAGATAGAGGCGGGCGTGCTGCTTTAAAGGTGACTCCCACTTCTCTAAATCTATAGAGCTTAGGTGGGAGCAGGCGCCCGCCTGGATCATCGGGAAAGAGCATGCTTGAAGCACCTGCCCAGTTCGGTGCAAAAAAAGACATCCATATCCCTCACTACTTCTGAGTCAAGCAGAATAAATGCGCATCACTGGTTTGCGGAGTTAAAGCAATAATCGATAAACAAATTATTCTTTATGCTGACCTGTTCCATGCTGTAAAATAGGTATAGATGCGCTTTGGGCCTGATTCAATACAATTTGCTTTGCGGTGCAAGGCCTTAATCTCCAGGGGCCAAGCGAATGCGTTTACTCAAGTTCCGCAGAGAGACCCTCGGCCCTGTCAACCCCTCGCCGTGGTCGAGATGGGCGGAGAAGCCTACGGTTTGGTAACTGCATAAGGTAAAGGAGGTTCCATGAATATCCTGATCACCGGCGGTCTGGGATTTGTTGGCACACAGCTTTCTATACGCTTCCTGGGGCGTGGCCACCGGGTTACCGTGGTGGACCACTCGCCCCAGCCGAGGCCGTACACGCCGCAAGAGGTCAAATACGTGGCCGCAGATACAAGCCTGCCTGGCGCATGGCAGGAGGAAATTGAAGCCCAACACGCCGTAATCAATCTGGCAGGGACCTCCATTTTCACTCGGTGGAGCAAGAAGATCAAGCAGCTCATCTATGATAGTCGAATCCTTACGACGCGGAACGTGGTGGAGGCCTTACCTGCAGGGAAGGAAGCACTGCTTTGCAGCACATCGGCAATTGGATACTATGGGTTTCGTGATGATGAGGAACTGACAGAGGCGGATAACCCGGGAAGTGATTTCCTGGCAAGGGTTTGTATCGATTGGGAAAAGGAGGCCGGCAAAGCGGCGGATAAAGGCGCTCGAGTGACGATAACCAGATTCGGCATTGTGTTGGGGAAAACCGGAGGCGCGTTGGGACAGATGGTCCCCCTATTCAAGATGTTTGCAGGAGGGCCGCAGGGCAGCGGCAGGCAGTGGTTTTCATGGATTCACATGGAAGATCTACTCGATGCTTTTCTGTTCGTCCTCGACAACAAAAACATACGTGGGCCTGTCAACTTCTGTTCACCCAACCCGGTTCGCAACAGGGGCCTGGCCAAAGCTCTGGGGCAGGTCCTCTCCCGGCCTTCATTCTTGATAACGCCTTCCTTTATGCTGCGGCTCATCCTGGGAGAATTCGGATCCATGATCCTGAAAGGCCAGAGGGTCATTCCTGCCCGGCTTCTAGAGCACGGGTTCTCCTTTCGTTATCCTGAGATCGTAGGCGCACTGGCCGAGGTTTTGTGATAAGACACCCACCGACTACCCTTAAAAGGGGGCAGCCTGCAGGACCAGGTCGCCACATTCTTTCTCTCTGTAAGGATTGATGCCTAGAAAAGGCCTCGAATCACCGGAATCATTGCTCACAGACCAAACGAATTGAATTCCGGAAGAGTTCTTTGTATAGTTATAATAACGACACACTCGCAACATATTGAATGCCTACTGTAGTTCGGCAAAAAAGAAAAAGGAGCGATCAATCAAAATGTATGACCCGGATGACCCGAAATCGGTTGAAAAATATTCCTCCGCAGTAACCCTTTCCGATATGGAGGTGTTTATCTTCCCGGAGCTGATGCTCGCTCTGGTGCTGGCAAATATAATGTCGCCCCGTCTCTGGGAATGGCGCGATGATCCGTGGTTTGAAAAGATGCACAAACTCAGCCCCTACCGGAGGATTCTCCGCCTCAAGCAGTACATCATGGACAATTTTGCCTTTAACCTGGATCTGGATACCTGGGGATTAACCACCAAAGAGACGGAGCTTGAGCGTTTTTCGGATTTTATCGATGAAACAGTCCTGAAACAGAGCAACGCCCTGTTCGGCTATGAAGGCGACAAATACTATTTCGATATGGACATACGCCGGCATTTCGGCCTGGACAAGTATGATTCAGATATCATCCCTTACTGGAAGACCGAAACCCTGGAGGCCATGGAGGCCTTTCAGAACAAGGAGGGCTACTCAACCGGCGCAGGCGAATGCGTTTCCCTGTCTTCTCTGTACGCCAGTGCTCTCTTTGTGGTCGCGCAAATACCGCTTAAGGACATCTACATGATGGCAACGCCCTTGCATTCGCAGAATTTCGTGGATGTAAGCACCGGGATTCTCACCAATAACCGGCGCATCGTAACCAAGAACATGTGGTTTAACGGGGTGGAACTTTCGGCCAAGGCGCGGCGTGCCCTCGAAAATGAGCGTGTGACCATTGTGGCGCATAACACCGGGTATATTCACGTCATCTACGACGAGGCCACGATAGATCCTGATTTGTATCGCACCTTCACAGACAGGCTTAGGGGCTTTCTTGTGACTGATATCGATTTCGAAATACTTACCAATTTCCTCAGGCAAAACCGGGAGCTGCAGAGATGTTTTCAAATTGCTCACCGTTGCTGCGGGAAGCCCCGATACCTTGCAGCCGAAAAGGCATACCACTACGAGCACAGCAGCAAATTCAAGGTGGGCGACAATACCAGCTCTTTGCTGATCCACGAGATCGATGAGGACGAATTCTATGCAAGCCCTCTTCAGGACAGAATCATGCTTGATGAGATAGAGTTGTTCTTCAAGGAAAACCGGATATCCATACAGAATTCATGTGATATCAACAAACTGAAAAAACACCTTCAACACAGGTGTTGGAACGTAGAGGAGGTCATCGGGGAGCTGCTGAAGTTCTGCAAGACCGACCCGAGGCTGCCCGGGGAAAACAAACGATGGGTACCGTCTGAGCCTATTCACCTGGACGGACTATCCTCGAGAGAGGAAATACTCGGGTACCTGGCTTCCGCCAGACAGAGCAATGAAACAGCCGATCTGGCCTTCATGGCCTATCGGGATATGTCCAGAGCCCCGTGGAAGCCCCTTCTCAAGGCTGCCTTGGAGCGAAACCCTGTTTGCGTAAAAGGCGCCCGCTCCCTGGACATATCTCAACTGTACCAAAAACTCGCCGCCCTTGATAACTCCTCCATATACCATGGTGCCCGCATGGCCCAGCCTGACGAGGTTTGGAATTACGGCCGCGGAGATGGTCTGGAAAAGGCGATCTGTATGATGAATATCCTACGGAGGCGGCATCCTCAGGAGGATGTACGTTTGAAGGGTGATGGGAGAACTGTGGTCGTTTGCCGTGAGGATGGCACGGAATTCGGGTTTGAGAGCGAGAAGGACCTGGAACTACCCCAGGAGGAGGACTTTTCTTTTTAACTAGGATACGCTCAGAAAGAGTCGCCCTTTCCGTTGACACCCTTAAGGCTTTTTCCTATATTCGTACGGTATAAACCGTAGGTCCCTGAAGTGCACTTCGTTATTTCCGACCAGGTTAAGGACATGGACAGCTACGAAAAGCTTCGACAAATCCTACAACAACATCCCAGCGGAGCACCCAAATCAGCCTCCCTTGATGAAATTCTCAGGATCCTCTTTACACCCGAAGAGGTTGAGGTCGCTCTCGGCATGGTGTTTCGTCCCAGGAGCATTCGAGAGATCGCACGAGCGACAAAGGTTTCGGAGGAGGAGGTAGAAAAGCGGTGCGAATCAATGGCAAACAAGGGCATCGTGTTCAGCCGCCGCAAGGACGGAAATATTGGCTATGCACTTCTGCCAACCCTACCGGGTTTGTTCGAGTTCCCCTTTATGGCCGGAGGCGGCACTCCCGTGCATGATCGGCTGGGAAAGCTGTGGATGGAGTACCACCACGAGGGCTTAGGGCAAGAGTTCGCAAGGAGCAAGACCCCGCTTACCCGCGTGATAACGGTTGAGAAGGTCCTCGATGCCGGCATAGAGGTGCTGCCCTTCGAGGTGATCTCTGCAATGCTGGACAAGGCTCAAACCTTCGGCCTTTCCCAGTGCGCTTGCCGGGTGAGCGTGGGTGCCTGCGATAGACCCCGTGATGTCTGCCTGACCTTCGACGCCTTCGCTACCTTCCTCGCAGAACGCAAGCTCGCCCGGGCGATTACGCGACAGGAGGCCGAGGAAACCCTGAACCGGTCCGAAGACGCCGGCCTGGTACATACTACCAACAACAGCCAGGACCGGCTTAACTTCATCTGCAATTGCTGTACGTGTTGCTGTACCGTGCTGAGGGGCCTCACCGAACTCGAGAATCCCAACGCCTTTGCCAAGACCCGCTGGTATGCAACGGTTAGTGCTGAGTTGTGCTCCGGGTGCGGCGTATGCGAGGATGAACGATGTCCCATGGGAGCGATCAAGGTGGCGGAAGGCACCGCCCAGGTTGATCTCGACCGGTGTATCGGTTGTGGACTGTGCGCCACAACATGTGAGACAGGGGCCATCACTATGGCCCGGCGCGATCCAGCGCCCGAACCCCCGAAAACCGTTTCAGAGCTGGCGCTGACGGTTGCAACCGAAAAAGGCAGGCGCGATGAATTCCTGGAACTCTTAAGGCGCTAGCGTGTCGCCCGGTAAAGAATGCACGCCCAGGGGAGGTGGTTATCTAAGGCGAAATGAAGCTCCCTGCAGTAGACTGCAGGGTATTCTGGCGAAGGCGAATAAACAATTCAACCCGCCTCGAGCGGGATGGAGGATACCAATGGATCTTCGTGAATACTTTGAAGGCGCAAGAGGTTTGGGTGTGCTGGCTACCGCAGACGATCAGGGCCGCGTTGATGTGGCCGTGTACGCGAGTCCCCATGTCATGGATGATACCACCATAGCCTTTATCATGCCTGATCGGTTAACGCACCGCAACCTCCAGTCCAATGCACACGCAGCCTATCTCTTTAAGGAAGATGGCCCCGGATATAAGGGTATCCGCCTGTTTTTGAAGAAACTTCGTGAAGAACAGGACAGCGAGCTGCTCCACTCTATCCGTCGAAAGAAATATGCCTCGGAGAAGGGCGAGGAGGAAACATCTCGGTATCTCGTGTTTTTCACCGTTGAACAAACACTCCCCCTTATCGGTGCCGGAAAAAACTTGTAACAGGGTTGGGATCAAGGCGCTTCGCGACGAGGCGATCATCGCCAATATAATAAACTAATCGTCATGTCCGTCTTGATAAAGACCTCAATTGACGATGGTGCATGGTATACTATCTAATTGCGCTGCCAGCCCTCTGCCTCCAGGTTGTCGACCTGAAAGCCTTTCCTGAGACACCCTCGCAAGCATACCCTCTGCTCTCTTGGTTTTCCCGCTCAACCCATATTCACAAGGGCCAATCGCTCTTCCTCAGTAATTTCTTCATTCAGCCATTATTTGGCTCCAGAAACCACGACTCACTCGGAAATGTAGCCGCACTCTTTCTTCGGCAGGCTTTCGCCTGCAGCGGGAACCGAGGCCTCAAAACGAGCTGTGCTCATTGATGCGTGATAAGTTTCACGGAATAAGTTTGTGAAGGAGTCGATCCGGACGACCCTCAAGAAAAGGCCTCGGGAATCCTCTCTGCTCGATCGGCCTCGGTTCAAAGTATTCCGGTCGTTTTTTCTTGACAAAGAATCGTAAATTGGCTTAGATGGTCTTATTCCATTCAATGAAATTATCATTTATCTAGTGAATGATCGTGATGTCAAAGCCCAAGGCGGTTTTCTACAACAGGTCACTGGAAAGGGCCTTACAGATGCTGACGGCCTTCTCCTTTGATGTTCGCGAACTGACCTTGCGTGAGCTATCGGAGAGCTTACACCTTCCAAAGGCTACCGTTTACAGACTGGCCTCGACCCTAACCGACTATGACTTTCTTCGATACGATGAGAAGTTGAAGAAATACTCCCTCGGATTACAGCTATTTGAGCTGGGAAGCATCGTTTTTGCCTCCTTCTCTCTGAGAAAAGCGGCTTCTCCTCACCTCGATCAACTTCATTCCAGGCTGGGGAAGACGATCTTCCTGGGAATCTTTCAGGCAGACGAGGTAATTTACATTGACAAGAGAGAAAGCGTTCTCAATCCTATCAGGTTCGCCTCCGAGGTAGGGAGACGCCGCCCACCGTATTTCGGCATGTTTGGTCAAATCCTTATGGCCTTTTTGAGCGACGAAGAGGTTGACAGAATATTGAAAAAGGACCCCCTTAAGCCCATCACTAAGAAGTCTATAACCGAAAAGGGTAAATTCAAGGAACGGCTTCGCGAGATTCGCGAGCAAGGATTCTTTATTGACAGAGAAGAAGCGATAGATGGCATTACCGGGATATCTGCTCCTGTTAGGGATTACACGGGCAATGTTGTTGCTGCTTTGGGAGTAAGCTTCATCTCTTCATCTGAGGACTCCCAAGGAGCACTGAAGATAAGAAAAGCGGTATGTGAGACAGCAAAAAGAATATCCCGGAACCTGGGCAGTCCTCAAGAATGATGAATTATCAATGACTCTCAAATTAACACCACTATTTGAGAGTCACCCAAATCCTGATTTACACCCGCAGACTGGCTAACCCTTTCTCCTCTTTAGGGGTGCTGAAATGGGCATTATTGAGGCTCACATGAATACTGCTGACAATGAGTGGTCTCTTACATCCTACAGCCCTTTTTCTGTTTGGGAAGAGGTTCCGAGTATTCAGAGACGGACCTCTAAATCATAACCACCATTAACCAAGAAGGAGGGGAAAGCTATGAAAACGAAAAAAATCGGTAACAATGGCCTAACTCGGAGAGAATTCATTAAAACAGTAGGAGTTGCCGGGGTTGCCGCAGCCGGGGTCTCCTTTCTGCCCCTAAGATCTCCAGCCGCAGCTAGGGACTATATCCTGATTGGCCATCCAACCCCGGCCACTGGCCCTATCGCCCCTTTTGGAGAAACCTCTGCATGGGCTGATAAGCGTGCTATGGCTGAAATCAACAAGGAGGGCGGTATATTCATTAAGGAGCTGGGCAAGAAGCTGCCAGTAAAAGTCAAAGCGGCGGACACTGAAAGCAATCCAACCAAGGCCGCTGAAGTGGCCTCTAAGCTGATCTTGCACGACAAGGTCGATCTGATGGTGGTTGCCCACACACCTGACACGGTCAATCCGGTGGGAGCCATCTGTGAAAGGTATCAGGTCCCTTGCATCTCTTCTGTGGCGCCCATTGAGTCGTGGCTGACCGGAGGGCCTTACAAATGGACCTTCCACTTCTTTTGGAATTTGGGGCAAATCATCGATGTCTACACAGGCATGTGGGATGAATATGCCGGCAAGACCAGCAAGGTTGTGGGAGGTTTCTGGCCCAATGATCCTGATGGAGCGGTCTGGGCCGTGGAGTTTGGAAAGAAGCTGAAACAAATGGGTTATAAGGTGGTGGACGTGGGAAGGTTCCCCTATGGCATGCAGGATTTCAGCGGTTTTATAAGCACCTGGGAAAAAGAGAAGGTGGATATCCTCACAGGGGTGCCCATCCCGCCTGATTGGGCAACCTGCTGGAGGCAGTGCCACCAGCGGGGATTCTTTCCCAAGATTGCTAGTATTGGTAAGGCGATCCTATTCCCCGCTGCAGTTGACGCCATAGGCGGTGATCTTCCGAGCGGTCTCACGAGTGAGGTCTGGTGGACCCCTCTGCATCCTTTTAAATCATCCCTCACTGGGAATTCTTGCATGGATTTGGCCGACTCTTGGACTAAGGAAACCGGAAGGCAGTGGACTCAGCCGCAAGGGTTTGATTACGCAGCCTTTGAGATCGCAGCCGACTGCTTGAAGCGGGCAGGTTCCTTGGACAAAAAGAAAATCAGGGAGGCCCTGATCCAACTAGACCTGGATACAGTGGTAGGTCCCATCAAATTCAATGAAAAGAATTTCTCGCTTACACCCCTGGTAGGAGGGCAGTGGGTTAAGGGCAAGAAATGGCCTTGGGAACTCGAGATCGTTTACAACAGGGAGGCCACCAGCATCCCCACCACAGCTGAAATGGTCTTCCCACTTCCTCGGTAGCATGTAGAAACGACCCCTCTTGATGATTCAAGAGGGGTCGTTTATGAATACGGAAGGGGATCTACGTGAAGAAATTGTAAGCATTCCAGCAATAAGACTGGAAATGGAGAGAATACCAGAAGTCGGGGCCTTCTTCCTGCCGCATTCCTTTTGTGAAAATCATGCCTTTATCGGGCAGTTAGGCGTTCATTTTATGATGATTTCCCCATCAGCAAAATGGGAAGGCGCTCATGTCCCATATACTAACTATTGAGAGACTTACCAAATCCTTTGGGAAAGTGATGGCGGTTGATAACCTTAGCCTCCAAGTGAATCACGGCGAGATACTGGGTATCATCGGTCCCAATGGTGCTGGAAAAACGACCCTGTTCAACCTCATTACCGGTGAGATCAGACCTGACCGAGGGAAGGTTGTGTTCAATGGAACGGATGTGACCTTTGCCCACACTTACAGGCGATGTCGCATGGGCATAGCTCGCACATACCAGATCCCGAGGCCCTTTCTGAACATGAGCGTACTGGAAAACATTTTGGTCGGCGGCGTTTATGGCGCTGCCATGGGTTATGGGCAATCCAAACAGAAATGTGAAGAAATTCTCGAAAAGACCGGTTTGCTCTCCAAGAAGAATTTCCTTGCAGAATCCCTGACTTTTCTGGATCGGAAGAGATTAGAACTGGCAAAGGCACTTTCTACGTGCCCCACGCTTCTTCTCGTAGATGAGGTTGCCGGTGGGCTCACTGAATCGGAGATAGAGGAGGTCTTGGAGACAATAAAATCCGCACGGCAAGATGGGATAACAGTGCTATGGGTGGAACACATCATGATGGCCATGCAAAAGGGCCCCGATCGATTGCTCGTTATGGACTTTGGTCAAAAACTCTTCTACGGAACGCCTGAAGAGGCGCTAGAATCAAAAAAGGTCCAGGAAGTTTATCTGGGGACTGAGGAAGACTGATGTCCATGCTTGAGGTGAGGGATTTGGACGTTTACCATGGGAAGTTCCAAGCCCTATCGGGCGTTGAGCTCGATGTGGAAAGAGGCCAAATCGTATCCCTCTTGGGCGCCAATGGCGCGGGCAAGTCAACGCTTCTCAAAACCATCTCCGGGGTCTTGAAACCTGCTTCCGGAACCATCTACTTTGATGAGAAGAGGATCGATGGCCTGGGGCCCCATAATATTGTAGACTTAGGGATGGGTTTGGTCCCAGAGGGCCGAAAGATTTTCTCCGCCCTGACTGTTCGCCAAAACCTCCTGATTGGATCCTATACTCCCAGGGCCCGCAAGACGAGAAATGAGACCCTTGAAAATGTCTTTCACCTTTTCCCTTTACTTGAAAAGAGGAGCCGCCAAAAGGGAACGGACCTCAGTGGAGGTGAGCAGCAGATGCTGTCCATTGGCAGGGCCCTCATGTCACAGCCTCGTTTTATCATCTTCGATGAGATCTCTCTGGGACTGAGCCCCCTGGTGGTCAAAGAACTTTACAAGACCATCAAGCGAATCAATCAAGACGGCATGACAGAGGTCTTGGTGGAACAGGATGTGAAGCGAAGTCTCAAGGTTGCTGACTTTGCCTATATCCTTCAGGAGGGCAGGATTACGCTGAAAGGGAACCCACGGGATTTCACTGAAGAAGCGGTGAAGAAGGCCTATTTTGGCGTCTGAGTTTAGGAAATATCCGCCCTTCAGGGTCGCTTATTTTGCAATCAATTCGAGGATGAGAAAAGGATAACCAATTATGATACAATTCCTAGAACCGATTATCAATGGCATTTTGCTGGGAGGCCTCTATGCGGTTGTCGGCATAGGACTCTCCGTGATCTTCGGAATTATGAGACAGGTTAACCTGGCGCACGGCGAACTGATGATTCTTGCAAGCTATTTTAGTCTTCTCACTCTGCAACTATTAGGGCTGCATCCTTTGCTGACTTTTCTTTTGGTTCTTCCGGCTATGTTTATCTTCGGTTATCTGATACAGACCTTTCTTTTTAATCGGGTAATGGGAAAAGGAATGGAGCCCTTCCTCATGATCTCCTTCGGGCTTTCAATCATCTTGCAAAACGCCTTACTGCTTATCTTCACCCCTGATGCCCGTTCACTGAAGAGCAGTCTCGTCATCCAGAGCCTCAATGTGTATGGCCTTTTTCACGTGCCGTTGATTTACATAGTCAATTGCGCAGTGAGCATTCTGGTAATCGGTCTACTCCATCAGTTCATGAAGAGGACCTATCTCGGGTGGGCCATCAGTGCCTCGGCTGAAGACCTGAGCGCCGCCAAACTAATGGGTATTAATCCGAAAAGGGTTTATGCCTTGGCCATGGGCATTGCAGCGGTAACTGCTGCTATCTCAGGGGTGCTCGTCGGTATGACTTTTACGTTCTACCCTCATTCCGGCACCCAGTACCTGATCATTGCGTTCGGCGTAGTCATTATCGGAGGTCTGGGAAGTCTACCCGGAACATTTGTGGGAGGTCTCATTTTGGGCATTTCTCAATTGGTTGGCGGGCGTATTATTGGACCCGGATTTCAGTTGTTAAGTGGCTATATCATCCTGCTGGTGGTGCTGACCATCAGGCCTCAGGGAATATTGGGAAGGGGGTAGCCGTCCCCATGTCAGCCAAACGGATTCGCTTTATTGTAATCATTCTAGCTTTGGCAGTCCTTTTGACCACACCCCTTTGGGCCTCACGTTATGTGGTGAACGTCTGGTCGCTCATATGTATTTACGCGGCGTTGGCCTCCATGTGGAACCTTCTGGCTGGCTATTCCGGCATGATCTCTCTGGGTCAACAGATGTTTATCGGACTGGGGGGATATACCCTTGCCGTATTGTCCGTGTACTATGGGCTTCCCATTTCCCTGAGCGTTCTCCTGGGAGGGATGATATCCGTGATCCTTGCGGTCCTTATCTCCCTGCCTATCTTCAGAATGAAAGGGGTTTACTTTGCGATCGGAACCTGGATCATCGCTGAGGCATTGGGAATCTGTTTCAGTAATTGGGGGTACGTCAGATACGGGATGGGCATGTTTATACAGCCTGCCTATAAACTCTCCATGTCCTCGATTTATTATGCGGCTGTGATAATCTGCATTGGTTCAATTGCTCTCGTCTATCTTCTGCTTCGTTCAAATCTCGGCCTCGCGTTGATGGCAATTCGAGATGACGATGTTGCATCAGAGGCCGTGGGGGTCAATATTTTTCGCTGCAAGTTTACCTGTTTTTTGATTAGTGCTTTTGTTACAGGCATTGCGGCGGGAATATTGTACTTGAATGCTATATTCATCCAACCCTTTGAGGCCTTCGGGATTGGCTGGACCGTAAAGCTGCTTTTTATCGTTATTATCGGAGGCATTGGGACTGTGGAAGGCCCGATTGCTGGAGCCATCATCTTTGTATTCTTACAGCAATACCTTTCAGAATATGTGGGTTTTAACCTGATCATTTTCGGTACCATCGCCATTATGGTGATCTTTTTTGCGCCTAAAGGTATTGTAGGGACATTCCAGAATAAATTCGGCGTAGAGCTCTTTCCGGTCCGTCGCCAGTAATTGAATGAATGGGTAACTTCCCGCTGAGCTGGAAAAGGCGGCAATGTTGATAACATACGGGTGTTTGGCCCAATTGCGTTATCGGGTAGTCGTTCCAAAAATAGTCACAAGGTGAGTTCAGTCTCAGAGCGTTTCGTGTATTTATAAAAAACAGTTATCTCTTTTTGAAGATTGAAGATTTATTGAAATCATTTGGTGACATAACAGTAACCAAAGGATTAAAAAATGACCCCGGCTATAGCGTGAGGTTATTACAAGGAGGGGGAAGGAGTGGATGGAGACGATGTGATTTGCAGGAAAGAGAGGGCGATTGCATATATTACGATAAACAGAGAGAAGGCATACAATGCCTTAAACAGCGCCATCATGGAGGGACTTGAGAAAATATTCTTGGAATTAGAGCACGATGAAGAGGTAATGGTAGTGGTCATTACCGGAGCAGGCCAAAAGGCCTTTGTTTCAGGGGCTGATGTAAAGGAGATAAAGGAAGCGGGCAATAAAAGGTCTAAGCTCATAGCAAAGGGCCAACAGGTCTTCTCCAGGATTAGGAACTCAAGCAAGGTTGTGGTAGCGGCCGTCAATGGCTACGCCCTGGGTGGAGGATGTGAGCTTGCCATGTCCTGTGATATCAGAATTGCCTCAGATAACGCAAAGTTTGGCCTCACCGAGGCGAAACTTGGGCTCATGCCCGGTTATGGGGGGACACAATTGCTTCCAAGGCTTGTTGGAACGGGAGCGGCCAAATATTTGATCTTCTCAGGTGAGATGATAACCGCCCAGGAAGCGTATCGCCTAGGGCTCGTAGAGAAAGTCTGCAAAAATGAAACCCTTATGGAAGAAGTCGACGAGTTGGCAAAAAAGATCTCTTCCAATGGCCATTTTGCAGTTAGGGCCTGCAAGCGGGCCATAAATCTTGGGACACAACTGTCCCTCGATGATGCCTTGAAGCTTGAGCTTGAGATCTATGATAAGGTGGCTCGTTCAAACGATGCGGAGGAGGGCATCGTGGCCTTTCTGGAGAAAAGGGCCCCAATGTTCAAAGGAACGTGATCGACCTGCAAAAAGACCGCCTGGAAACCCACGGTAAAAGACAGGATGAGTGTGTGAAAAAGCTTTAGCCCTACGCTCCTTACGGCGCGGGTTCATCTCATCCGTTCACTCTGGTGCCATATGCAGCACCTGCAGCGGAAAAGATGAAATCCCTTGTTCATCAGGCGGGGGGCAGGTTGCGACCGTGAAGCCTCCATTTTTTGGGTGTTGACTCAGATTTCTTCTTTTTTGTAGTTCCATTAAATGAAATGGGAATTGATTACATAAACGAGCAACGAAATAATGATTACGCCCCGGAAGGCATAGTCCAGAAAACCCAAAAGGGGCTGCAAGGGGCAGCAAATATTAAGAGCACCAAGAAAACAACCAAAACACGTCCCAGGTTCACCCCATGGACCTGAGGATTTTACTCGCGAGGATGGAATTGCCATGTTCACAAAGAAATTCGAAGAGATAAACAAGGACATGTTTCAGGAATGTGGTGGCAAGGCGGCCCACTTGGGTGAGTTGACCTCGCTGAAGCTCCGCGTTCCCAAGGGCTTTTGCGTTGTGGATAAAGCTTACTCCCATCACCTGAAGACCAACAACCTTGAAGACCAGTTAGCTACGATAGCAGACAGCATTAACTTTGAGGATTTTCAAGATATGGAAGAAAAGGCGAGCCGTATTCGATTACTGATCCAGAATGCCCCGGTGCCACGAGAGATCGAGAAAGAAATCATTGAAGGTTACGAGGGTCTCTCTGGAGAAGTGTCGGCGCCATTCGTGGCGGTCCGATCATCCGTAGCCGTGAAGGACTCCCAGGTATCGTCCTTCCCGGGAATGATGGACACATATCACTACGTCCAAGGTGCAAAGGACGTAGTCGAGAACGTGAGAAATTGCTGGGCATCTGTTTGGTCAGGACGCGCTTCATTCTCTCGTTACAACAAGAACATAGACCACAGAAGGGCCGTAATTGCACCGACGATTCAGCTGATGGTGAACTCAGAAATCGCCGGCGTGGCTTTTACTGTAAATCCGGTAAGCGGCCAAGCGGATGAAATAGTTATTGAGGCGAACTGGGGGTTAGGAGAGGCAGTAGTTAGCGGAAGGTGTTTATGTGATTTTTACACAGCGGAAAAGGCACAGCGTACCGTCAAAGAAAAGAGGATTGGACGAAAAGAGCAGAAATTTATTCAGGTGGAAGGAAGTGGAGCTGAATGGGTTGAAGTTGAACCTGAGAAGGTCAATCAGCCAACGCTTACCGAGACACAAATTGCCGAGATTTGCGAGATGGCGTGCATGATTGAGGATCATTATGGGTATCCTCAAGACGTCGAGTGGGCATACGAAAAAGGCGATCTTTATATTCTGCAGGCGCGAAGAGCTCGGGTGGGTGGTGAGTAAAAAGCCAAAAAATTCAAAAACGGAGGATAATAAAATGGCACAAAGAACAGTTGATGTACACAATCATTGGTATCCGAAAGAGTATCTCGACTATCTGTTAGGTAGGGGGGCCGAGGAGACTCCGAGGTGCACCCACGATGGAGGCACGCATTATCGCATGTGGTACAAAGGGGTGTGCGTTGCGCACATCGACCGGCCCGGACACTATGATTTGGGGGAAAGAATCAAGGACCTCGATGCAGGAGGTCTTGATACCCAACTAATCAGCGTTACGATTCCTGGGCCGGAAACCTTAGAGAGAGATGAGGGCATCTACTGGGCCAAGAAGTGTAATGACGCACTCAAAAAAGCCACTGAGGATTATCCGGGGAGATTCTATTTTCTGGCAAGCCTGCCCTATCAAGATCCCGACGAAGCCTGCAAGGAGCTAGAACGGTGTCATGAGATGGGTTGTGTGGGGATCCAGTTGTTTTCGAACTTCAATGGGGAACCCATTTTCTTGGAAAAGTACCACGGTATCTATGAGCTGGCCGACAAGTGGGAGCTTCCTTGCTTGGTGCACCCCGCCGTACCGCTTACGGCTTCGGTCATGGACATGATGAAGATACCCTATCAGCTTTGGGGGTATACCCTGGATACCAGTATGGCCGTGGTGAGTCTTATCTTTCAAGGCGTGTTCGAGAAGTTTTCCAAACTCACCTTGGTCCATGGCCACTTGGGCGGGATGGTTCCCTATTTTGTGAGAAGATTGCAGGACTCTTACAAAGGGTATGCAAAGGAGTGGGGAGTTCAGCTGGATGAGTCTCCTGATATTACCTACAAAAAGCGAGTGTATCCGGATACTACTTCGTTCTATCTCCCCGCAATGAAATGCTGCTTGGAATGGGTCGGCCCCGATCATATGGTGATAGGGACCGATTATGCTCACCGAGTCGGCGATCCCGAGGGTGCCATAAAGGCAATAAAAGATCTAGGCGCTCAAGCAGGGCTCGAGCAGGATGAGATCGACCTGATCTTGGGAAAGAATTTGGAGAGGCTTTTCAGGCTGCCACCTATGAAGTAAGGCAGTCGAACTTCCTATTTTGACGGCGAACCATGGATGTTTCTGCGGTCTTTCGAGCGTGGCAAGCACCTGCTCTGTAATGGGCCTTAGGCGGTGGGCGGGGCTTATTGAAGAAGGTTGATACAGCACGTATTAAGACAGGCAGTAGGATTGTAACGGCCCTTTAAGGACCAGGTACATTGCATATCGAAGGAGCAAGAGTATGGCCATTGCAGTGAAATGGTGCGGGTTCGACTTTGGACAATGCTTAATGGACCCCTCAGGGCTGCGAAATTACCTTGTAATCGGCGACGTATGCAAAGAGCTTGGTGAGCCTGAGCTTATTAATGAAAGGATCCATAGGTATCGAGTGCTCAAGGAGAAGTATAAGACCTACAGTATCATCAAGGAAGGGCACCGAGATGAAATCATGGACTATGTGTTCGACGGTATTGAAGAAGCCAAAGAACTCTTCGCCATTAAGGAGCAAGAACACCTGAAGCTGGGTGTGGGCGCGGAAGACGCTCTTCAGTACCTGAGGGATGAAGGGATACATCTGGCGGTCGTGGCTGAACTGAAGAAAACATTGGGAAAGATGGGCACAGACATAGTAACGCGATTTTTGATCACTAGGGGTCTGACGGAATACTTCGAAGAAGTGGTTACGCCACAAGGCAAGATTGATCTAAGGACCGGCTCCGTGGAGATGAAGTATCGGGGGAAAACAAAAGAAGAGGGTACGCTATATGACATGCTCGCTGAGGATCTGTTGGCCCGAGGAATTAAGACCTCCGAAGCGGTGATGATAGGCGATAAGCCGGGCACTGATATCAATCCCGCCAAGCACAGGGGGTTTAAGACGATCCAGTACATCGCCTATATAGACATGGGGACCTCCGAGGCCGATTACAGAATCTCTGACTTCCGCGAATTGAAAGAAATAATCAAAAGGAACGTGTAATAATGAGCGCGCCGAAGCGATTAATCATTGAATATGAGGATGGTTCCATGAAAGGGATTGAATTCCGTCAGTTGAGCAGGCTGAGTTGGCTTGAACTTTCAAAATTGGGGCTCTGCGCTCCGCCTTCGGTTATGCCTTCACCTTCAAGGTATTACCTTTTGCTACGGTGGAAAGATGGATGGCAGGAAGTGATCGGGGTAGACAAAGGTTCCGTTGAATTGCTGCGATATTACGTTATTGAGAGAATGGAAGAGGTGGGGAGGATGGCACTCGAAGTCGAAGGTGATTATCCAGTGCTCCTGATGATACGGCGAATGCCGAAAAAACTAGAGAGCCTGATAATAATAGGGGGTGGTGGTTCAAAGGTCTTCAGCTTGGAACCGAAGTTACGGAGAGAGGAAGGAGGGAAAGTAGAGCACGTCGAATACGATAAGGCGGAACGTCATTTCCAGCATGAGCTTGAAAAGACTGCTCAAGCCAGAGTTAAAGCAATAATGGATACCTTACAAAGGGAGTTCAACAAGAGCGGCCTCACAGCTGAAAAACTTTCGGCCATGGATCAAGCTCAGAGGGCTGAAGAGTACAAAAAGCTCGCAAGGGCATTAGGCATAAGGGCGACGGAAAAGCAGGAGGATGTTCACGGTTTCATACAATCAATGACAGAAACCTTCGCTAATTCGGGGAGGTAAGAGCTTCAAAGATACTTGATTTCTAGCCGGTAAAATCATTTAAAGGTTAAAACAAGAAGAAAGGAGGATGTAACCGATGTCTGAAAAATTGAGCCTCGATGCCCTTGACAGGGGTATTTCTAGCTTGAGGACACTTCGGATGCCTGAGGACGAAGATATTTTCTGGTTCCGAGATGATCTGCACCAGCCCTATCCCATATCTCCCTTAGGCATGACCACCGTACAGAAACATCATTCCTGGGGCTACCATGTGGCGGCTGAGGAATTGAAATTACCAAACTCAAAGGGTGGCCATGTCAAGGTCTACAAAGGAAGGGTTTTATTAGGGTTTGAGGAGATTAAAGATGCAAAGGAGATTGAGAGAAGGGCTGCAGAATTTAGCAGACTCCTGGATCACTTAAAAACGAATTGGCATGAATATTATGCGCGCTATATTGATGAGGTTAAGCAGGGTTTAAGCTTCATGCGCAGCGTCAATGACGGCATGTCGGATAGCGATTTACATCATGCTCTCCGCAGAAGTGAGGAGATCAACAACAGGAACTGGGAGATTCACTTTTTTCTCATGTATCCGGCCGATGCGCTCTATTTTGAATTTGAAAATTTCTGTAAGCAACGTGGGCTGGAAGAGAAAGACTTTGCCGTCATGCTCCGAAGCCAGGACACCATGGCGACAAGGACAGACCAGGGTCTCTGGGAACTAACGAAGCTAGCTGAGCAGTCTGGAATTAGCGAGATGATTCTTAAAGAAGATGAGAAAGAGCTTCTAATAAGGTTCGCAGAAGATGCCAGAGCCACGAAATGGTTAGAGTCCCTTAAGGAATTTCTGGATGTCTATGGCCATCGGATTACTGCTGCTCACTTAGACGTTATCTTTCCCACATGGATAGAGGACCCAACACCTGTATTCACTACAATTAAGACCTATATTCCGAAAATAAGACAGGGCTGGGACATCAAAGCCGAAAGGGAGCATATGCTCAACGAGGCGCAAAAGGCAGCTGATCAATTTATGGCCAAACTTCCACCTGAAGATAGAAAGGAGTTTAAAAAATTCCTTGAGGTAGGTAAAGGAATTTACCATTTCCAAGAGGATCACGGTTTTTATATAGATGGGTCTTCGACAGCGGATCTCCACCATGTTGCGATGGTCTGCGGAAGAAGGCTAACTCAGTATGGACTCCTAGAGGAGCCTGAAGATGTGTTTTTCTTAACCTTTAACGATCTTGAGGAAGAAATGTCTGGCTTGGCGCGGAACACGGTAGCCGCTATATATCATTACCATCGAATGGTGCCTAACTTAGTCAAAGAGAGAAAATGGGGCTGGGAGCAAGTGAAAGAGTTGCAGGAGGCCCCATTGACCATTGGTGCGGTTCCAGAAAAGATGGATGACCCCATTAAGGTTAAAGTGTTTGGGATGATAGATGAACTTATTCAGGCTGGCAAGGTTGAAGAGCTAAAAGTCATGGATCGCTTCGAGGGCTTTCCGGGAGCTCCTGGCACTGCTGAAGGTGTAGCACGTGTCATTACCAGTTTCGATGATTTCCCTAAGTTGCAGATAGGAGACATCCTTGTATGTCCCTACACAGCCACTGCATGGACACCTCTCTTTCCCAAGATAAAAGCGGTTGTTACAGATACCGGCGGTATGTTGACCCATGCTGCTATTGCTGCCAGGGAATACAGCATTCCTGCTGTGGTCGGAACGTGGAGGGCTACCAGGTCTATTGGAGACGGGGACACAATAAGGGTTGATGGGGATGCGGGTATAGTAGAGGTGCTCAAGAGGGTTGGAAGGTGAGGTCAGCTTGCCAAAATGGGTCGGCTCTTACCAGGGAGGCACCGGAACCATGCAAGTAATCTACATGTTTAATACCAAGTTGCATTCAAACGGCTACTATTTATAGATGTCATTGCGAACGAATGTGAAGCAATCCCTGGCCCAGACCTGGTTTTTGAAACTATGTATATGATACTAAGCTCTGGAAATTATTCACAGTCTATGCTCGCAGC
>DATKZQ010000196.1:0-27589 GCA_035527895.1 Desulfatiglandales bacterium
GCATGGGGAAAACTTAGAAAGGTTGGTTGCAATGCCGGGCTGCGGGGAGCTAGGTGCACACGCCGCACCGGGTACAGGTGCCGACCGTGCAGGCGGGGGATTCCTTGCCCTGGAGGGCCAGGTTGTATTCCTCCTGGAGAAAGGATTTCTTGATGCCGTGGTCGATGAAATCCCACGGGAGTGTTTCGTTCAGGTCTTTAGGCCGGTACACGAAGAAATCGGGGTTGAGCTCTGAGGATCGAAAGGTCCTCTTCCAGTTTCCGCCGTTTCTGTGGGCAGTCAAGAGCATGTGCCCTACCCTCCTGTCTCCCAATGAAAGGAGGGTCTGCACGTACGCCCACTTGGGCACGTCAAAGGTTATGGCGATGCCGCCCTCACGGGATAGCGCACCCTTGAGGAGCTTCTGCTTTTCCTTGAGGGACTCTATGTCATCCATGGGAAACCATTGAAACGGGGTAAAGGGCTTGGGCACGAAGCAACTGACGCTGAGCCTGATCCGCCCGATCCGCTTTCTGCCCTTGCTCTCCTTGATCAAATGATGCCGTATCTTTTTGACCAGCGTTACAATGGCCTTGATGTCCTCCCGGGTCTCAGTTGGGATGCCGATCATGACGTAGAGCTTGAGGTGAAAAAAACCGGTTCTGGTGACAAGGACAATCGCATCTATGATCTCTTTGTTGGTCAGTTTTTTATTGATGACTCTTCTGAGTCGTTCGCTCCCGGTCTCAGGGGCAATGGTGAGGGTCTTCTGGGTGCTTCTTTTCAGGTTTACCAGCAGGCCGGCCGTCAAGGAGTTTGCCCTGAGGGATGAAAGGGAGAAGTCACTGCCCTTATCGAGGATATGGCCGGTCAGGGTTTCTATTCCCGGCACATCGGAGACGGACGGGGCCATGAGGCCGAACCGGGTGGGTTCGGCCAACAGGTTTTCAAAGGATTCGACTAGTTCCTCCTCTTTTTTGGTCCGCGGGGGCCGGTACACGTAACCGGCTGCGCAGAACCTGCAGGCATAGCCGCACCCGCGGCTTAGCTCCACGAGGTGGACGTCGGCGAACTCGGCAGAGGGCGTGGTAATTCGCGATGTGCACGGCGGGCCGTCAAAGGGAACCTGCCGGGCCGCCTTGACCGTTGAGGGGATTGAGGGACCTGACGGCGCGAATGCCTGTATGGTCCCGTCGGCATTATAGGAAACCTCATACAGTGAAGGGCAGTAAACTCCCTCCACCTTCTCCGCCAAGATCCTCAAGGCCTCGTGTCTTGTCATGGTTGAAAGGTCAAGATCTTCATAGACCTCAAAAAACCGGTTTACGATCGCCTCACCCTCCCCGAGCAGAAAACAGTCGATAAACCCTGCCAGCGGCTCGGGGTTCATGAAGGTCGCCACCCCGCCGGCAAGGACAAGGGGAGCATCTTCTCCCCTGTCCTTGCTCATGAGGGGAATCTTGCTTAACTCCAAGATGGTGAGGATGTTGGGGTAATCGTTTTCGAATGAAACAGAGAATGCCAGGAGGTCAAATGCTCGCAGAGGCCTCTGCGATTCCAGAGAAAGGAGGGCCTGATCTGCTCGCCTGTACAGCGCTAGTTCATCTTCTTCGGGCAGAAAAGCCCGTTCCGATACGATACCAGGGTTATCATTTAAGATCCCATACACTGCCTGGAAGCCGAGATTGGACATGGCGACCTGATAATGGTTGGGATATATCAGGGCCACCGATATCTTGCCGCCCCAGTCCTTTGTTATAGTACCCCTCTCTTGAGCAAGCCTGTCCCGTAAGAGAGCGGTAATGCTTGCCATCAATCAGCCTGTTTCCTTAAGAAGGTAGGATAGTCCAGATTATCCTTTTGAAAAACCCTCTGAAAGATTCCCCGTTTCCCCGGGTTCAAGGCCGTGTCTCTGAGAACCCCTTCGCCGGCCTCCTCACCGTGCCGCCTCTGGTACGTGGGTTTTTCGAGATCTTCTTTCACCCGCACCGTCCAGCCTTCCTCCGTCTCATCAGGGCTAATATCCCGTATGTTGATGACCTTTTTACCCTTTTCACCCCCTATGCCGGTGGCGATAACCGTTATCCTCATCTCCTCCTCCATGGTATCGTCGAAAACCATACCCCAGATGATCTCCGCGCTCTTATGGACCTCGTCTTTCACAAAGGTAGATGCCTCGGTAACCTCGTCCATGGTCATCTTCGTAGAACCGGTGATGTTGATGAGAACGCCCTTTGCCTGATCAATGGAGATATCCTCGAGCAGGGGGCTGTTGATGGCCGCCTGGGCCGCCTCAAGGGCCCTGTTCTCTCCCTTTGCCGTGCCCGTGCCCATGATGGCCGTGCCCATTTGCTCCATCACCCGTTTGACATCTGCAAAATCGAGGTTGATGAACCCGGGGATGGTTATGAGGTCGGCTATCCCTTTTACCGCAAACAGGAGCACGTCATCGGCCATTTTCATGAGTTCCAGAAAAGGGGTGTCCTTGCTCCCCAGCGCCCGTAGCCTCTGATTGGGGATGATCAGCAGGGTATCAACGTCTTTCTTTAGTCTCTCAATACCGGCCAGGGCCGTTTTCATCCTCTTTTCACCCTCAAATTCAAAGGGTTTTGTCACGACAGCCACGGTCAATGCCCCATTGTTCCTGCTTTCGCGGGCGATAATAGGCGAGGCACCGGTTCCCGTTCCCCCGCCCATGCCGGCGGTAATAAAGATCATATCCGCGCCTTCGGTGGCGGCCCTGATGGTCTCCACGCTTTCCTCCGCTGCAAGGGCACCCTTTTCGGGGTCGGCTCCGGCTCCCAGCCCGTTGGTTAAGTGTGCCCCCAACTGCAGCTTGTCGAGGGCGGCGTTCAGGTCGAGAGCCTGTTTGTCAGTGTTTGCCGCTATGAAATCAACCCCCCTGAGTCCGGCTGCAATCATATTGCTGACTGCATTGCCCCCTGCGCCGCCGACACCGAAAACCTTTATCTTGGCGCTCGGGCCTTCTTCAATAAACTGATATCTCATAATTACCCTCCCTTCTCTGTCTTATTATTCCTGTTCTACAAACCATCGTTTCATTCGAGTCACGATCCGGTTAAAGATGTTGGTATCTCTTATCCGGAATTCTTTTTTCCTTTTCCGTTCCTTAGCCCCATAAAGCACCAGACCGACTGCCGTTGCATACATGGGGCTGTTCACAATCTCCTTGAGCCCCCCGATATTGTCCGGATACCCGATACGAGCCGGCATATTAAAGACCTGTTCCACGATCTCCGGCACGCCCGGCAGAAGCGATGATCCGCCGGTTATCACGATGCCTGAGGTTACCAGCTCATCGTAGCCGGACCTGAGCATTTCATGGTGAATGAGGCTGAAAATCTCCTCCACTCGCGGCTCCAGTATCTCTCCCAGTATCTTTCTGCTGATCGTTCGAGGTTCCCTGCCGCCAACGCTGGGTACTCTAATGGTTTCATCCTGGCCGATCAGCGAGGTAAGGCCGCACCCGTACTTTATCTTTATCTTCTCCGCTTCTTTAAAGGGTGTCCGAATTCCCACAGCGATATCATTGCTCAGGTTGTCACCCCCCAAGGTCAAGACCGAGGTGTGTTTTATGGCGTTCTCCGAGAATATGGCCAAATCCGTTGTGCCGCCACCAAAATCCACGAGCGCTACGCCCAGGTTCCGCTCTTCGTCATTGAGGACTGCCTCACAGGATGCTAGGGATTCAAGTATGATATCATAAACATCCAGTCCTGCCCTGTTGGCGCACTTGATGATATTCTGGGCCGAGGTAACTGCCCCCGTTACGATATGAATCTTGACCTCTAACCGTACGCCTGCCATCCCGGTGGGATCGGTGATGCCGCCCTGGTCATCGACGATGAACTCTTGCGGCAAGGTATGGATAACCTCCCGGTCCATGGGTATGGCAACGGCCCTGGCCGCATCGATGACCCGCTCGATATCCCTTTTGCCGACCTCTCTGTCCTTCAGGGCTATGACGCCGTGGCTGTTGAAACCCTTGATATGGCCCCCGGCTATGCCCGCAAACACGGAGCTGATCTCACAGCCGGCCATTGTCTCGGCTTCCTCTACGGCCTCTTTGATGCTGTTTACGGTGTTCTCGATATTGATCACCACTCCCTTTCTGAGCCCGACAGACGGGTGTGATCCCATTCCGATAATATCGATCTGACCGTCAGGTCTGATTTCCCCGACCACTGCACAGATCTTGCTCGTGCCGATGTCAAGGCCTATAATCAAATCGTCCATTTTAAAAACTCCCTTCACTTAAACGTAATGGCTGTTTCCATACCGCTTCCGTCCACTCTCCTTTAGGCAACGCTATCACCAAATGCAACGATAGCCCTGTCTATGTAATCGAGGTCTATTGATCTCACCTGATCGAGGCGGCGGGTGGACCTGAGATGCTTGATAACGTTCTGCAACGAATCCAGTTTCCTGGTAAAATCTTCCCTCCCCAAACGGACCTTAAAGGGGAATTTCTTTACATAGATGGTAAGCTCCCCGTGCTGATTCACGTAAACCTCCGAGAGCTCATCGATCGAGAGCGGGGTTTCCCCTGAACTGAGGAGATCCAGGAAGGCCACAACCCTCCTGAGATGCTCCCCGTTGTCCTCACCACCGGGAGAGAGACCGGTTATTACCGGAAAATCAACGGAGTCATCCGTTTCGACCTTTTTGAATGTCTCTCCCCTGGAGTTGACAAAGTACAGGGTATCGAGCAGCGCTATTGCCACCGGTGCTTCGTTCTCCGCCCTGATGTGGAGAGTATGAGGGAATTCCCTCCTGAGGAATACGGATCGTATCCACGGATGTGATTCGATCTTGCTCTTGATGCCGGCGGAATCGATGGACAAGAGGCTTTCGCTTTTTGTGATACCCGAGATCCTGATCAACTCCCCTTTCAGGCTATCATCCACACCTGCCACAACGATATTCTTCAGCCTGAAAAAGGGCGACGAAGAGGCGAATTGGTATCCGGTGGTAAGGGCCAAAGAGAGGCCTCCCAAACCGAAGAGCACGAGGAATACCTTGACCAGGCCGAACCCCCACTGTCCATAGTCTCTCTGTCTCTTTCTCAGAACCGATTGGTTATCCAATACAGACCGTCTTATCATTCTTTACCCACCACCTTAAGCTCGGGCACGAGTTGTATGTTAAAGCGCTCTCTCACCCTGACCGCTGCCAGATCCATGAGGGCAACGATATCAGAGGCGCTCGAGGTGCCCGTATTAACGATGAAGTTCGCGTGCTTGGGCGAGATCATGGCCCCGCCGATAACCGTCTCCTTTAGACCGGCCGCATCGATCAACCGGCCGGCATGATCGCCCTCCGGATTCTTGAACACAGACCCGGCAGAGGCCATATCCAGGGGAAATCGTTCCTTCCTCCGCTTCAGGTTCGAGGCCACCCGTTTTCCGATTGCGGCAGGCCGATCGAAGCCCAGGTTCAACGTCGCATTGACGATGATATCGCCGGCGGACAGATCGAGCTCTCTATATCGAAACATAAGGTCCTGGCGGTCTCTGACTTCCAGCTTTCCCTTCATGGTTAAAACCGTGATAGTGCCGATCACCTTGCTTATCTCATCGCCCCAGCTGCCCGCGTTCATGGCAACCGCTCCCCCCAGGGTACCGGGTATCCCGGCCATGAATTCCACTCCTGAAAGCCCTTTTTCCGTGCAAAAATCCACGAGCTTACGGAGGGTTAATCCCGCTCCGGCCTTAACGGACGGCCCTGTTTCCGAACGATCCTCGACAGCGGCAAGGGAGCCACTTAATACAATGGCCACGCCGTTCAGCCCGCCGTCCCTCACCAGGAGGTTACTGCCGTTTCCCATGACCAAATAGGGAATCTTCTCGTCCGTGAGAAAGGCGATCATTCGCTTCAGTCCCTCAAGGTCCCCTGCCCGGTATACAGCCTCGGCGCATCCCCCGGCCTTCAAGGTGGTATAGTGGCTCATGGGCACATCAAAGCTGACCGCCTCGCCTCCGATCTCCTTTATCGTCGCCGTGATACGGGCATCCATTTCAGTTACTCTGGTTTCTCGAGTGTGCCGGGTTTACCGGGTCAAAACCTCGCAAACCCAGCAATCCCTCATGCGTCAATACTCTCCAATAACTCCGTACCAATATGGTGTATGTCGCCGGCACCGAGGGTCAACACTACATCACCGGGTTTGATCTCATTGAGGAGAAGCGCCATGATTTCCTCATTACCGGTGCACAGTGTAACCGCACGGTGACCGTGATCTTTTATTCCATGATAGATGGTACCGCTGTCTATGCCGGTTATGGGTTCTTCGCCTGCCCCGTAGATGGGGGCGATGATCAGTAGATCCGCCTGATTAAAGGAGATGACAAATTCCTCGTACGAGTCCCGTGTCCTGGTATACCGATGCGGTTGGAACACAACTACCAGCCTTCGGTCAGGCCAGCATTCCTTGGCTGCTCTCAGGGTTGCCGCTATCTCGGTGGGGTGGTGGCCGTAGTCGTCTAAAATGAGGGTGCCGCCCTTTTCACCCTTTATCTCAAATCTCCTGTTGAGCCCGCCCAGGTTCCTGAGCCCCTCCTGAATGGATGTAACGGCAATATCCAGCTCGAGTCCTACCCCCACCGCGGCCAGGGCGTTCAATACATTATGGTCCCCGGGAAGAGAGGTGGTAATCCTGCCGACGGGGCTGTTTTTAAAGGAAACGGCAAAACTGGTGGTAAGCCCCTCTTTGAAGATCTCAGAGGCCCGTAAGTCCGCCTGAGGACTCAGCCCATAGGTCACATAGCTTTTGGTTATCTCGGGGATCAATCCCTGAACCTCTTTGTCATCCAGACACAGAATTGCCCTGCCGTAAAAGGGGATCTTGTTGATAAACCCGGCAAAGGTTTTCCTGAGATTATCCATGTCGCCATAGAAGTTGATGTGCTCGTAATCTATATTGGTAACAACTGCGACGCTCGGCGAGAGCAACAGAAAGGAGCCGTCGCTCTCATCTGCCTCCGCAACCAGGAAATCGCTGTTTCCCAGCCTGGCATTAGAGCCACCCCATATGTTCAATCTCCCCCCGATCACAACCGTTGGGTCAAGCCCCCCCTGGGTTAGGATTGAGGCTATCATGCTGGTTGTGGTGGTTTTGCCGTGAGCACCTGCCACGGCTATCCCGAATTTGAGTCTCATCAGCTCGGCCAGCATCTCAGCCCGGGGAATGACCGGGATGGATTGCTCCCGTGCCTCAAATAACTCGGGGTTATCGCTCTTTACTGCCGAAGAGAAAACAACCACATCTGCGCCCCGAGCGTTTTGGGCTCTATGACCGAGGAATATCTCCCCGCCCAGATCAGCGAGATGCTCGGTCACCTCGGTTCTTTTGATGTCCGAACCGCTGATATGATAGCCCAGGTTGATGAGGAGTTCGGCTATCCCGCTCATTCCGATTCCGCCGATACCCACCAGATGTATATGCTTTGTCTTGCCGAAGATCTTCATAGCCTCTTTACGCTTGCCGTCAGTTGCCTTTTACCAACTTGAAGAGCTCTTCTGCTATTATCTCCTTTGCCCTTGGCATGCCGGCCTTCAAGGCGAATGCCGACATCCTCTCCAGGGCATCCCTGTTTTCCATATAGGTTTTGATCCTCCCGGCCAGGCCGGCGCCGTCGAGATCATTCTCAATGATCATATCAGCGCCACCGGCAGCAACGAGTGCCCTGGCATTTACCTCCTGATGCTGATGGGCCGCGTAAGGGTATGGGATGAGAATCGACGGTTTGCCCAGGGCGGTCAACTCGGCCAGCGTTGTTGCGCCTGCCCTGCACACAACCAAATCGGCCCTCCCGTAGGCAGAGGACATATCGTCAATGAATTCCCTTACATCACCAGCAAGCCCATGGCTTTGGTACTCATCACGTATCTCTTTCACATGGGCCTTGCCCGTCTGGTGTATCACAAAGGGGTGCAGCCCCTGTTTGTTGAGCACCTTTAGTGCGGCGACAACGGCCCTGTTGATTGCTCGTGCCCCCTGGCTTCCGCCCACAACCAGGATGGTAAACCTCCCGTTGGCTGGTTTGGCTACGGGTCTGCCATGCAGCAACTCGTCCCTTACGGGATTTCCGGTCAACAGCACATCTTGTCTTTTGAAGTATCTCCTGCTTTCCTCAAAGGATATGAACACCTTTTTGACTAATGGCGCCAGCATCCTGTTCGTCAGACCGGGAAAGGAATTCTGTTCGTGGATGGCGGTCGGCACCCTTAAAAGCCGGGCAACGAGGCACACAGGCCCGGACGAATACCCGCCGACGCCAACGATCAGGTGAGGTCTGAAATCCCGCACGATGACAAGCGACTGGATGAGGCTTATGAGTACCTTTATGAGCGCCCTCATACGCCCGAACATGCCTTTGCCCAGCATGCCTTCAATATCAATCGATCGCGCCTCAAATCCGGCTTTGTCTATGATTGCCTTCTCCATCTTCTTTCTGCCGACCACAAAAAGGATATCCATATCATCACACCGGGCCCTGAGCCCTGTGGCTATTGCTATGCCCGGAAAAAGATGTCCACCGGTTCCACCTCCGGCAATGATAACCCTTATCCTTTTTTCCGTATGCTTTTCAAACATCGAGCTACGATCATTCGAGTGATTCGCCTCGCAGAGAGGTTGGGGCGCCACCAAGGGCCCTCCTTGAGATATTCATCAATATCCCCATCCCCAGCAGACTTACAACGAGAGATGATCCGCCGTAGCTGATAAAGGGAAGGGTCAGCCCCTTGGTAGGCAGGAGCGCCATGACCACGCCCATATTGACTATAACCTGCACTGCCAGCATGCAACTTATCGCCAGGGCAAGATACGTCCCGAAAAGCTCGGGTGCTTTAAGGGCGATCTTGATGCCCCTGATCACAATCAAGGCAAACAGGATGGTCAAAATACTAATCCCAATAAACCCCGCTTCCTCGGCTATTATGGCTGCCACGAAATCGGTGTGGGGTTCCGGCAGGTAAAACAGCTTCTGTTTGCTGTTTCCCAGACCCACCCCGAACAACCCCCCGGAGCCAAAGGCCAGAAACGAATGAATTATCTGAAAACCAAACCCCTGCGGATCTTCCCATGGGTTTAAGAACGCCCACCACCGATTGAGCCTGTATATGCTCTGAGATATCAGGTAAAATACGATTGGGGTCGTGAGCCCCAACAACACAAAGAGTTGCCCCAAATGTACGCCACCGATAAAGAGCAGGATCAACATCCACATTCCTATGATCACCGCTGTTCCGAGATCGGGCTGAAGGAGAATAAGGGCCACAAATATCGATCCCACCAGCAGGTGCGGAAAAAGCCCGTTGAAAAAGGTGCTCATCTGGTCAACGTTTTTGCTCATGCTATAAGCCATAAAAATAGCCAGGGACAGCTTTGCCGCCTCTGATGGCTGGAGTGAAACGAAACCAAACCGAAACCACCTCTGGGCACCCCCAACCTTAAACCCCAACCCCGGTATGAGCAGTAAAACCAAGAGGAGCACACTCAAGCCCAGAAAGACGTAAACCAGTTTCCGGTAGACGAGGTAATCGATGTTCTTCGCTGCTATCATGAGTAAGATCCCAAAAAGGCAAAAGACCGCCTGCCGCTTGAGGTAGAAGTAGTGATCGCCAAACCGAGCCTCTGCGAGGATTGAACTGGCACTGTAAACTGCGACCAATCCGATACCTATCAACAGCAACACGGAGATCAAGATAATCGGATCATAGTCATAGAAACCTCTCTTCTTAGGCGCCATTCTTCAACCTCTTCACCGCCTCTCTGAAAACCACACCCCTGTGTTGAAAGTCCCTGAACATGTCGAAACTGGAGCAGGCTGGTGCAAGGAGGACCACGTCTCCCTTCTTTGCCTGATCATAGGCAAGGGCAACGGCATCATTCATGTCCGTCGCCATTCTCCATGGTATTGTGCCGGCCGATGCCTCTGCCAAGAGATCACGAGCCTCACCCAGAAAAACAGCTCCCTTTACCTTATTAATTGCCGCCTCAATCAGGGGATGGTAATCGCTTCCCTTATGCCTCCCACCGGCGATCAGGATAATCGGCCTAGCAAAGCTGGTAATGGATTTTATGGCTGCGTCTATATTGGTAGCCTTTGAATCGTTGTAAAAGGCCACACCCTTTATTTCGTCTACGAGCTCCAAACGGTGGGGCAGACCCTCAAAATGATCTATGGCTTCCTGTATGTCAGGAGGAGCCACCTCGAGAAGCAGAGCTGTTAGAATCGCCGCCATCAGGTTTGATCGATTGTGGTTGCCGGGCAATGCAAACCGCTCCAGGCTAAACCTCACCTCCTTTCCGCCCGGAAGGCGTACCGGTATGGTTTCATTATCAAGAAATGCATGCCGGCCCACGACTCGGTCCAATCCATATCGAAATACTGCTGGTCCGTTTTTCGGCTTCAGGCTCCTGAGCCACGGATCATCATCATTTAAGATGAGGATCTGCCCCTTACCTTGATTTGCAAAAATCCTTTGCTTTGACCTGGCATAAGCATCATAGTCTTTATACCTATCAAGATGGTCTGGGCTCACGTTCAAGATGAGCGCCACGAGGGGGGAAAATGTTTCCATGGTGTCGAGCTGAAAACTGCTCAACTCGAGCACCGCGTAATCGGCCCTTTGGTTTCCTCCTACATACTCGGCGAGCGGTGGGCCGAAGTTTCCACCCACAAAGACGCTGCTGCCCCCCTTGTGAAGCATATCACCTATCAGTTTTACGACCGTTGACTTTCCGTTCGTCCCGGTCACCGCCACAGCCCGCGTTTTCAAGTATCTGCCTGCAAGCTCAATCTCCCCTATTAAGAGCACCCCTTTTATTCTGGCCTCCATGAGTGGCTGGATATCAAGCGGTACACCGGGGCTTATAACAATGAGATCGGATTCCAGAAATGTCTCAATCCTATGTCCACCGCACTCAAGATGGATGCCCGCATCTGAAAGCTCCGTGATCACACTTCTGTCCAGATCTGATTCATGCTGCTTTTCGCTCACCGTTACATGAGCTCCTTGCCGGGCAAGCCACCGGGCCGCAGCCGCTCCGCTTTCTCCCAGCCCTACCACGAGGATGTTTTTCCCGGCAAAATCCATACGATAGTAATTCCCGCTCTTTTTCTTACCTCAACTTCAGCGTGCTCACTGAAAGCAACGCCAGCATAATAGCGATAATCCAGAACCGGATGGTCACCTTGGGCTCAGGCCATCCCTTGAGCTCGAAATGGTGATGAAGTGGTGCCATCCTGAAAACCCGCCTGCCGCCGGTCAGCTTGAAATACGCCACCTGCAGAATTACCGATGAGGCCTCAACAACAAAAAGGCCGCCAACGAGTATAAGGGTTATCTCCTGCTTGCTAATGACGGCTATTGTCCCCAGGGCGGCACCCATGGACAGAGAGCCTGCATCGCCCATGAATACCTGAGCCGGAAAGGCATTGAACCATAAAAACCCCAGACCCGCTCCAGCCACGGCACCGCACAGCACCGAAAGCTCCCCGGACCCGCTGACGTAAGGTATTTGGATGTACTGGGCGATTCTGATATGACCGGACAGATAGGCGAACACGAGATAGCTCAGAAAGGCGATAATGATCGGCCCTATGGCCAGGCCATCCAGCCCATCGGTCAGGTTGACCGCATTGGAGGTACCTACCACCACCAGCACAATGAGGATGAGGTATCCTATCCCGAGTTCAGGCAGGAACTTCTTGAAAAACGGAAAGCTCAACCTGGTATCGAAATCGGTGCCATAGTACAGGACCAACCCAATGCCGAGTGCAATCCCGGTCTGGAGGCAGAGTTTGCTCCACACCCTCAGGCCCTTACTGCTCTTCCTCGCTATCTTCAGATAATCGTCGACAAAGCCTACGGCACCGAACAGGACGGTGACAACCAAGACGAGCCATATATACACGTTCTTGGGCTCAGCCCAGAGCAGAGAAGACAACACAACGGAGATCAATATGAAGGTTCCCCCCATGGTGGGAGTTCCCACCTTGGTTTTGTGATTTGGGGGTCCGTCGTCTCTCACGTATTGACCGATCTGGAGCTCCCGTAACCGCGGAATGAGCCAATATCCCAGAACCAATGAAATCACCAGGGCTGTCAGGGTAGCATAGATGGTTCTAAAGGTTATGTACCTGAAGACATTCAGAAAGGAGTAGTCGGTGTGAAACATGTAGATCAGCTTATACAGCATCGCTCTATTCCTCGCTTACTCCAAAAAACTCCTTCATAACATCGACAACCTTATCCAGGGACACCATCCTTGAGCCCTTGAGAAAAACGATGTCATGCTCTCGAACATGTGCCTTGAGCGCATGGATCATCTCGGCGTGACTCGTTGCCAGGTGTGTCTGGGCCTTGTCCATACCACCTTCCCATGCCCCCTCCACAACCTGGGCCCCATGCTCACCCAGGGCCACCAGATATCGTGTTCCTGTTCCTGCGATAAGCCTGCCTGCATCACGGTGCAGTTGTGGCGCCTCGCTCCCCAACTCCAACATCTCGCCGAGCCCCACAACCAAACCCTGCTTTCCCGATCTCAACTCCTGCACGGTATTGAGCGCAGCACCGAGTGAGGAAGGGTTTGCATTATGGGTATCATCAATGATCCTGATACCGCCATTGAGTCTGGTAACCTGAAAGCGCCCTTTCAGCGGGACGAATTGCTCCAAACCCCGGGCAATCGATTCCTTTGACAGGGACAGGCCATATGCAATGGCCGCCCCGCCCAGTGCGTTGAGCACATTGTGAATGCCGGGAAGTCTCAACCGTACCGGTACCCGCTCTTCGGCGAGGCAAATATCAAAGGCCTGAACGTTGTCCCCGACCTTGCGCATGTTTTCCGCCCTCACCTCATTCGTGTGGCCCAATCCAAAGGTAATTGTTCTCCCTTTAAACCGTGAAGCCAGCTCCGCGTACTGTTCACCATCTCCGTTCAGGATTGCCGTTGAATGGCCGGACATCATCTCGAGGAGCTCTGCTTTAGCTTCAACTACCCCCTGTAAGTTGCCTAAACCCTCCAGGTGTGCTTGCGCAATATTGGTTATGAGCCCGATTTGGGGATCAGCGATTTGGGCTAAACGCTTAATCTCTCCTGGCCTGTTCATTCCCATCTCCAAGACAGCCACCTGGTGCACCCCTTCTAACGATAAGATCGTTAAGGGGAGCCCGATGAGGTTATTGTAATTGCCGGGGCTCTTCTTGGTATTTGCCTTGAGAAACAAAATCGAGGCAGCCATCTCTTTCGTGGTGCTTTTCCCGTTACTTCCGGTTATGGCTACCACCGTGCCTGCCCACTGCTTCCGCCACCACAGGGCCAAATCACCTAAGGCCTCGAGGGTTGACGGCACGGTAATGACGGCCAGGGTTCGGGCGGTAAGTTCTTGCGGTATGGTGGTTGAGGTTTCCACGATGACACCGGCGACCCCGCCGTTGACCGCAGCAGATAGAAAATCGTGTCCGTCATAGTGCTCGCCCTTAAGGGCCAGAAAAACCTGGCCAGGGGTCACCGTTCTTGAATCGGTCGACAGGCCACTCAGGGCGGCTTCTGAAGGACCGGACGCTATCCTTCCTCCTATTGCCGAGGCTACCTCTCGAACTGTTATTTGTCCCCACCGTACCGCCATTTAATCTCCCGGTAACGGGTTCATTGTGTATATTGGGTTCATTGGGTTAGAAACCCCTTGGCAAATCAAGCAATCTCTAGCTTGCTGCCAAGGCCGCCTCTTCTGCGTCATTAAAGTATCTCTTTCTCTTTCCTATAATCTGGTAATTCTCATGCCCCTTCCCGGCGATGAGCACGATGCCTCCTTTGTCGGCCATATCAATGGCACTGCGAATAGCCTTTTTCCGGTCGATGATGATCTGATAGCCCCGGTTGGTATACGGAGAATCCGGGTCAACCGCATCGAGCCCCGATTCCCTTACTCCGGGCTCAATCTCGCTGACAATGTGCCCCGGATCTTCGCCTCTCGGGTTGTCCGATGTGATTATGACAAGATCACTGTAGTTACCGGCAACCCTCCCCATTTCCGGTCTTTTGCCCCTATCCCGGTCACCGCCGCATCCGAAGACCGTGATCAGCCTCCCTCCGGTAAGCTCTCGAACGGTTTGAAGCGCCTTTTCCAGCGCGTCAGGGGTGTGAGCGTAATCAACAAGGATGGATAGCCCTCTCTTGTTTTGTACACGGTCAAGCCTGCCCGGAACAGAGCTGAGGCTTTGTATGCCCTTTACTATCGTCTTCAGCTCTATACCATAGGTGAGGCCGGTGGCAGCAGCGGCCAGCATGTTATAGACGTTGATCCGACCCAGAAGTGGTGAGTTAACCACAGCCTCTCCTCCAGATGTAACCAGCCTGAACCGTAAACCGTGTATGGTGGATTCAATATCGGCGGCCCTCACGCGGCACCTGTTTTCTAAACCGTAACTCACGACTGGTACCTTGGTCATCCTCTCCAATACCTGGCCTTTTGGGTCATCCATATTGATGATCGCCCTCACCTGACCGCTGCCCTGACCCTCTTCCAGTGAATCGAAGAGCAGGGATTTCGCCCTGAAATACTCCTCCATGGACGAATGGTAGTCCAGATGATCCCTGGAGAAGCTGGTAAAGATGGCCCGTGACCACGTTAACCCCTGTGTCCTTCCCTGATCGAGGGAGTGTGAAGAGACCTCCACTATTACATGGGTAACACCGGCATCTCTCATCTCACGCATCAATCTCATCAAATCAACGGGATCAGGCGTCGTCAGCGATGCCTCAAAGGAGTTTCCCTTAAACCGGTAGTTGATGGTTCCGATTACTCCAACCTCTTTCCCCGCCTCCCTCAATATTGACTCCAAAAAATAGCTCGTGGTCGTCTTGCCGTTTGTACCGGTAATTCCGATCAAATCCATATGGCGAGCCGGATAGTTGTAGAACCGGTCCGCCAGATCAAAAAGGGCACCCCTCGTATCGGGCAACCTGACAACCGTTGCTCCGCTCAAACCCGTTTCCGCATCTTGTACGACGAGCGCTCGCGCCCCTTTCTGAACCGCGTCAGCCAGATATCGGTGTCCGTTCTCGTTGCTGCCCTTAAGAGCTATGAAAAGATAGCCGTCTTTGACCTTCCGAGAATCTGTGGTAAGGCCACTGATCTCGATATCCGTCTCGCCGCGGTGCTCGAGGATCCGCTGTCCATTCAACAAGTAATCGAGCCTCATGCTCTTTTCTCTTCTTTGTCGCGCTCGTACTTAGCACGGCGGTCTAAAGGTTACGGTGAGGGATTTTCCGTTTCTCATCGGGGTACCGGCCGCCGGGCTCTGCTCCACGGCAAAACCGCTTCCCTTAACTACCACCCGAACCCCCAGACGTCGTGACTTGTTTAAGACGTCTCTTACGCCTAGCCCCTGCATGTCTGGCACTAAACCCGGCACGTCAGGACTCTGGACTGTCGCCTTTGGTTTTCTCTGTACGGGCCGGGGGGAACTGTACCTAGTTGACGGCTTCACGCTGAGATGGTTGAGGGTCAAATACCCGACCTCCCTGAAAACAGGGGCCGCAACGATCCCTCCATACGGGGTGCCCTTCGGTTCATCAAGGACCACCAGGATGACAACAGCAGGTGAATTTGAAGGCGCAAAACCACCGAAAAAAGCAACGAATTTCTCGTCGGAGTAAGTTCTCTCCGCCGGGTCAACTTTTTGGGCGGTGCCGGTTTTACCTGCAACGCGATAACCCTCTATTGCAGCCTTGGGCGCTGTTCCGCCCTCTTCGGTCACACCTTCAAGGATCATCCGCACCGTTCTTGCCGTCTCCGGTGATATGACATCTCTCCTCACCACAGGACCAAACTCCCTGATTGCCTTTCCGTGCTGATCAAGGATCGATTTTACGATAAAGGGTTTCATAAGATGTCCGCCATTGGCTATGGCCCCAAAGGCCAGTGCCAATTGAAGGGGCGAGGTCGAGATACCCTGACCGAAGTAAAGGGTATTTTGACCCAAAAGGCTGGTTTCTCTCAGCGGCTTGAGGGTTCCTGCCCGCTCCCCCGGAAAATCTATGCCCGTTCGTTCGCCAAAACCAAACCGTTTCAGGCATGAATGAAAACGACCTGCCCCGAGCCTTTGCCCCATCTTGATCGCCCCGATGTTGCTGGACACCTTTACTATGTCACTAACCCGTAACATCCCGTACGGTTTGCTGTCATGGATGACGTAACCGCCAACCCGATACGTTCCCCTCTCACAATTGAGTATGGTTTTTGGCGTAATCACACCTTGTTCCAAGGCACCGGCCAAAAGAAATGCCTTGAGGGTGGAGCCGGGTTCGTAGCAGTCGGTAACTGCCCTGTTTCTCCAGTCCTGCGGCTTGTAGCGCCAGAAGATATTGGGGTTGAATTCGGGCACAATGGCTATCGCCAAGATTTCGCCTGTCTGAGGCCTCAGCACGATACAGACACCACTCTTTGCCCCTGTTTCTTCCACGGCCTTTTTGAGTGCCTTGCGGGCGTTGTAGCTAATGTCCTTGTCGATTGTTAACCTCACATTGAACGGATCATGGTTTTCCTTTCTTAGGCCATCAAAGAGAAGAGGTCTTCCAAGGGCATCGTGGATCCTGGTGAGCTTTATTTCTTGTCCCTCTAAATAGCTATTATATTGCAGTTCTATGCCCTCAAGGCCCCTGTTGTCCTGGCTGGCAAACCCGATAACGTGAGCGGCGGTTTCCTTGCAGGCATAGTACCGCCTGCTCTCCTTGGTAAAATCTATTCCGCTTAGTTTCAGCTCTCCGACCTTTTTTATCTCTTCGGGTGTCACCTTTCTCTTGACCCAGACAAAGGAGCGGGCGCTGCGCAGCTTTTCAAGCACATACTTTCTGTTAATGCGGAGGGTCTTGGCTAAGAGCGTGGCCGTGCCGGTCTTGTCTTTTATTGCTTCCGGATATGCATATACCGAGCCTACCTCAATGCTGATTGCCAGCTCCTTGCCGTTCCTGTCAAAGATGGTACCTCGCTGCGGCATCAGCACGACGCTTCCCGTATAGTTCTCTCGCGCTAGAGAGGAAAGCCTGTTGCCCTCAAGAATCTGAAGTTGATAGGCCCTCAGGAAAATGACACAGAGGACAAGGACAAAGAAGACCCCTGTCACATAGATCCTGATTCTTACCCACTTGTTATCCTTGGATTTCATGGTAAAAAGACTATTTGTTTGACCGAGGGATGTTGCAAACCAAACTCCTTGATCGCCTTATTCTCTAAGAACTCGGGCGATTTCAAGAAGGCGATCTCGAGCTTTAACTTCCGGTTGTATTCCTCCATTTCCAGTATCTCTCTTTTGAGCTGGGTCAAGGTGTAACCCATTTGGGTCCTCTTGAAATTCACCCAGACATGAGCAATGCCTGCAAGCAGGAAAAAAAGGAGCATGATTGCAGAAAGGCGGAACAGTTTCATGGGTACCTTTTGTCTCTTCTTCACCTTAGATCCTTTCGGCCACCCTCATTATTGCGCTTCTGGATCTCGGGTTCGCAATGAGTTCGGCCTGGCTGGGTCTCAGCCCTTTTTTCGTTAAAACCCTCATGAGAGCAGGCCCCGAGTCGGGAAGGTCTGGGAGCTTTCGTGGATGCCTACCAACGTCCTTCCGCTCACGAAAGGCCTGCTTTACGAGCCTGTCTTCCAACGAATGATACGATATCACCACCAACCGTCCTCCGCTCCTCAGTATTGAGGGTGCCTTGCTCAGAAAATCCGCTATGTTCTGCAGTTCCCCATTAACAGCTATTCTAAGGGCCTGGAAGGTCTTGGTGGCTGGGTGTATTTTTCTAGGGCGATGCTTTAAAGGAATAGTGGTTTCAATGAGCCGTGCCAACTGTCGGCTTGTCGTTACAGGCCCTTTTCGCCTTTCTTCAATTATGGCCCGGGCAATTCTTTTTGCCCATCTCTCCTCAGCGTAATGCCATAGAAATTCTTGCAGCCTTTCCATGGAAATGGTGTTAATGAGTTCACATGCACTTAACCCGTGATCTTGATCCATCCTCATATCAAGGGGCTCGTCCTTCAAAAAGCTAAAGCCCCTTCCTGAGTGCTCCAGTTGATACGATGACAGACCAAGATCCAGTAAGATGCCGTGTACGTTGCCGATACCAGCTTGTTGTAATACCCTATCTAAATCGGCGTAGCTCCCCTTGACCAGTCTGACGCTGTCGCCGAACGAAGCCAATTGCTCCTCGGCCAATCGTAAAGAGGTTCTATCAACATCGAGGCAAATCAATCTCCCTTCGGGGGCTATCCTCTTGCAGATCTCAAGACTGTGCCCGCCCGTTCCAGCGGTTCCGTCAACGTATATGCCGTCAGGAGCAGTGATCAGATACGTCGCAGCCTCATCAACCATCACCGGTTGATGAGCGGTAAGCATTTTATCCTCCTCTCAGATTCCAAGATTAGAGAGAGATTGACTTGCCTCTGGAAAGGTGTCTCTTACCCGGTCGAACTCGTCCTCCCACTTTACCTTATCCCATATTTCAAATCTGGTCAGATGGCCAACCAATACCACCTCTTTCTTTAATCCGGCCAACCCCCTCAGGTCCGGGGTAATAAGTATCCGATTCTGCTTCAAAGCGCACTCTACAGCACCGGACACAAAGTAGCGTAGGTAGATAGTGGCGGCGTTGTCGAAGAGCGGAAGATTTACGGCTTTATCCTTTATTTTCTGCCAATCATCTCTTGCAAATGCCACCAAACAATTGTTAAGATTGGTCACTACCAGGGACAAATCGCCCTTTTGGTTCAAAACCTCCCTAAAACGAGTCGGGATCGCCAATCGCCCCTTCTCATCGAGGGTATGTCGAGACCTGCCTTCAAAGAATTTCGGCTGGAGGTTTTCCATCAAAATGTACCACTTTTTACCACTTTCTCCCACTTTTAACAAAATTTGCCCATTTGTCAAGGAAAAAAATGCACAATCCCGATATTTATTGTCTGAAATCAGATACTAATCCATTTTGACCACTTTTTCTCCTTTGCATTTTTTGCCCCTGCTGGTAAACTCATGCTCTCTGCTCAGCGTTTGGGCTGCCACCGGTAGGCTAGAACCCTTGAGCTGTCCCCCCCCCCATTTCTTCTGATTCATAATGCCTTAACGAGCACCAACAGTAGGCATTATTGCTCGTTTTGTAGAACATGGGTTATTGACCGCTAAATCCTGAACACTGGTAAAAAAGGAGGAAGATGATGAAGAAAACCAAGCTCGGCCCGCAGACATTGCTCTTTCCCATGCCGGCGGCTTTGGTTGGCGCCACAGTAGACGGAAAGGCGAATTTCATGACTGCTGCATGGTGCGCCATTGCAGCCCTAAAACCGCCATCTATTGCCGTGGCTATCAACAAGATGCGATACACCCTTAAGGGGATTCGGGAACATGGCACATTCTCTATTAATGTTCCATCATCGGACATGGTCAAGAACGTCGATTTCTGCGGTATCTACTCGGGTAGGGACAAGGATAAGACGCAGGTCTTTACCGTTTTCAACGGCGAACTGGAAACAGCGCCCCTCATCGAGGAGTGTCCGGTAAACCTCGAATGCAAAGTGCTTCACCTGTTGGATCTGGGAAGCCATATTCTGGTGGTCGGTGAAATCAAGGAGACCTTCATCGCCGAGGCATGCCTCACCGATGGTAAAGCAGATCCCCAAAAGATCGATCCTCTCGTCTTTACCACCGGCACGAGCAAGTATTACCGCCTTGGAGAGCAAATCGCACCGGCATTCCGGGTAGGGAAAGAATAACCGCTTGCCTCCCCGAGTATTACCGGACAGGAGAGGATCGGCTCAATCATTCGGAGAGATTCCCCTCTTCGGATAACCGCTCGGGCATGACCCGCTTCATAGGTTGGGCCCCGCTAACCCCTTTTTTTTCTCCGAGTTATTCACGGCCATCTTTTTTTTGGATAAAATAGGTGTAAGCCAACCTGCTGAAAATGATACCATCAATATATCCGAGCAAATCATGTAACGGAGTGTACAACGTATGAAGATTCTCAGGGCCAGCCGAATGGACCGGTGTATCGGGTGTTTCTCCTGTTCGCTCACGTGCGCGCGCGTTGTGCACAAGAGCCTATCGTGGAGCCGTTCCGGTATCCGCATTCACTCTGCCGCGGGACTGAGCACCGGGTTTGAGGCCCAGGTTTGCCTGGCCTGCACCCATGCCCCCTGTGCCGATGCCTGCCCCACCGGCGCCTTTAGCCAACGGAGGGGCGGTGGGGTAATAGTTAAGCGGGATCTCTGTATCCGGTGCGGTGAATGCGCCCGTGCCTGCCCGGTCAACGCCATACTCATGGACCCGGAGCTGGGCGACCCCATTGTTTGCATCCACTGCGGCCAATGCGTCTCCTTTTGTCCCCACGACTGCTTGGAAATGGTTCAAGGCCATGTCATCAAGGAGGCGATCCATGAAGGATGACCGCCGATACCGCGTCATGGTGTACGATCTCGGGAGACAAATGGGCAAGGTCGAATACCTGGATACTGCCGAAGGCTTTCTCGGCGGAAGCGGGCTGGCCGCCAGGTTATTCGAAACGTACGGTCGCCCCGGGGACCCTTACGATCATCCCGGTCAGCCGCTGATTTTTGCAATCGGACCTTTGACGGGCTACTTTCCGCTCATGAGCAAGGTTGTGATGGGCTTCGTCTCGCCTTACAACAGCCAATACGCCGAAAGCCACGCCGGGGGCAGGCTTGCCCTGGCTCTTCGCTTCTCCGGTTACCACGGCCTGGTCCTGACCGGCCAGGCCCACATCCCGTCTTGTTTCGTGCTCGGGCATGACTCGTTGGGCCTCCTGGACGTGCATTACCTGTGGGGCATGGATGTGTTCAAGGCAGGCAAGATTCTGCGCAAGATCCACGGCCGCGGCTCGGGCAACAGGAGCATCATCCGCATCGGGCCGGCCGGGGAGAACGGCTGCTCGTTCGCCTCCATCAACGTAGACTCCTACCGCCACTTCGGCAGGCTGGGCTGCGGTTCGGCCATGGGTGTAAAGAACCTGAAGGGGATCATCATCCAGGGAGACGGAAGCCTGGACCTTCCCCCCGGCAAGGACTACCGGCGACTGTACGAAAGCATCTATAAACAGATGACCGAAACCGAGGCGATGTGCAAGTATCACGACCTTGGCACACCGGTTAACGTGATGGCTCTAAATGAGCTGAATGCCCTACCATGGCGAAATATGCAGAAAACCTCTGATGATGGAGCGGAGCAGGTCTCCGGGGAGAGATTCGCCGCGGACCTACTGCTTCGAAAGACGGCGTGCTCGGGGTGCCCGGTTGGGTGCATCCACGTAGGTCTGTTGCGCGAGCAGTTCGCTGAACAGCACGAGTTCGTATACCGCCAGGTCAGCTACGACCACGAGCCCATCTTCTCGGCAGGGACCATGCTGGACATAACCAATGCCAAGGACGTCTTGACCCTTTTGGAGCGCATGGACAACGTCGGTCTTGACGTGATGAGCGCCGGGGTTTCCCTGGCCTGGGCCACCGAGGCCTTGGACAAAGGAATTATCTCGGAAAAAGAGACGCTGGTCCCGCTCGAGTTCGGCAGTGTTGAGGGCTATTGCCATGCCATCGACCACCTTTGCAGACAGACCAATGAATTCTACCAGACCCTGGCCAGGGGCACAAAGGCCGCTGCCAATGCGTATGGAGGAAAGGACTTCGCATGTGTTTTAGGCCAGGAGATGGCCGGGTATGCCACCGGAGAGGTGTTCTACGTGTCTCAGGCATACGGGTTCAGACATTCGCATCTGGACACCGCCGGCTATTCATACGACCAGAAGGCAGGGGATAAGTCAATCGACACCACGATCTCGTTCCTGCTTAAGGAAGAAGCAGCACGGGTTATGCTCACGTGCATGGTGTCGTGCCTCTTCGCCCGCGGGGTCTACAACCAAGAACGCATCGAGGAGGCGCTCACGGTCATCGGCCGCCGTGACATGGCCGAGGCCTTGCCACAGAGCGTTACCGAGGTCCAAAAGGCCAGATGGAGGCTCAAGTACGCCACCGGATATGACCCCACCCAGATCGACATCCCCACACGCCTTAAGGAAACGGTCAACTGGAAGGGCCCACTAGACGAAAACTTCATGCTCGAACTCGCCCGGCGATACATAGTCGCCATAGAGGGCATGGTTCCGTAGCCGGGCGGGGCCATTGCTGACCCCGCCTTTGTGTCTTGCTGGTAGAACGACTTGAAGCGGATCTTACCTGCACGACCTGTCGGCTGCGGTTCCGATGAAGCACCCACCACCGCCTGCGCCTCCTGCTGCCATAGGTTCGGAGACAGGGGCCATGATTTGAATGTTGTCCACTAATACTACGGTATCAACTTGTGCATCCCCTGAATCTCCAACACAAAACTCCAGAGTGCGTGGGCGTATATTCCTGCTCCTGGGTTTGGGATAAGAGGAGCATAGCATCGGTAAAGAGGGGAATTGATAAGATGTGCTCAACTCATGGCGCTCCATGAAGTTCCACCGGCGAGGAGTGTTCGACAATTCCTGCCGCAAGGATTTTTTCGTGGCGCCCGGGTTTATTCGAAATAGCCTCTAGAGATTCACCCCATCAAAAGAATCTTGACAAACAATATCATAATAAATAAACTAAAAAAACAAATCACACAAAATAGGCAAAAATGAAAAAAAGGGCATTTACCACATCCGAAATCGCTGAGATCTCTCATCATTCGAGGGAAACCGTTAAACGATGGCTGGAAAAGAGGGAGATTAAGGGATACCGTGTCGGGAACTCCGGGCATTGGCGGGTGCTACCGAAGGATTTGGCTGCCTTTCTGGAGGCTAATAACATCCCATTCCCGGAACCTGCGGAAATAGGTATCGACCTTAAGACTCTCACAGATCCTGAAAACCAGACCACATTCTGTTGGGAGTACTACGAGACGAGGGTAGATGATCATGTCCGACCCGAGGAAAGGTGTGAGGATTGCCTTGTCCACAAGGTTAAATCCATCAACTGCTATGCCCTGAGAGAAGAGGTGGGTCACAAGAAGATCTACTGCAAGCATTCGTGCGCTGATTGTACTTACTTTCATTTTCTCCGGAAAGAGCTATTACCCGAAATGTGAGGGGGTACTCGGCTGTACTCGGGATGACGTCCCTGTTTTCCCATATTGAAGGAAAGGCCCGACTCAATTTCAGAGGTTGCAGTTTCCTCCGTGGAAGATCATCTCAAAGATCACGGGTTATTCCCGGTACATCCAAATCCCAACCCCACGTGAGAGAGTAACCAAGGGTGTGGGGAGGAGGTAAGAGGGATGCAGTGCCCAATATGCAACAAAAATGTCGAGGAGCATAAGGTTTTTTGCCCTTGTTGTAGCTGGGAGTTCAAACCGGATCTCCATGATCTACCGTCTGAAAAAAAAGCAGCATATGATGAGCGGGTGAGAATAGCGCGTGAGAACTGGCGCGCCCTTCGACTATACCGCGAACTCGACCGAGAAGCTCTCAAGACTCTTTCGGAAGAACCTGGCCGGGCAACCCCGGAACCAGAAAAGACGCGCAGAAAGATCCTGTTCTGCACCGATCTTCATGCCAGCTCGGACTACGCCTTTGCGTCTGCCTTGGATTTGGCCGAACGCTCCGGGGCCGAGCTCATTATCCTGCATGTCCTCGGGTCCCCCCACCGTTATTCGGGGCTCATTACAACTGCAGAGGGGGAGGCCTGGGCATCCGATGAGGTGTTTGACAAGACAAAAGAGAGGCTCAAAGAGTACTACTTCTGTCGTATCGAAGAGGAAAACCCCCGGTGGGTCCGTGTTGCGGTAAAAGGTGGGACCCCGTGGATCGAAATCCTTCGATTTGCTCGGAAGGAGAAAGTGGATCGCATCGTGATCGGGCCCTATACAATCCACGATCCGCGTCTCGGCCTGGATCTGGAGAGACCACGCTTGGGCGAAAACGCGGAAAAGGTCATTCTTCAGGCTCACTGTCCCGTATGTGTGGTCACCTCCCCCAAACAGCGGCTCAGCTTTGAGAATGAGGAGGTCAAATCATCCTGATTTTACAGGGCCGATCCTCATACGGTGCATCGGGTATGGAGAAATGAACCACCCTGCAGCCCCGATTTGACGGGATCTCCGCCATGATTCCGGCGGACAAGTCCTCTTCGCTTCGACAAGTCGCCGACGCGCCAAAGCCGCTATGGCGACGCTGCGCTGCAGGGAATTATCAAGTTAAATGATTGCCATCTTCGTGAGCGTTGCGCTCTAAGATCATTTCACCTGCGGGAAAATAAAGGACCGACCGATTCGAGAAGGCGGCCCAGTCCCTCACCGTTTGTTGGGCCATAGGCACGAGGCGATGCGTGCATGGTTTCTCATCTAACCTTAAACATCGAGATCATAACATCCTCCCCCTCCCCTCCATCCCCTCCTGCCAGGGGAAGGGATGTATGGTGCAGTAACCCGTTGTGAGTAGATTCTATCCGATACCGATACGATCTACTTGCATAACACTAGAAGGATTTCTGCTTCTGCTTCATAACGCTATTGATTTATTTGGCTGTGGGGAGTAAAGTGTATACGTAACAAATAGATAACATCCAGGGAGGTAGAATATGGGAAGAACTTCCAGGAAGTTGAACTTCCTCATCAAGGAGACTATTTGCCGGGACCTGGAAATGTTGGTTCCCGCCGGCAAGAGAAGTGAGATTGTCAACGAAGCGTTGCGCAAGGAATTGGATTCGATTCGCAGAAGAAAGGCGGCTGAGGAACTCCTTGCGTCATCTTCCAAAGGTAAGAAGTTTTCAAACCGCCAGATTGTAGAAGAATTAGCCAAAGACAGGAGAACCCACTAAATGAGAAGGTATGTAGTTGACGCCTCCGTCATCCTCAAGTGGGTTTTGGGTGATGAACGGGAGCCTGATCAAAACAAGGCGGTGAAGCTTTTAAATACTTGGGTTGAAGGTGGTGCGGAATTGTCAGCCCCAACACTCTGGCAGTATGAGGTGGGGAACTTTTTGGGCAGGGAACTCCCGGAGGAAGCAGCGGACAAAATGGATCTTCTTCTCAACCTGAATATCAAATGTGTGGATCTGACCGATAGCATCTTTCGTCGATGCTTCAATTGGATGAGACAAGAGAACGTAAGCTTCTATGATGTTTCCTACCTTGCCGTTGCTCTTGAGATTGAGGCTACGCTCATAACAGCCGATGAAACGTTTGTGAAGAAAATGGAAAAGACGGATCGCATCTGCCTGCTAAAACACCTTGATTTGGCGCCCGTTTAAGGCACGATCACGAATACTCTTCTGATATTTTTCCCAGCTTATGTCATCTGCCTGGCGAAGCTCATTCACATATTCTTTGAGCTCTGTGACCTTCCTGAGGATGACCTCATGATTGACCATAGACGTTAGCACTCCTTAGTGCTTCGATTCGCAAATACGGTGACGTATCTTGGCGAATTGTTTCAGAAATGTTGCTCACTCAGCACTAAGTCCTGAGTCGATAAGTTCGTCATCGAACTTATGAATCGAAGGACTTAGCCTTCTTAGATAGTCGGTATCTAAATAGTCACGAATGGAGCCGGCCCTAAATTGAAATGGGAAATCGCTCCCGTCATGATAGATGAGCCTTCCATATTTATAGATTTGATGCCGCAAGACCGGGCCGCTTGTTTTCATATCAATAAGATCGACATCTTTCCTCAGGAGATTTGAGATTTCAGTCTCAAGATTGATTCTCGTGAAGCCATCAACATCCTTAACAAATAGTATGCCCAGATCAATATCGCTTTTTAATCTTTGACGTCCTGCTGCATGGGAGCCAAAAAGATAGATCACAGAAATCTCAGAATGCCCTCTGGCAAAGTCGATTATTTTCGTTATTTGATCCTTCTCAAGCATTTAACTACCCTTTTACTAACGAGAGTATGGTATCTATTGTTCACATTGGGCCTAATCGTAAAGAGTGTGGGTTGGCCATAAGGCCCTTTCCGTGACATATCTGCGGCCCATTTCGGAGAACCCGGGCTCCGCATGCGCCACCACTCTTTTGGAGCAGGAAAACTCGTGCATGGGAGGCCTGAAAATGCTCACCACACAAGCTCAACAGGATAGTGCTTAAACACGGGGTCCGAGGTTACGATGGGCAATCCCTCAATCTGGCCTTGAGCGATCAACATCCGGTCAAAGGGATCACGATGAGGACCGGGGAGCGCACCTGCTGCCAGCGCATGTTCCATGGTAACTGGTAGAACGTCCATACGCGACTTGCGCAGCAAGGAGGGCAAGTTGTGGGCCACCTCACCTGCATGCGGTAATCTCCCCAAACGATGTTTTGTCGCGATCTCCCACCCGGAAGCGCTGCTAACCAGGATTTTATTATCCGGAGCTTGAATAACATTATGAGCTGTAGCAGAAAGCATGGGATCATCAAATAACCACCACAAAAGCACATGGGTATCAAGCAAAAACCTCAAATCTTTGTCTTTCACTGGTCCCATGCCTGTAACTCGCTCTCAGGCAGTGGTTCGAAGAAGGCATTATCTACCCGGCCAGCGGCAATTCCAGGCATCCTGGGTTGCGCCTCCTCCAAAGGCACCAAGCGGGCATAGGGTTTTCCCGCCTTGGCGAGCACGATTTCCTCGCCCTCATGCGCCCGTTTAAGCAAGCGCGAGAGCTGCGTCTTGGCCTGATGTACATTTACAATTTCAGGCATATGAATCCTCCAATGTTTGATCTTAATGATAAACTAAGTCGCTGGACTAAGTCAATATATTTTTTCCCAACATCGTTACTGATCCTGCTTTCTCCCATGGCAACCCAACATTTCGCGGCACACGCATTTTAGCGGGAGACGCGCTCGAACAAGGGGTAAGCGGCATGGCGTGGGAGGTGATTATCGAAGAATGGTGTGGAGCATTGTCAAAGGAAGCAATCGCAGAGGCTGTTCGCTTTGCCCGCGAGGCCTTGCCCTTGCACCTACGCCCCAAGCACTCTCCCGTAAGGATGAACATTTTGTCGATTTCATTGCAATATTGTGGTATGGTAAAAGAAAAAATGTGGAGATAAAAATGGGCGTTAGAATTGACTTAAGCATCGATCAGTTAGCGCAAGTATTGAAGCAGCCAAAATAGTACGAAAGTTATTCGCCCTTACCTGATCTTTCCTGCATGACTCTCTCATACAGCCACACCTTGATCAAAGCGCCACGGTCAACTCCTATAGCCTCCCTGATCCCATCTATCTCTTTAATCAGCGACTCACTAATATCTATGGTAATACGAATATTTTTTCCAGGTTTGGTGATCGTTGCCTTGGAGAGATCGATCAGATCATGAATGTCCTCTCCCTGATCAAATCTTAGATCAAATTCCTCATTACTTTTCGCCAGTTTTCTCTTGCTCATACAATTGAACCTCCCTTTTGCGCGAACGCCTAACGGAGATTATCCGTATAGTCCCTCGTCTTATTGTGTGGAGCCCCACGCGCAAGCGCGTGGCACCTCCACATTCTTCGGCGGAACCCGCCGAAGCATATCCGCCTTCGTCCCAATAGGACTACGGCGGATTACCCTGCCCAGCATTCATCCA
>DATKZQ010000197.1:0-14221 GCA_035527895.1 Desulfatiglandales bacterium
AATATCACTAATAACGCCTGCACCAACCGTCTTTCCCCCTTCACGGATAGCAAAGCGGAGTTCCTTCTCCATGGCTATGGGGGTGATCAAGTTTACCTCCAGGGCAATGTTATCACCGGGCATCACCATCTCGACGCCTTCCGGGAGGGTCACCACACCGGTCACGTCCGTTGTCCGGAAGTAAAACTGGGGCCGGTAGCCGATGAAAAACGGCGTGTGCCTTCCACCCTCCTCTTTGGTGAGGATATAGGCCTCAGCCTTGAATCTCGTATGGGGGGTTATGGAACCAGGCTTTGCCACAACCTGTCCTCGCTCAACTTCTTCTCGTTTGATCCCTCTGAGCAAGACCCCGACATTGTCCCCGGCTCTTCCTTCATCGAGGACTTTCCTGAACATCTCAACACCGGTGCACACGGTCTTTTCCGTCTCCTTGATGCCGACGATCTCTATCTCATCGCCGACCTTTACGATACCTCGTTCTACCCTGCCGGTTACCACGGTACCTCGACCTGAGATGCTGAATACGTCCTCTATGGGCAGCAGGAACGGCTTCTCCGTATCCCTCACCGGCTCCGGCACGAACTCATCAACGGCGTCCAGTAACTCGAGAATCGGGGCGCAGGCGGCACACTCCCGCTTGCCACATCCACACTCCAGTGCCTTGAGGGCTGAGCCGTGTATGATCGGGGTATCGTCACCGGGGAACTCGTACTTGGTCAACAGCTCCCGCAGCTCCAGGTCCACTAACTCGATCAATTCCTTGTCATCAACCATATCGGTTTTATTCAAAAACACAACGATGCTCGGAACCCCGACCTGCCGTGCCAACAGGATATGCTCCCTGGTCTGGGGCATGGGGCCATCATCCGCGCCAACGACCAGGATGGCGCCATCCATCTGTGCCGCACCGGTGATCATATTCTTGATATAGTCCGCATGACCAGGGCAGTCTACATGGGCATAGTGCCGCTTATCGGTCTCGTACTCTACGTGGGCCGTGGCTATGGTTATTCCCCTCTCTTTTTCCTCCGGCGCCTTGTCGATCTCGTCAAAGGAGACGTAATCAGCCTTACCAACCTTTGACAGACAGAGGGTAATTGCCGCGGTGAGGGTTGTCTTGCCATGGTCGATATGACCGATGGTGCCCACGTTGACATGCGGCTTTGTCCTCACAAACTTTTGTTTGGCCATGGTAGTTACCTCCTTAAGATAAATCCTCCTGTTTAAAAAACAGGTAATGTATCAAACGTGCATCTTCATATTGCGTTATTACCAACGATAGTGGGCAAAGGCCTTGTTTGCCTCGGCCATTCTGTGTGTATCCTCTTTTTTCTTAAAGGCACCGCCCCTTCCATTCGCGGCATCGATCAGCTCACCCGCCAGTTTCGCCGCCATTCGGTTCTCACCTCTTTGGTTCGCATAGCTTAGGATCCACCGTATGCTCAGGGTATTCCTCCTGAAAGCCCTAACCTCTGTGGGGACTTGATAGGTGGACCCTCCAACCCTCCTCGATCTCACTTCAACCACCGGTTTTACGTTTTCAACAGCCTTTTGAAAAAGGACAAGGGGGTCTTCTTTGGTCTTCTGATGCATGATATCAAAGGCCTCATAGAGTATAGATTGAGCCAAATTCCTCTTACCGCCTTTCATGATCCTATTGATAAATCGCGAAACCAATTCACTCTTATATTTTGGGTCGCGCAGGATCTCTCTCCTTGTGACCCCAGCTTTTCTGGGCATTTCAGCGCCTCCAAAAACCCCTTTTGAAACTAGATTCCCTTAGGCCTCTTGGCCCCATATTTCGAGCGACTCCTCCGGCGATCTTCGACACCCGCGCTATCTAAGGTACCTCGAATTATGTGATACCTGATTCCCGGCAAATCCTTGACTCTCCCCCCTCGTATCAGGACAACCGAATGTTCCTGAAGGTTGTGTCCAATGCCAGGTATATAGGATGTGACCTCTATTCCATTGGTCAACCGCACCCGCGCAACCTTTCTCAAAGCCGAGTTCGGTTTCTTCGGTGTCGAGGTGTACACCCTGATACAGACGCCTCTTCGTTGAGGGCACCCTTTCAGTGCCGGCGTCTTAATCTTCTTCTTTACCTGTTGCCGCCCCTTCTTAACGAGTTGATTGATTGTTGGCATACGTTTCTCTTCCCGAAAATAGTGTTGTGCCTTATATATGTAAATGTCTCGATTTTGGCAAGCTATTTCCACCTATGCGGAAAATTATTGTTTCGTTTTGATATCGAACCCCCGGTACCTGCCCAAACCAGTGCCGGCCGGTATCAGCCTGCCCATGATAACGTTCTCTTTGAGACCTCTCAGATAGTCAACTTTACTCTCGATAGCTGCGTCAGCCAGGACCTTCGTGGTTTCCTGAAAAGAGGCCGCTGATATAAAGCTCTCCGTATTGATCGAGGCCTTGGTAACCCCCAACAGAAGCGGTTCGCCAACTGCCGGCTTACCTCCTTGCGCAATGACTTCCTGGTTCTTTTCCTCAAAGCGCCAGCGCTCTACCTCTTCCCCAAGGATGAAATCCGAATCGCCAGCATCCTTTACTGCAACCCTCCTCAACATCTGCCTGACAACTACTTCTATGTGTTTATCGTTTATCTTAACACCTTGGAGGCGATAAACCTTTTGGACTTCATCAACAAGGTATTTAGACAACTCCTTGGCACCTTTGATTCTCAGGATATCATGAGGATTGGCAGAGCCCTCCATAAGGGCTTCACCTGCCCTCACGTAATCGCCGTCAAAAACGCTTACATGCTTACCTCTCGGTATGATATATTCGGCAGGCTTACCCACTTCAGGCGTAATGATCACCCTTCGCTTGCCCGATACATACTTTCCAAATGATACGGTTCCGTCGATCTCGCTCAAGAGCGTTTGGTCCTTCGGCTTTCTCACCTCAAAGAGCTCTGCAACCCGCGGCAAACCTCCGGTAATATCCTTCGTCTTCGTCGTTTCCCGTGGGATCTTGGCCAGTACGTTGCCGGCGTGAACCTCGTCTCCCATCGATACCATGATAATAGCACCCGTTGGGAGAAAATACCGGGCTGCAGCCGCTGCCCCCGATTCACCGGTAAGCTGGATTGTCTTGCCGCCCGTATCTTTAATGGAAATGCGCGGCCTCACGTTGGTGTCACCGAACGCCACAACAACCTTTGTTGACTTACCAGTCACAGGGTCCAGCCTCTCCTGCATGGTCTTGCCTTCAACGATATCACCGAATTTTAACCTGCCGGAAACCTCCGTAAGAATGGCAATGGAGAAGGGATCCCACTCTACCAGTAGCTCACCACCATTGATCTGCTTTCCGTCACCAACCTTGATGATAGCCCCGTACACTACGGGATAGCGCTCCAACTCTCTTCCGCTTGCATCGACAACTCCGATATCACCGTTTCTATTCATTACCACGTGGTCACCTTTGGCATCAATGACCGTTTTTAGGTTGAAATACTTAACCGTTCCCGCATTCCTCGATTGAATGGTAGATTGCTCCACCTTTCTCGTCACGGTGCCGCCGATGTGAAATGTTCTCATCGTAAGCTGTGTGCCGGGCTCTCCGATGGACTGAGCAGCAACAATGCCAACGGGCTCACCGATGTCGACCTCTCTTCCGTGGGCCAAGTCACGACCATAACACTTCTGGCAAATCCCCCTCTTTGTTCTACAGGTCAATACGGACCTAATCTTCACCTTCTCGATCCATGAACTCCCGACCCGCTCCATTGCAGCCTCATCTATTGGTTCACTCTGCTTGAGGAGCAGCTCTCCGGTTATGGGGTCATGAATATCTTCAGCTGCGGTCCTGCCCAGAATTCTCTCTGAGACGTTCTGAATGACCTCCCCGCCCTCGGTTAACGACTCAACCCAGATCCCGTCGGTGGTACCGCAATCTTCCTCAGTGACGCAGGCATCCTGAGCAACGTCTATCAGCCTCCTGGTCAGGTAGCCCGAATTAGCTGTCTTGAGCGCTGTATCGGCCAATCCCTTTCTGGCCCCATGGGTAGAGATAAAATACTGCAAAACGGTCAGGCCCTCGCGGAAATTGGCAGTAATGGGCGTCTCAATGATCTCGCCGGAGGGTTTTGCCATGAGCCCTCTCATTCCGGCCAGCTGCCTCATCTGATCCTTGCTGCCCCGTGCTCCGGAATCGGACATCATATATATCGGGTTAAAGCTCTCCGACCTCTTCACCTCTGAGTCATGCCCCACCACTTCCTCTGCGGCCATCTCTTCCATCATTTCAGAGGAAACCGACTCCGTGGCCTTTGTCCATATGTCAACGATCTTATTGTACTTTTCACCGCCCGTAATCAGTCCGTCACTGTACTGTTTTTCGATCTTTTCAACCTCGCGCTCCGCCTCCTCAATGATCTCTTGTTTCCTTTTCGGGGTAACCATATCCTTCGTGGAAATCGAGATACCGGACATAGTGGCATACTTGTACCCCGTGTCTTTGAGCCTATCAGCCAGGATAACGGTCGCCTTGGTACCGAGGGAACGATAGCATTCACCGATCATGTCCCGAAGTCCCTTCTTGGTTAGTACCTTATTCACCATCTCGAAGGGCATCCCTTGGGGAAAGATCTCATAGAGAATCACCCTGCCTGTGGTAGTTCTCACGATCCGGCCATTAATCCGAACCCCTATACTGGCGTGCAGGTCTAACTCGCCGGCGTCGTATGCCATCCTCACCTCTTCGACATTTGCAAAGGTCTTGCCTTCACCCTTACAAAACGGTCTCTCCTTGGTCATATAATAGATGCCCAATACGATATCTTGGGTCGGAACAATGATGGGATCACCATTGGCCGGTGAGAGAATGTTATTCGTGGAGAGCATGAGAACCCGAGCTTCGATCTGGGCCTCAATGGAGAGCGGAACGTGCACCGCCATTTGGTCACCATCGAAATCGGCATTAAAGGCAGTACAAACCAACGGATGCAATTGAATCGCCTTTCCTTCAATGAGGACGGGTTCAAATGCCTGTATGCCGAGCCGGTGAAGGGTCGGAGCTCGATTCAGCAAGATACAGTGCTCCTTGACGACCTCGTCCAAGCAGTCCCATACCTCAGGTGTCTCCTTTTCCACGAGTTTCTTGGCCTTCTTCAGGGTGGCGGCCAGGCCTTTTTCCTCCAGCTTATTGTAGATGAAGGGTTTAAAGAGTTCCAGGGCCATCACTTTAGGGAGTCCGCATTGGTGGAGCCTCAAGTCAGGACCCACCACGATCACTGATCGTCCGGAATAATCCACCCTCTTTCCGAGCAGATTCTGCCTGAATCTACCTTGCTTCCCCTTGAGCATATCACTCAATGATTTCAAGGGCCGCTTGTTGGCGCCCGTAATGGTCTTACCCCTTCTGCCGTTATCGAAAAGCACGTCTACCGCCTCTTGGAGCATCCTCTTCTCATTCCTGATAATAATATCGGGAGCACTTAACTCGAGGAGGCGTTTCAGCCTATTATTCCTGTTTATGACCCTGCGATACAGATCGTTGAGATCCGAGGTTGCAAACCTCCCTCCATCGAGGGGTACCAGGGGCCTGAGGTCCGGCGGCAGAATAGGGATGACATCCAGTATCATCCACTCGGGCCTATTCTTGGAGAGGCGAAAGGCATCGACGATGCGGATGCGCTTCGAAAGTTTCTTGCGTTTAGCATCCGATTTCGTGCTCACCATCTCGACCTTCAAGGTGGCCGAGAGTCCATCCAAATCGATTTCTTGCAGCATCTTTTGAATGGCTTCTGCACCCATACCGGCCTCAAAACGTTCTCCATAGTCCTCTCGCGCTTTCAAATACTGTTCCTCATTCAACAGGGTGCCCTTCATCATGGGCGTATCTTTGGGATCGGTAACGACGAAACTCTCGAAGTAGAGTATTTTCTCTAGGATCTTCAACGTCATGTCGAGGAGCAAACCGATCTTCGAGGGGATACATTTCAAAAACCAGATGTGTGCCACCGGTGCGGCCAACTCAATATGACCCATTCTCTGCCTTCGCACCTTAGAATGGGTGACCTCAACCCCGCATTTCTCGCACACAACACCCCTGTGTTTCATCCTCTTGTATTTTCCACAGAGGCACTCATAGTCCCTGATGGGACCAAAGATCTTCGCGCAGAACAGCCCATCTCGTTCCGGCTTAAAGGTTCGATAATTGATGGTTTCAGGTTTTTTGACCTCACCGTAAGACCACTCTCTGATCTTTTCCTGCGAAGCGATAGAGATCTGCACTGAATTAAAACTTAAAGGATCCTTTGGTTTCGTAAAAAATCCATACAAGTCTTCCAAGGCTCTCTCCTCTTTTAGCTCTTTGTATCGTTATCTAAGAGATTCTGGGACTCTCCGTCCTCGTTGAGCTCTAATTCCAGACTGAGACTCTGCAGCTCTTTTACCAAAACATTAAAGGACTCTGGCAAGCCCGCTTCCAAAAGATTATGTCCCTTCACGATCTTTTCATACATTCGAGTCCGACCAGCTACGTCATCTGATTTAGCTGTCAGAAACTCCTGCAATGAATACGCGGCCCCGTAAGATTCCATTGCCCACACCTCCATCTCTCCTAACCGCTGACCACCGAACTGGGCCTTACCGCCAAGTGGCTGTTGGGTAACCAGGGAGTAGGGGCCGATAGAACGGGCATGGATCTTGTCGGCTACCAAATGGTGGAGCTTCATCATATACATGATACCAACGGTCACCGGTTGGTCGAAGTGCTCACCTGTTCTGCCATCATACAACGTGGTCTGGCCGCTGACGGGCAAACCTGCCTTCTTCAGACATTCTTCGATTTCCTCCTCTCGTGCCCCATCAAAGACAGGCGTTGCCATGTGTATCCCGTCTTGCATAAGGGAAACGCTTTGCCGAAGCTCCTCATCCGAAATACCATCAAATAGCTGATCGTACTGGTCTGCAAAGATTTCTCGTAACCGAGTTTTCAGGGGTTTTGTATCTTTTACGCTGTCCGCCAGTTTACCAATCTGGCGCCCGAGTTCGTAAGAACCCCAACCAAGATGGGTCTCGAGTATTTGGCCAACGTTCATTCGAGAGGGAACGCCGAGAGGATTTAACACAATATCTACCGGTGTACCATCAGCAAAATAGGGCATATCCTCCGCCGGCAGAACGAGGGAAAGTACGCCTTTATTTCCATGACGGCCCGCCATCTTGTCGCCAACTGAGAGCTTCCGCTTGACCGCGACGAATACTTTCACCATCTTGATCACTCCGGGCGAGAGCTCGTCTCCCATATCCAGTCTTTTTATCTTCTTCTGGAAAAGCTCATTGAGCGCTTCAACCTGCTGGATGTACTGGGAGACCACGGTCTCCATCTTTTCCATGACTTCCATCTCGGCCTCAATATTCGCTCCCTGCCAATAATCAAGGGGTATCGTGTCAACATATTCCTGATCAATGAGTTGGCCCCTCTTAACCAAGACTTCGCCGGTCTCACGATGCTTGAGGCCTGATTTGAGGCGTTTTCCCTCCAAAAGGGTCGCTAGTTTTCTTCGAGCATTTCTCCTGATAACGGAGATCTCATCCTCTTTATCCTTCTCCAATTGACTGATTTCGGCGGCCTGAATACTCCTGGTTCTTTCGTCTTTTTCCACACCCTTACGCGAAAAGACCTGGGCATCGATAACAATGCCCTCAACCCCAGGGGGCACTCTGAGCGACGTATCCTTCACATCACCCGCCTTTTCACCGAAGATTGCCCTCAGGAGCTTTTCCTCCGGCGAGAGTTGCGTCTCTCCTTTAGGAGTAATCTTGCCAACGAGAATATCGCCGGCCCCTACCTCGGCGCCCAATTTCACAATCCCGCTTTCATCAAGTATCGCAAAGGCCTCCTCTCCCACATTGGGTATGTCACGGGTTATCTCTTCTTGCCCGAGCTTGGTATCTCTGGCCATCACGCTGAATTCTTCTACATGAATAGAGGTAAAGACATCTTCCCGCACCAGTCGTTCACTTACGAGGATTGCGTCCTCAAAATTGTACCCGCCCCAAGAAAGGAATGCTACGATTACGTTTCTCCCTAGAGCAAGTTCGCCCCGTTCCATAGCAGGGCCATCAGCAATTATCTGGCCCCTCTTAACTCGATCACCCTCTCGTACAATAGGTTTCTGATTGTAACAGGTGCTCTGGTTGGAGCGCATGAATTTCATCAACTTGTATATTTCGACACCTTCCTCTTCTCTCTCTGCTCGAATAACGATGCGGGAGGCATCGACGCTCTCTACGATTCCATCACTTCTGGCAACGCCGGCAACGCCGGAGTGCCTTACCACCGTTTGTTCGATCCCCGTTCCAATGAGGGGAGAGCGAGCTTGCAAGAGCGGTACGGCCTGTCTCTGCATGTTGGAACCCATGAGGGCGCGGTTCGCGTCATCGTGCTCCAAGAACGGGATCAAAGATGCAGCAATGCTTACCAATTGATTTGGAGATACGTCCATATATCTGACTTCGTTGGCAGCTACGAGGCATGCCTCCCCGCCCCTCCTTGCTGCAACCACATCGCTAACGAAGTGCCCATCCGCGCTCAGCACCTCATTAGCCTGCGCAATGGGATACTCTCGTTCATCCAGGGCCGTTAAGTATTCTATGTCGTCTGTCACGATGCCATCGTTCACCCTTCTATAGGGCGTTTCAATGAATCCAAAATCGTTTATGCGAGAATACGTGCTCAGAGAAACGATCAGACCGATATTCGGTCCTTCCGGCGTCTCAATAGGGCATATCCGTCCATAGTGGCTCGGGTGCACATCTCTAACCTCAAACCCGGCCCTCTCCCTGGTTAACCCTCCCGGACCGAGGGCGCTCAGACGTCTCTTGTGAGTTATCTCCGAAAGAGGATTGGTTTGATCCATGAATTGGGACAGTTGGCTTGAGCCAAAAAATTCGTTGATCACAGCGGAGACCGGTTTTGAATTGATCAGATCACGAGGCATGAGCGTTTCAACATCCTGCAGGCTCATGCGCTCTTTTATGGCCCGTTGCATCCTGATCAGCCCCACCCGGTATCCTTCTTCCAGTAACTCCCCTACCGATCTGACCCTCCGGTTTCCAAGATGGTCTATGTCGTCAACAGTGCCCTCTCTTGCGCTCAACCGTACCAGCTCTCTGACAGTCTCCATCATGTCCTCTTTCCTCAAGGTACACACATCGAGAGGAACGTCCTGGTCGAGCCGATAATTCATCTTCAAGCGACCAACAGGGGAGAGATCGTAGGTCGAAGGATTGAAAAAAAGTCCCCTGAAATAGGCCTGGGCCATCTCTTGAGTAGGAGGGCTCGTTGGCCTCAATTTGCGGTAGATATCGAGAACAGCGTCATCAGTGGTCGTAACCTTGTCAAGCAGCATGGTTTCCCTGATCGCTGGACTCGCCTCCGTGGCGTCGAGGACCAATAAGTCGATCTCGCCGATACCCAGATCCCGCAAAGACTCCACGACCTCTTGTGTCAGGGCCTGATTGATTTTTGTTAAGATCTCTCCAGTCTGAGGATCAACGATATCCCGGGCGGCAACCCTACCGACGACATAGTCCGAATTCACCGGTATCTCCTGCATCCCGCTGTCCGTCAGTTTTTTGTATAGTTTCTTACTGAACTTCTCGCCTTTGGTGGCCAGGATTTCTCCTGTTTTTGGATCACGTATATCTTCAACGATTCTCTTGTTTGAAAGGCTGCCGGCTTCCAGCACACATCTGAAAGAGTCCTTGTCCACGAGTACCTTCTCTATGTCATAGAAATGGCTCAAGATCTCTTCTTCTGAATAGCCGAAAGCCTTGAGCAGAATGGTAGCCGGAAACTTTCTTCTTCTGTCAATCCTGACGTAAAGTATGTCCTTGGCATCGAACTCTAAGTCAATCCAAGAACCCCGCAAGGGGATGATTCTGGCGGAATAGAGCGGTTTGCCACTCGGATGTGTCTTGCCCTTATCGTTATCAAAAAAGGCACCCGGGGAACGGTGAAGTTGGCTGACAACCACTCGCTCTACACCGTTAATAATGAAGGTCCCTCTCTCGGTCATCATGGGCAAGGTACCGAAATATATTTCCTGTTCCTTGATATCCCTGATGCTCCTGGTACCTGAAGCCTCATCAAAATCAAAGACCAGCAGCTGAACCACTATCTTTATGGGCGCCTCATAATTCATTCCCTTTTTGATGCATTCTTCCTCATCGTACTTCACGTCTTCAAAGAAATAGTTTATAAATTCCAGCGAGCACGTTTGATTCAAATCCTGGATAGGGAAAACGCTCTTGAATGCTCCCTCCAGCCCGATGTCCTTCCTCTCTTCCGGTGACACATTCTTCTGCAAGAACCGTTCGTACGAATGCCTCTGGACATCTATGAGGTCAGGTATATCAAGGATAGTCTTTATTCTCCCGAAATTTTTTCTTCGGTAATACCTAACATTATCAATTTTGTTCACGCTTATGATCTCCCTGTAAATCTCACTAAAGGCTACCAATTCGGAGGTAGACCAACCATTGATTGCGAACAAGAAGAGAAAGACATATGTTCAGGACCTATGTTATGTCTACAACGGCACCGACTTCTTCAAGCTGTTTCTTTATGTTTTCCGCATCCTCCCTTGAAACACCTTCACGTACTTTACCGGGGACGTTGTCCACCACTTCCTTGGCCTCTTTCAATCCTAAATTCGTAACTGCCCGAACCACCTTAATTACCTGGATCTTTTTATCCCCAACTGCCGTCAACATGACATCAAACTCCGTTTTCTCAGCCTCTTCCGCCTGTTGTGGTTGTTCGCCAGCAGCAGGCGCTGCAACTGCCACCGGGGCAGCAGCTGATACATTAAACTTGTTCTCGATCTCCTCGATGAGTTCAGAGAGTTCTAAGACGGTCATGTTGGAAATAAAGGTAATTACGTCTTCTTTAGTAATCTTTGCTGCCATATCTATCTCAAGTCCTCCATGCTAAGTTTTGGTTATTTTCTCCCATACTCCCGTTGTGAGGAAACCTCATGTATGAATGGCCTCATCACTCTTTCTGCCTTTTTATGGCCTCCAGAACGGTGACCATCCTCCTGGGTATTTCAGACAATACCCTGACCAATGAGGCAGGTACACCGGATAGAGTAAAGAGCAGCTGAGAGAGAAGGATCTCTTTTGGAGGAAGCTTGGCCAGCTTGTTGATCGCACGTAGATCGACGACCTTACCATAAATCTGACCAACCTTTATCTCCAATGCTTCGTTATCCCGACTAAAGTTCGTCAAGACCTTAGCAGGCTTTATGACATCCTCATACGTTATCGCCAGCGCAGAGGGTCCCGTAATATGGTCTTTCAACACAGCCGTATCTGTGCCCTCGCACGCGATCACTAACAACCTATTCTTGACGACCTGGAATTGAACGTTTGCTTCCCTCAACTCGTGCCGCAACTTGGTAAGTGTCTCGACCTTCAATCCCTGGTAGTCGACAAGAAAGGCCCCGCTAGCCTTGCCGAGGCTCTCTTGCAGGCCTCTGACAATATTGTCTTTTTGACTCTTGTCCAAGGGCCAAATTCACCTCCCCTCTTCTGTGCTCATGGGATTTAGCTCAGTAGTCAAAAGTTCTGGAAAAAGTATTGAATCTTCAACCCTTTTTACCGGAGGAGATCCCTAACATACGATGCATCTACCCTAATGCCCGGACCCATTGTGGTTGATATTGCTATACTTTTCAGGTAGGTCCCCTTGCTGGACGGTGGCTTAAGTCTTAAGATAGTGTCCAAAAAGAAGGAGGCGTTTTTCTGGAGTTTATCCACGCCGAACGATGCCCTTCCTATCGTGGTATGCACTATGCCTGCCTTATCCACTTTGAAATCGATCTTGCCTGCCTTCAATTCGGTAACGGCCTTAGCAACATCAAACGTCACGGTGCCGAGTTTTGCGTTGGGCATCATGCCTCGAGGCCCGAGAATACGCCCGAGCTTGCCAACCGTGCCCATCATATCGGGCGTAGCAACGGCCTTGTCGAAACCGAGCCACCCCTTCTGGATTTTCTCAGCCAGATCCTCAGCACCAACAAAATCCGCTCCGGCATCCAAGGCCTCCTTCTCCTTTTCTCCCTTAGCAAAGACAACCACCCTGACAGGCTTACCAATACCATAAGGAAGAGCAGCCGTTCCCCTCACCATTTGATCCGCATGGCGAGGATCAACGCCTAATCTGACAGCAAGGTCCACTGAGGCATCGAATTTTACAAATGAATTCTTAGTAGCTAATTCAAAGGCCTCCTGGAACGAGTATTTCCTTGATCTGTCTATCTCTTTAAAGGCTTCAATATACTTCTTTCCTCTCTTGGGCATATCAGTAGTATCCTAAAAGTTAGTGATCTTCTCCGTTTTCCACAGTGATACCCATGCTTCGGGCTGTGCCTTCAATAATCTTGACGGCTCCCGGCAGATCAATAGCACTCAGATCTTCGAATTTCAGTTTAGCTATCTCTTTTACCTGACTCGAGGTCACAGCCCCGACCTTCTCTCTCTTTGGATCAGCCGAACCTTTTGCTATATTTGCCGCCTGCTTTAGGAGCACAGCGGCAGGCGGCGTTTTCGTTACAAAAGAAAAAGACTTATCCGCATACACGGTGATAACCACAGGAATGGTCATTCCTTCCTGGTTTTGGGTTCTAGCATTAAAAGCCTTACAAAACTCCATGATATTGACGCCGTGCTGTCCCAAAGCTGGACCAACCGGTGGTGAGGGGTTTGCCTGTCCCGCCTTCACCTGCAGTTTTATAGTTGAAATAACCTTTTTTGCCATGCGTACTTCCTCTTAGATCTTCGTAACCTGAACAAAATCCAGTTCAACAGGCGTAGAACGCCCAAAGATGCTGATGAGTACCTTGAGTTTGGCCTTGTCGGGCTTAATCTCCTCAACAACGCCATTGAAATTGTTAAAGGGGCCGTCGATAACTCTGACCTCGTCACCCTCTTCGAAAAAGAACTTCGGTTTCGGTTTCTCCCGTCCATCCTCCACCCGCTTCAGGATCTTCCGTGCTTCTTCTTCGGAAATGGGAACAGGTTTCGTTCTCCCGCCGAGGAATCCCGTTACCTTGTCCATATCCTGAACGATATGCCATGTTTCATCGGTCAGGACCATCTGGATCATGATATAGCCAGGATAGAACTTCCGAGAAGATGTCCTTTTCTTGCCCTTAACAAGCTCAACCACCTGCTCAGTAGGCACAACTATCTGCCCGAAGAACTCCTCTTTTCCGAGGGATTTGATCTTCTCCTCTAGGGTTGCTTTCACCTTGTTTTCGAACCCCGAGTACGTATGTACTATGTACCACTTTGGCTCCACGAGACACCTTAGCTTACCTGGATTACTTATCCGATTACATTCTTAATGATCTTTACGAGACCCAAATCAACGATTCCCAGAAAAAAAGCAACCAAAAGCACCAGCAAAATAACCACAGCTGTAGTTGACAGTAGTTCTTTCCGTGTCGGCCACGTTACCTTTTTCAGCTCAACCCTTGCTTCAGCCAAGAAATGCCTGGCAATGAGAAAATACTTCTTAGGCGCGAAAACTCCAGCCTCTGCCTTCCTGGATATATCTTTCTTGGTCGGCGTCGTCTGGAGCTCTACTCTCTGTGAACCTGCCTCCAAACCGGCCTTTTTCTCTTTCGGAATGCCGGTAGCAAGCACTACTTGTGGTTTCTTGAGGGAGCTCTTTTTTCTGCGTGTCTTCTTCTTTTTCATGAGTCACTAGATACCGTCCTTAAGTGAACGGTACACCCCGCCTTCCGAACTATTCCTCATCCGACATGAGGGTCCTGTAAAAAATGGCAGGCCAGGAGGGATTCGAACCCCCAACACCCGGATTTGGAGTCCGGTGCTCTAACCGTTAGAGCTACTGGCCTGAATAAAACAAATTCTATTTGGTTTCCTTATGAAGGGTATGTGTCCGGCAAAACGGGCAAAACTTCTTGAACTGCAGCTTATCTGGAGTTCTTCGCTTGTTCTTTGTCGTGGTATAATTCCTCTGTTTACACGTTGAGCACGCTAAGGTGATGATATCCCTCATTGCTATAACTCTACTCTACAATATCACTAATAACGCCTGCACCAACCGTCTTTCCCCCTTCACGGATAGCAAAGCGGAGTTCCTTCTCCATGGCTATGGGGGTGATCAAGTTTACCTCCAGGGCAATGTTATCACCGGGCATCACCATCTCGACGCCTTC
>DATKZQ010000198.1:0-30414 GCA_035527895.1 Desulfatiglandales bacterium
GATCTCGTGGACTTTATCAAAGCGATCAAAAGTGATGAAGAGATCGAGCTCATCAAGAAAACTGCTGCCATTCAAGACGTTGCCATGGAAAAGGCTCTTGCTGCAATCAAACCGGGAGTGAGAGACTTTGAAATAATGGCATTAGTGCAGTACACCGTTCAGAAACTTGGAAGCGAGCAGCAGTTAATCATGGCGGGATCTGCCCCTATGGGCACTCCCTGCCCTCAACTCAAGCGACACTTTATGTATCGTGAAGTGAAAGAGGGAGATCAATTTACCCTTATGATCGAAGTCAATGGACCAGGGGGCTTATATACTGAGCTAGGCAGAACCTGCGTTTTGGGAAAGGCATCAGATGAGTTGCTCGAAGCCTGTGAGGTCGCCAAAGAGGCACAACAGGTCACCGTCAACCTCCTGAAGCCCGGGGCGGAGCCCAAAGATCTCCTTGCCGCAAACAACGACTTCTTGAGAAGCAAGGGGCTGCCCGTGGAAAAAAGGCTCTATGCCCACGGACAAGGCTATGACTTGGTCGAGAGACCAGCGATCAGAGACGATGAGCCCATGAAACTGCAGGCGAATATGAACATTACCGTTCACCCCATTGCCGCTTCAAAAACAGCCTTCGCCTGGGTATGCGATAATTACCTAGTCACAGAAACTGGTGCCAGCGAATGTCTTCACAAAACACCCAAAAAGATCTTTGAGCTGTAGGGGTTGATATGAACGAGCCCCCTTCTTTTCATGAGCGAATCCAAATAATGGGCGATCAAAGATTAAGTGCAGGCATTAACTTTATCCTCTCCACCTTCAGAGGCCCTCGTGATGGCCCCGTGACACACCTCAGTCGGCTCACATGGCTCAGATGAGGTGGTGGAGCTAGCCACCGAATTGTCCATAGATCGTATGAGGGCAAAGCCTGCTTGATCGACTGAAAAAGGACCATCCCTCTGGATACGTCCGGATGTTTTGTCAGGAAACTGCCTTACCCGGAGCTCCCATTGCTGCCTTGCGGCTTGGCTTCGCATCTTTGGTTCCTATCGAGCCTGATTCCACATGTGCCTCTTCCATTCAGACCCAAAAATGTTTACCTGTTGCCTTCCGCCTCCAGCACACTCGCCGGGTCAGGGGGTGGTTCAGTTCAATGGAGCCCGGCCTCGGGCATGCACCCACGCAACAATCGGCACTCCTCCGGGTAGAAGACGGCTGAGCGTTCTTGCCTGTTCACCCTGTTTAGGAATCTGGTAATCTGCAAACTTGATCTTGGCTTCTGCGTATGATAAACGTCTGCTGCATCACTTCGTAAGATTGGGTTTTCTATCCGCATCTTGGAAAGACCCAAAATATCATAGCGGCTGAGAGGCAGAAACACAATGGCTGTGTGAGGAGAGCAAATGAGCATCCTGTTCCAACCTATGAAAATAAAGAACATGGAGTTGCGAAACCGCTTCATCAGATCAGCCACCTATGACAAATCCTCGGATGAAAAAGGTCATGTGACTGATAAGCGGATTGAGCTTTTTGCAGATCTTGCAGACGGCGGTGTCGGCTTGATCGTAACGGGCCTCACCTATGTCCACCCCTCCGGACAACTCGCAGCATTTGAGAGCTCCATAGCCACGGACGGTTGCATCCCTGGCCTCAAGAGATTGACTGCTGCTGTCCACGATCGGGGAGCCAAGATTGCCGTGCAGCTCTATCACACGGGCCGAGAAAATGCCAGATTCCTTGAAGCCAAAGGGGAACAGGCAATAGCTCCATCATTTGTCCCCAATGATCCCTATTTTATCCAAGACTACCGGCAGATGACTGAGGAGGAAATATGGGAGATAGTTGAAGCATTCGGTGATGCAGCCAAAAGAGCCAGGGAGGCTGAATTCGACGCTGTTCAAGTTCATGGTGCCCATGTTTATCTCTTGAGTCAATTTCTCTCTCCCTTTACCAATCGTCGCGAAGACGCGTGGGGAGGAACTCCGGAAAACCGGCTCCGCCTCCACCGTGAGGTGTACAATACCATAAGGCGTAAGGTCGGCCATGACTACCCGGTGCTCATTAAGATCGGGGTGCAGGATGGGTGCTCAGGGGGGCTTCAATTCAGCGAAGGAAAGCAAGCTGCTCAACTGCTTGCCCAATGGGGATTCGATGCCTTGGAGATCAGTCAAGGACTGAGGGGCAAGGCCTATGAGGAGACGGAGTTTAAGACCAACATCAGCTCCCTGGACCGCGAGGCCTACTTTCGACCGTGGTGCAGGGAAATCAAGGACCTCGTAGATGTCCCTGTCATGATAGTTGGAGGGCTGAGGACCTTCGAGCTTATGGAGAAGATAATCAGAAACGGTGATGCGGATTTCATCTCCCTGAGCAGGCCTCTCATAAGAAAGCCCGGCATTATCAATGAGTGGAAAAGCGGCAATCGGCACAGGGCTACCTGTATATCATGCAATCAGTGCTTGGAAGCGCTCCGAAAGGGAGAGGTCCTGCATTGTGCACAAAAAAAGGCCAAAGAAGAAAGTTGAACAAGGCCAACAAATATAAAGTCAGTATCTATGATCCCAGAATTCGTGATCCATTATGAACGGATCTTTTGGCTATCTGCCCTCCCAGCAAACTTTTTTATTAACAGCTTCATGGTTATAGATATCTCCAACCTTCTTCTCTTACTGCAAGCCTTGGAGAAATGCTTCAAGGAATTCTACTCGGCAGCTCCTATATCCACATAGGCAGCGAGTCTGGCTCTCTTCAGTAAACTGAGGCTGAAGGCATCTCTATCGCAAGATCGACATTCCCTTTTGTGCTTTTCAGAGTGTGTATTTCTAGTTCTCTTAGTGTATCCATCCTCATTGGAGTGGTGTGTTGCGAGCTCGTTTGATTATTCTAACTACCCTATCGCGCGGAATATATAACTTTTTCGTAAGCTTTTCAGTCACATAAGCACCATTTTAACTCCTCCATAGGCTTACAAAATAGTTCGCCTCATAAGCCAGCGCCAAACCGTATCAGCAATGACCTTCCTTAGCTTTTTTTCGATCTGGAGCTCTCTGATAATGTGCTGTTCAATGCTTTCGGAAATCTTTCTGGCTTTGGCTTTTCTACCATACTGAATTGAGAATCCATGAGGACGTTCTCCGTAGTGCTTGACCAGGACGAAAAACCTGCTTCTCTTAACGCCCAGAATCTCCAAAACATACTGGATCTTACTTTCCCTTTTTGCATACCGTTCAATCAGCTCCTTAACCTGTGTGTCGGTGAATTCCTTATGTAACTGTTCCATAATCTGAAGCCTCCTTTTGACTTCGGATTATGGCCTTTTAGAAGTCCAGTTTTAATTCAAATGACAAGCCGGTTTTTTATGTTGACAATTTGGAGCAAATATGAGGTAAAGCATAGAATAAAATGCTAAACAAGCAAATACGTAACCCCCTTGATATGACGAGCACTCCTCCGCAAACACTTGTTCACTCCTGTTAAGAACAAGGGGGCAATTGAAGAGATATTCTCTCAAATAGATCAATCGGTTCCTAGAAGTGCCCAAAACCCGGTGATAAACAGCCCTCTGAGACCGAGCTTGGTCGTCCGTCTACCGGGGGCCCTAGACAATTCGGGAGGCAGTGCACCTGATTGACCTACCAACCTTCGTAACCATACTGAAGAGCAGTATTGGTAGACCATAACAGAAGACACCATTCTGATGGCACTTAGCAACGGGTTATATGATGCAATACAAATGCGATGAATTACCGTTGTGGATCTAGAACCCGTTCGGCTCTAGATAGTAGAAGGTCATGGTGTAGCATGTAACAAGAACGCTGATGGTTCTGATATTCAAGATCTTCAAACCAATATCCTGAAGTCAAGATCCCATGCAGAGGCCAACCTTTTCCTTTTAGGGATAGCTTCAAGCTCTATAAAGCCTGTGGCCTCAAAGAACCAATTGATTCCTGTCACGCTCGAATCAATCATTGCCGTCATGGCCGATCCTTTTGGCTTGTTCCAGCCAGAGCTTGTTTCATTAAGGTTATCGGGAAACGCCAACAAACTGTAAGGGCGATCATAGTAGAAGAACCGACATGGCTGCCTCTTTGCTGAAAAGACGCAGAATCGAAGCAGGGACTCGATTTCAGGCCTTAATACGCCGGGCCGCAGTTGAAGCGGAGGGCTGAACCAGTATAGCAGAAGCGATCCAGTAAGAGAAGGCGCTTATTATGGTAGTTGTTATGCAACTGAACCAATCTTGGCCAGTGGAGCCTGGGTTCTGGCACACGCCAGATACGTAAACAGCCTCCAAAATTGGATGATCCCTTTCTGGGCTATATTTCAACTAATTACAGTCCGCGTTTGGATAGGAATCAAACAGGAGAGCAGACATGAAAATCGACATCTTCAACCACATCTTCCCCAAGACCTACTTCGATAAGATGATTGAGGTTGCCCCGAACCATAAGGACATGGGCAAGCGGGTTCGGGGAATCCCTGCACTGTATGACTTGGAGGCCCGATTTCGCGTCATGGACCAGTTTGACGACTATGCCCAGGTGATCTGCCTGGGAGCTCCGCCGCTTGAGGTGCTGGCCGGTCCTGAAGTCACGCCGGAACTTGCTAAGATAGCAAATGACGGCATGGCCGAGTATGTGACCAAGTACCCTGACCGGTTCCCCGGTTTTGTCGCCTCGATGCCCATGAATAATCCCGATGCCGCCCTTGAGGAAATGGACCGTGCCATAAAAGACCTCAAGGCAGTGGGTGTTCAGTTCTTCTCAAATGTAAAAGGAGCCCCGCTCGATCTCCCCGAATTGAAGCCCTTATTCGAAAAGATGGCCGGATATGACCTGCCCATCTGGATCCACCCTGCCCGGGGCGCCAATTTTCCGGACTATCTCACCGAAGAGAAATCCAAGTATGAGATCTGGTTTGTATTCGGCTGGCCCTATGAGACCAGTGTGGCCATGGCCCGGCTCGTTTTTGGCGGTTACTTCGATCAGTTTCCCAACCTCAAGATTATCACCCACCACATGGGGGCCATGGTCCCTTACTTCGAGGGTCGGGTGGGCACGAGCTGGGATCAGTTGGGAAGTCGTACCTCAGATGAGGACTACACCGTCATCCTCAAGCAAATCAAGAGACCACACCTCGAATACTTTAAGATGTTCCTGGCCGACACCGCCCTGTTCGGATCATTTTCAGCTACCAAATGTGGCCTTGAATTCTTCGGCGTTGACAATGTCTTGTTCGCCTCGGACTGCCCCTTTGACCCTGAGAAAGGGCCGGGATATATCAGGGAAACCATAAAGATCCTCAATACCCTGCCCATTTCAGATGCAGAACGGCAAAAGATCTTTGAGGGGAACGCGAGGAGGCTGCTCAAACTTTAGAAAAGGCGATATCCGATCAGGGTATTTGAGATCATTGATGGGATCTTCTGTTTGCTTTTGAGGAAAAGGGGGCCTTTCATTTATCTCAAAAATCATCAGAGAAAGGTCAAGGCTACCCGTTTATGCGCTGAGCCCTATTGATCGCCCTCATGTAAACCGCCATTGGGGGGCAAGATAAAGCGTTTAAAAAGGAGGAAATACATGGGAATAGAATACCAAGATTTGAGGGAGTGGCTATTGAAGGCTCAGAAAATGGGCGAGGTGAAGACGGCCAAATCAGTGGATCTGGAAGACGTGGGGAGAATCGCGGAGATTTCTACGGGCTTTGAGAGTGCGCCCGCAGTCCTGTTGGACGAGTTTCCAGGATACAAACCCGGCTACCGAATCCTGATCAATCCCTATGGAAGCACCGCCCGGATAGGCCTCTCTTTCGGCTTTCCTCCTGGTGAGGACCGGATAGGCTTGCTGGATCATTTCAAGAAGAAGATTCAAGAGGTGGGACTCATTGCCCCGGAGTATGTCGAGAGCGGGCCTGTTTTAGAAAACCGCCTTGTTGGTAATGATGTGGACCTGTATCAGTTCCCAATTCCCAAATGGCACCTGGCAGATGCGAGCCCATATATTGGGACAGGCTGCATGGTGATTACCCGGGACCCAGAGGAGGGATGGGTAAATTTTGCCCCTTACAGGAATCAACTCCATGACGAGAAGACAGTGGGGTTTTATATATCTCGTGGGCATCATGGATGGGCCCACCGCAATAAGTACTTTAGCCAGGGAGAGCCTTGTCCTGTGGCGATAGTCTTCGGAATCGACCCGCTAATTTTTGCCGCAGGCATGACCGAGTTGCCCTGGGGCGTCAGTGAATATGACTGGGCAGGAGGATGGCGAGGTGAACCCATTAAAGTCATTAAGGGCCCCATAACCGGGCTTCCCATTCCCGCCGTTGCCGAGATCGCGATCGAAGGGTTCTCTTATCCGGGAAAGACCCGGATGGAGGGGCCCTTCGGTGAGTGGACGGGCTATTATGCATCAGACCGAAGGGAAGAACCCTATATAGAGGTTCAGGCCCTCTATTTCCGAAACGACCCCATCTATCTGGCGATGCCCCCTCAAAAGCCGCCCTACGATGCGGACAAGGGAAGGCAATATGTGAAATCCGCGTATCTATATAACTACCTGACCCAGTTAGGCATCCCAGGGATAAGCAATGCCTGGTGTTATGGCTTGGGAGGTTGCAGGCTCCTTGTTGCGGTTGCCATTAACCAGCAGTATTGCGGCCATTCCCGGCAGGTAGGCCATGCGGCCTACGCTACACCGATTGCGAACTATGCCGGTCGGTATGTGGTGGTGGTGGATGACGATATTGATGTAACTGACATAAAGGATGTCCTCTGGGCCTTGCTGACTCGTTCCGACCCGGCCACTTCCATTGATATCGTTCATCGAGCAACATCGACCCCACTAGACCCAAGGATCTCCCCGGAGGACAAGGCAGCGGCTAAATTCTTTAATTCCCGTGCCATCATAGATGCTACAAGACCTTTTGAATGGAGAGATCAATTCCCCAACGCGGTCCAACCGGATCCAGAGTACAGGAGGGAGAGCCTGAAGAGATTCGGCTATCTCTTTGAACCCTAAAATTCGCATTAAAGCAATTAATGAACTTCCTTATGCCGAGTATGCTCTCCAAACCTAAATGAAAACCGAAGGCACGATATGTTAAATCTCTTTGACCCAACCATCAATCCTGTGCTGATCACGTTTCCGGGGGGTAAAAGGACGTTGGGATGATGACCGATTCAGAAGTAAGACTGAGAATCTCACTTCTGGAAATGTTTTTAAGGGGTTCTAGGCCCATGACACCCCCATAGGGAGCTGTCATATCATCAAAAACCATCACATTAAAGGAGGTTTCAAATGAAAAAGAAAAGCCTGCTCATCGGTATCTTTGTTGTCGTCACATTTTCAATTCTGACCTTTCCCCTGACTTCAGCGGAATCGGCATCCCTGCCTCGGGTTTTCATCATGACCACCCACGCTCTGGGGACAAAATATTACGCCCTGGCTTCAGGTCTAGGTAAGGTCCTGAGTAGCCACCTGCCTTCGGAAATCAAGGTAATGCCCACCACCGGTCCTGTAGAGTGGATGCCCATGATCCGGGAGGGGGAAGTGGATATGGGTGTGGCCAATAATTGGGATTGCCAGTACGGATTCTTGGCCAAAGGACCCTTTGAAAAGCCTATGAAGGGTAAGGGATCCCGTATCCGGCTTCTTACCAGCGGTTCGCCAAATATTATGGCGGTGGTCGTATCCGAGACATCGGGGATCAAGACATTCAATGACTTGAGAGGAAAGCGGTATGTGGGGATATTTGCCGGCAGCGCCGGACAGACCGCCCAAGCCCAGGCGGCCCTGGCTAATTTTCGCCTGACAAAGGACGACTTGAAGGTGATGTCCATGCCGGGAGTGGGTCCAAGCCTTAGGGCCATCATCGAAGGTAGGGCGGATGCCTCAGGCACTGCAGTCCTTGGTATGGGGCTTGTTGCCGAATTGGATGCCGGGAAAGGCGCCCGTTTTATCTCCTATGACCCATCGCCGGAAGCCGTCAAGCGCTTTAATGAGGTTTTTCCGGCAGAGCCGGTTAAGGTCGAACCGGGACCAGGGAAGATCGGGGTAAAGGAACCGATCACTATGATGAAGTATGATACCTACCTGGTTGCCAGAGAAAGCCTGTCAGAAGATGCGGCCTACGAGTTGGTGAAGGTCCTCTGGGAGTACAATAGCGAACTCTGGCCCATTCATGTCGGCCTGAAGACCTGGACAACGGACCAATTCGTCACGAAGCATGCCACCGTGCCCTATCACCCCGGTGCGATCAAGCTCTTCAAAGAAAAAGGGGTCTGGAACAGTGAGATGGACAAGGTGCAGCAAAAACTCCTTAGCATGGAAAAATAGGTGATGCCCCTTTTTTATTGAAAGATTGTCATGGTACACGGTAAATCAGTAATGCTCTGGTGCTCCAGATGTGATCAGTTATACCAGCTGCCATAGCTGGGGTGCTCTGAACCCATTTTTTACCCGTGTCTTCGGACTCCTTACGAAGGCCAAAATGCTCTTTGACAAAGTGACACTATCTCAACGGTAAGTACAACTGGACCTCGAGTTTTCTGATGTCTCTAGAGAAGCCATTGCTCTTTCGCCCCAATCTCCCTGACTGTTGTCCCAGGGTCAGGTTGTTCCGCTCGATGAAGGAGATGTTGTCACGTTTACTCACCGGGGGTGTCTCTAAGGGCCTCTGCACCTCCTGCTCTTTTCCAAGAATCACCTTCGTGGTGATAGAGACCACGCGGCCCTTTCTGCGATGCTTTACCACCTGGGCATATCTCAGCTCCGGAGGGGCTCGGAGGTTCGATTTCCGAGAGCGTCCTCTTTTCCGTGGCCCCTCTGGTAACTCCTCAAAGATCCCGTACACGCGCAGCAGGGCACCCGTATGGTGGACCAGTTCAGCGCTGGTAAAGAAGAGGATAGCTCCACCAGTAACACGAGATAGTTTCTCTACCAGTCTATATACATCGGCCTTCGTTCTTTTGCCAACAACGAACGCTGGCAAGATCTTGGATACGGGATCAAACGCCACCCAAACCCGGGCATCTCCATAGTGAGCAGGGATCTTCTCTAAGGGTGTGAGATCTTTTTCCTTACAGACTATGTTACCTTGTCCCTTCTTTCTGTAATCTATGCATTGTTTGTTGGGGCAGTAACATTGAGATATACCCATGACTATCCCTTCGACTATATGTAACTATTTTAAAACCCGATTTATCATAAGCGAAGGGATTAAGCTAGAGAGTAGCTACAATAATATGGGGACAAGATACAAAAATAGACCGGAGAAGAAATGCCCGAAAAACGATTATTGAAGATTGTGCAAAAGAGCCTGGGCCTGGCTATCCCAATCGTAGCTATTAGCTATATTTTGGATATTCCGCTTTACCTCATGGGCCTATCCCTGTTTAACCAACAATACCTCGCCTTGTTCTGGGCCCTCATTACCGCATTGATTTTCTTGACAATCCCGGCATCACGGGAGTTCAAGGAGAAAAAGGTTCGATGGTACGATCTGTTGCTGGTGCTTTTGACCCTTTTGGTCGGCCTGTACGTGGCTATTCTTTACCCAAGGATTTTGGATAACCTGGGCACACCCTCCCGGTTCCAGTTGGTCTTCGGCTTTCTCGCGGTGGTTTTGGTCCTTGAAAGTGTGCGGCGTACGACGGGCTGGCCTATCGTGATTATCATTTTCCTCTTTATCCTCTATGCCAAGTTCGGCAACCTTGCACCCGGCATTCTTCAAACCAGAGGATTATCTTGGTCACGTATCTTTCAACAGCTCTACGTGGGTTCTGACTTTATGTATGGGATACCCATCAGGGTTGCCGGGCGCATGGTTTTTGGGTTTATTCTCTTTGGCCATGTGGTTATGCAAACCGGGGGAGGGGATTTTCTTTTCAATTTTGCACAAGCCCTTATGGGCCGGTATCGAGGAGGGCCGGCCAAAGTCGCGGTTCTAGCCAGCACATTCTTCGGTACCCTTTCCGGCAGCGCGGTGGCGAACGTCGCCGGGACCGGCATGGTCACCATTCCCATGATGAAAAGGATCGGATATCCACCCACCTACGCCGGGGCCATTGAAGCAACCGCCTCGACGGGCGGACAGATCATGCCCCCTGTCATGGGCGCCGCCGCCTTCGTTATAGCGGAGTTTTTGGGCGTTTCCTATCCGATGGTGGTCGTCGCAGCTCTGGTGCCGGCCCTGCTTTTCTATTTGGGATTATTCCTGCAAGTGGATCTGCGCGCCGCCTCCAGCGGCATGAAGGGGTTGTCCCGCGAGCATATCCCTTCCCTAAGGAGTACCTTGCGCGAGGGTTGGATTTTCATCATTCCCCTGATTGCCCTGATCATTACCCTTTTTGTTCTTCTCATGCCGCCGGGTGCCGCTGCCCTATACAGCGCACTGGTAACCGTGGTAGCCACCCTGCTGAAAAAAGAGGTCAGGACGGCCTGGAGCTGGAGCAAGGTCTCGAATATCCTGGAGCGAACCAGCAGGACCCTTTTTGAACTGGTCGCCGTGAGTGCCGCCGCAGGATTTGTGGTTGGTATTGTCGGCTACACCGGGCTGGGGCTTTCCCTGTCCCGTGTGCTGACCGAGGCAGCCGGTGGCAGCCTGTTTCTTCTGGCAGTGCTCACTGCCTTCACCAGTACCATCCTGGGTATGGGTATGCCCACGACGGCGGCCTATATCCTCCTGGCAGTTTTGGCTGCTCCGGCACTGACAAATCTGGGGGTAGAGCCGATCTTGGCACACTTGTTTATCTTTTATTATGGGACCCTGTCCATGCTCACCCCTCCCGTGTGTCTCGCAGCCTATGCCGCAGCCTCTATAGCCGAGGCGCCTCAGCTGCCGCTCGCCTTTCGGGCAATGAGGCTGGCCGTGGCCGGCTATGCCGTCCCCTTAATCCTCCTGTACGAACCGGGCCTGGCCCTTAAGGGCTCCGCGGGAGGAGTGGTTTTCTCCGTCCTTACGGCTGTGATAGCCATTGCCTTTTTTGCCTTCGGTGTGGAGGGATACCTCTTGAGCCGGCTGCGGTGGTACGAAAGGATCCTATCCATTTGTACCGCGATCGCAATTTTCGTACCCAGCTGGGCATGCCGCGGCTTCGGTCTACTCCTCATTGTCCTTTTGCTGGTCCCGCAGTTTAAAAAGAGGCTGGGAACGGAAGGAGGGGAAACCGATATCATAACGGGTTAAGGTCGAAGGTCCGGGGCCAACGGGGAGACGGAGACCTAGGGGATGCTTCCAGGATCATGGAGGAAATGATGGAAAAATCTGAACGAAAAGTCTAGGAGGTCAAAATGGTGAATTTCAGGGATTTGAGGGATTGGCTGAGGAAGGTGGATGAAATAGGCGAGTTAAAGGTGATACGGGAAGAGGTGGATTGGAATGAGGAGGTGGCGGCTATCACATATATGGCTGCCAAGAAAAAGGGCAGCCCTGCCCTCTACTTTGAGAAGATCAAAGGATATCCTGAAGGATTCAAGGTCCTCACCAATATCTTAGGCTCTAGCCTCAACCGTATAGCCCTAAGTCTTGGACTCCCACCAAATTTATCTGCTATCAATATGATAAGGGAAACCAAGGACATCTATAAAAGGTCAATACCACCGGAGGTCATAGATAAAGAGAAAGCGCCTGTAAATGAAAACATTGTCATGGGAGATGATGTAGATCTGTACCTTTTTCCCGCGCCTAAGATGTGGCCGCTAGATGGCGGAAGATACATCGGCACCGGAGATGTCGTAATAACCAAAGACCCCGAAGATGGCCATTTCAATCTTGGGACATACCGTCAAATGATCCTTTCTAAAAATGAAGTTGGTTTTTATGTATCACCGGGGAAAGACGCGCTCCTTCACCGCGAAAAATGGTGGAAAATGGGAGAACCGTGTGAGGTAGCGGCCGCTTACGGAATTGACCCTGTTCTTTTCATAGTAGGGTCCATGGGGTTTCCCAGAAACGTATCGGAATATGACCATGCAGGAGGGATACGGGGGGAACCCGTAAGGGTGGTAAAAGGCGAGGTTACAGATCTCTTGATTCCAGCCGACGCCGAGATCGTTGTGGAGGGAATAAGCTATCCAGACAGGCTGAAGGACGAAGGCCCCTTTGGAGAGTTCCAAGGTTATTACGGTCGGCCAGGGGGACCAACTCCTTTTATCGAGGTGAAATGTATCCACTATCGAAACAAACCTATCCTGACGGCAGCACTGATGGCCGATCACCCATCATGCGAACAGAACCTCTTTTTCGGTATCGCACGCTCAGCCCGGATCTGGGGTGATCTCGATCAGCTCGGCATCCCTGGCATCAGAGGGGTATATTCTGTACCGGCCGCAGCTGGTGGGTTCGGGATGATAGTAGTCTCCATAGAGCAAAAGCACGCCGGCCATGCTTCTCAGGTTGCAAGCCTGGCAGCACAGTGCCCCGGAGGCGCTTATAACTCCAAATGGATCATTGTAGTGGATGAGGATGTGGATCCTACAGATTTGGAGCAGGTCTTATGGGCTATGTGCACCAGATGTAACCCCCCTGATGACATAGATATCCTGAGAAATACCTGGTCCACGTATCTCGATCCCACAAAGAATCCCCCAGAGGAAAGACCTTACGGTTCCAAGGCCTTGATCAATGCCTGTATGGAACATAAGTACCTTCATGACTTCTCAAAAAGAACTTTTCTTCGTGAATCTACGTATCGAAGGGTTAGGGATAGGTGGGATAAATTCGGATTCGACTTCCCCTCTCCCGAGCTGAACATCTTCGAACCAAAGGGGCAATAGGGCCTGAAGGTGCACATGTATGGATTCAGTAGGATATGATTTTCATTGTTTTTGGGGTAACTTGAAGGATCTTTTCGATTTGGCAAATTTTCCTCTCTTTAATTGAGAAAACCATACGAAAGAAGGGTTGAAAGATGAAGACCGGAGAAGATAATCAAAAGCGGTGATGCGGATTTTATCTCCCTGAGCAGGCCTCTCATAAGAGAGCCCGGCATTATCAATGAGTGGAAAAGCGGCAATCGGCACAGGGCTGCTTGTATATCATGCAATCAGTGCTTGGAGGCCCTCAGAAAGGGCGAAGGCCTATGGTGCGTTCAAAAAACTTTAAAGGAAAAGGTTGAACAGGGCCAAAAGTAGAACCTAATTTACAGATCTCGCCTCTAGACCCGGAAATGCTCGCCCGTTCCCTTCCGCTTCCAGCGCACGCGCTGAGGTAGTGGTTGTGTCAGCCCTGGTTGGACGCTCTTTTCAATCACCTGTGGCATGGAGGATGTCAGAAAATGACCTTGGGGTCAGGATCGGAATACCTTGAAACTCTTCCAGAATGAGTAGGTCTTTGTCGCCTGTTACAATGCAATCAGCATTGGCGTTTACTGCCAGCCCGAGAATCTTGACATCGTCAGGATCGCGACAAAGGTCCGCTGCGAGTGGAACCGGACTCAGCATGTTTGAGTGTTCCCTCAGAAGTTTACCAATGTCCTCAACAATGCTGCTAGGAAGCTTGATCTTCCGGTGGAGATTCCTCAGAGTCTCTTCCAGTAACTCATCGCAGAGCAGAATCTCATGGCTATGGAGGCAAAGCTCCATAATGGATTCGCAAAGACCGTGAGAAGCGAAAGCAGCAACGATAACGTTGGCGTCAAGGACTATCTTCATGAAATGGCCTTGAAGACATCCTCGTCCGTCAAAATCCCCTGAGCCTCAGCGAAAGGTAGGACCTTCCTCCGGAGTACTCGGAACTTTTCCACAGCGACATATCTCCGAATGGATTCTCGCACGATGTCGCTAATGGGTTTGTTTTGCTCCCGACTCAGTCTTTGCAGATCAGCCCTTAGCCCATCCGGCAGTCTAATAGTGAGCGTGTTCATAGTAAGACAATGTAGCACATCTCTCTAAGAAGGTCAATCCTTTCTTTTTGCGTCGAACTCTAAGCCAAGTCGCCTAATAGCAACAGAATGATGTTGTATTGCAAGAAGCTCCTCTAGTTGGAAGGCGTTTTCTGCGGCGGGGCTAAAAGAGCCCCTTTTTGGTTCAGATCAGGTCTTTTTTAGATCTGATATGCCCTTTCTCCCTTTAGACCCGAAAATGCTCGTCCGTTCCCTTCCGCTTCCAGCGCACGCGCTGGGTTAAGGGGTGATTCAGTTCAATGGCGCCCGGCCTCGGGCAGACTCCCACGCAGCAACCCGCATACCAGCACTCCTCCAGGCAGAGGCCGATAGGGGATTTTGTTCTCTATAAGAAAGAGTAGGCAGCATCCACCTCTTAAGGTCGCCACAGGTACATGAATTGTACCTCCGGTATCAGAGAGAGGAAATCACCGTTGACGGCGATAAGGTTGATGTCGATATCGGAGCGTTGAGGCGGGCCTGAGTAAATAGTCCCTTTGTAGCTTCCGGAACGACAGTAGGTAACGACCTTGGCCTCTGCCAGGTCAAGCGAGCCTTTTATTGCCTTGACCGCATCGTCCAGATAACCGATCTTATCAACGAGCTTGGCTGCCAGTGCCTGTTCTGCCGTGAATATACGACCATCTGCAAGCTTCTCGACCTCCTCTTGACTCAAAAGGGGTTTGCGCCCGGCATGCACAACCCCCACGAACCTATCATGGAAGGTGTCTATCACGGTCTGGATGATTTCTTTCTCTTCAGGGGTACTCGGTCTGAATGGGCTCCAGATATCCTTTTTGTCCGCCGATTTCACGGTTTCTTCCTGGATCCCCACCTTTGAGAGCAGCTGATCGACGTTGAACTTCATGGCTATCACTCCAATATTCCCGGTAATGGATGTTGGGTGCGCTATGATCTCGTCGGCTGCCGAGGCCACATAGTAGCCGCCCGATGCGGCCAGCCCGGTCACACATGCAACGATCCTCGTGCCGGTGCGTTCCTTGAATTCCATCAACTCATGGTAGATCGTATCAGTTGCGGTAACCGTTCCGCCGGGAGAATTGATCTTAACGACAATACCTTTTACTGACTCATCCTTCTCCGCCTTCTGGAGCTCCTCCTTGATTCGAGCTACCAATGAGGCCTCTGTACCTAATCCGAGCCCCTTTGACCTTTCTTTCTCCGAAATAACGGCCGATATGTCCATCAGGAGGATCTTGGCCTTGCCCTCCCCTTCCAGAACCCGCTCCTGTAAACCCCTCTCCGATGGAAAAAGGGGGATCGTGACAATAGCGCAGCCCGTGACAATGATAAGCACCGCAAGGGTAGACAAGATTATTCTTTTCATGGCATTGATATCCTCCTCATACTATTGATGGTGTCCGTTCAAAGTTCTGAGTTGTCCGTTGATAATAAGTTGCAAAACGATTCACTGAAACAATGTTCAACGGCAAAACTGCTACTATCCGAACAGGGCTTCGCCCCAATTGGAATATTGGGATACTGGAATAATGCGTTTTGGGGAAATGCGATGTTGTTTCCGGAGGCAAAAACACCAACCCTCAAAAAACCCACCTAACTTCAGTAAGTTGTAGAAATCCCAAGACGTATAACGACGGCTATCAATCCTCCACAAGCATGCAGATTATGTCCATTACATTGGTGCGCGTAGGACCCGTCTTTACCAAATCACCGAGGGATTCAAAGAACGAATATGAGTCATTGGACGCGAGGTATGCATAAGGGTCAAGGCCCGCGTTCCGAGCAGCCTGGCACGTCAGGCCACTCACCATAGCACCTGCTGCATCGGTGGGACCATCGGTACCGTCCGTTCCGGCACTCAGCAGGGCAATCCGATCCCAACCGTCCAGGGAGATAGCGCATGCCAGGGCTAGTTCCTGATTCCTGCCCCCCTTTCCCTCGCCGCGGATTGTTACCGTTGGCTCCCCTCCGGCCAATACGCAAGCAGGGGGCGCTATGGGCAGACCTGACTGGCTGATCTCCTTCCCGATGGCGGCAAATACCTGGGCTACCTCACGTGCCTCGCCCTCAATCTGAGATGACAGGATCATGGTGTTGTATCCAAGTGAGATGGCCTGCTCCCGAGCGGCCACAAGGGCATTTCTGTTATTCCCTACAATGAGGTTTTGCACCTTCGAGAAAACCCGATCTCCTATCTTGGGTGTTTCGGGTATCAAGCCGGCTGCACCCTCTTGAAATATCGTCATCACCTCTTTGGGTAGTTTCTCGGCAAGCTGATATTTTTCTACTATGGAAATGCAGTCACCGAAGGTGGTTTCATCGGGCACGGTTGGGCCTGACGCGATAACATCCAGCCTGTCACCGATCACATCCGAAAGCAGTAATGATACAAGGGTAGCTGGATATGCCGTCTTAGCAAGCCACCCGCCCTTGCTGCGCGAAAGGTGCTTCCTGATTGCATTTATCTCATCGATCGTCGCACCCGATTCCAGGAGGAGACGAGTAGTCTGTTGCTTTTCATCGAGACTGAGGGGAGGGCAAGGCGCCGGCAAAAGAGCGCTCCCTCCGCCGGAAAACGCGCATAGAATCAGATCCTCTTCCCCGCATTCACCTATCGTGTGCAAGAGTGATTCGGTAGCCTCGAGGCCTGCCTTATCCGGTATGGGGTGACCTGCCTCCATAGTATGCGTCTTCCCCAGAGGCATGCCATAGCCATACTTGACAATGATCCAACCGCTCGTTAGATGGTCCCCAAGTATCTCCTCCAATGCCTTGGCCATAGGCGCCGTACCCTTTCCTGCTCCAATCAGGAGAATCCTCTCGTAACGATCAAGGGCATATTCTCGGTCGCCCACAAATAGCTTGCTTCCCTCACGGCGAGCACAGTTTCGAACGGCCGCTTCGGGATCTACAGCATCGAGACCTGCCCTCAGTATGCGACCTAAGATCTCTTTGTGATTGTCAATCATCGTCAAACTCCGGCTATTCGCCAAGGCCGTGTTTTAAGCCCACCGGTTTGTAACCCCTTCAAGCGAGGTTCCGTGGCTGTCCGGTATTATCCAAAACGCTCTGCCACAGGAGTCCCGACGGATCTATCCTTTTCCGGCCACTCACCGAAAGATGGATCGGCACATGGACAAAATGTCCGTTCCATATTCCCACCATCATCCCGGTCCTCCCGGATAGAGCTGCATGCACCGCATTCTCCCCAAGCTGAAAACACAGCACGGAATCGTCGGGAGTGGCCGGTGCGCTGCGTATCATATAGGAGGGATCCAGGTATTTCAGTGTTGCCGGAATGCCTTTGGCCCGAAAGTATTCTGCAATTGCGTCTTTCAAGTAGTACCCTATGTCCCCGAGCTTCTTGTTTCCCGATGCATCGGTCCCCGCAACAGGCACGTATTCCTGCCCTGCGCCTTCTGCAACAACAATCACGGCATGCCGTTTCCTGGTAATACGGTCTTCGAGGTAGAAACAAACCTTTTCCACTGAAAAGGGGATCTCCGGTACCAGCACCAGGTTTACGTCGCTTGATGCGAGGGTGGCGTAAGCAGCTATGAATCCGGATTCCCTTCCCATGAGTTTCACGATCCCAATCCCGTTTCGTACCCCCTTGGCCTCCATGTGAGCGCCTGTAATGGGTATTTGGCTCATATCAACGGCGGTCTCGAAGCCGAATGATTTTTCCGTATATAAGAGATCGTTATCAATAGTCTTGGGAATGCCAATAACGGAGATATGCTTGCCTCTCTCCGTTATCTCTCTCGTGATTGCAAGTGCGCCCCTCTGGGTTCCATCACCCCCGATAGTGAAGAGCATGTCTATTTCCCTTTCCAGAAGGAAATCCGCCATGAGTGCAGGGTCTTGCGGGCCTCGGGATGTGCCGAGCATGGTCCCGCCATCCTTGTGGATGTCTTCTACCAGTTCCGGTTCAAGGATGAGAGGCTCATGATTGAACGAGGCGATCAAGCCCTCGTATCCATACCGCAAGCCAAGTATATCCTTCACGCCATAGCGGTACCACAGGACCATAACAAGGGACCTGATTACGTCGTTCAGGCCCGGGCACAGCCCACCACAGGTGACCAGAGCGGCGCGGCTCTTATCCGGATCAAAAAAGATCTTCTTTCGCGGACCTGCCTTTTCCAGGAAAGGCGGTTTATCCTGTCCTTTCCGGTACCCTGAAAGCGTTGCATCAATGAGCACCCCCTCGCTGGCATCAACGAATACCGCCGAATCCAGGGGAGAGGGATACCTGCACACACCAATTCTCTCGATACTGAAGCCCTCTGACATCAATTCTCCTCATTTCCCGGCAAACACGGTACATACAACAACGGCATTTTTACATTTTAAAAATACATAGACAATCAAAAACAGAGTCAAGCGGTAAAATTTGGCCAAACCCGCCATCTTCTGGTACTATGAGGCGGGTTTTTCAAAGGGAATTTGTAGGCTCCAGAAGTTCACACAGATGAAAGGAGGTATATCCCGTGAAGGCCATGATCCTCAAGGAATTCTGCGAGATCGGCGAGAGGGGTGCAGCGGGAAAAAGGACCGATTTACCCCTCAAGCAAGAACCGTTGGAATGGGCGGAAATACCGGCCCCTGTCCCGAATCCCAACCAGATTTTGGTTAAGGTTTCGGTCTGCGGGGTGTGCCACACCGAACTTGATGAAATTGAGGGAAGGCTCATTCCCCCAAAGTTCCCCATAGTTTTGGGACACGAAATCGTGGGAAGGGTGGAGACAGCCGGTTCGGATGTAGCCAAATTCAGGGCTGGAGACAGGGTAGGGATCGCCTGGATCTACTCGAGTTGCGGCACATGTGACTTCTGCCTCAGGGGTGATGAAAACCTCTGTGACCAGTTTCAGGCCACCGGCCTCGATGCACATGGTGGATACGCGCAGTACACCGTTATCTCTGAGGACTTTGCCTACCCCATCCCCGAGAGGTTCTCCGATGCCCAGGCCGCCCCGCTTCTCTGCGCCGGAGTCATCGGCTATCGGGCCTTGAGGCTCTCCGGCATAAAACCCGGGCAAGTTCTCGGGCTCTACGGATTTGGGGCGTCAGCTCACATTGCCATCCAGGTTGCCAGATTCTGGAATTGCCGCATATTTGTCTTTACCAGAAAAGGCCAAAAGGCCCATCAAGACTTGGCCAAGCAGCTGGGGGCGGAGTGGGTCGGCGCAACCGGAGATGCCCCGCCGGAGCTGCTCGATTGTGCCATTGATTTTACCCCGGTTGGAGAGCCGGTCAGAGAGGCGCTTAAGGTCTTGAAGAAGGGGGGAAGAGTTACTATCAATGCTATCCGGAAAATCAACCCGATCCCTGAATTGGACTATGCCACTTATGTGTGGCATGAGCGGGAGATAAAGAGCGTAGCGAATGTTGCGAGGAGAGACGCCGAGGAGTTTCTACCCTTAGCCGCGCAAATTCCCATCATCCCCTCTGTGCAAGAGTTCGAACTCGAAAAGGCCAATGAGGCCCTCAGACTACTCAAAGCAGGAAAAATGCAGGGGGCAGGTGTTTTAAGGATACCGCACTAGATTAACGCTCGCGCGCCGCTTTTCAGCGTTAACGTCCCTATTCGGCCTACTCATCTTGAAGCATACAAGACCTGCCCGTTTGCGCAGCGAGACTGCAACGGTGCAACGGCTATGGCTTGCTCTCCAAAAAAGGCCAGAAATAACTCTGGTCCGGTTGTTTGTTCAGGACAAGAGTTTCCTAATTATACGACGTCCCCCTCTTCACACAAGGCCAATGAGCTCTGATATTCGACCTTCGGAAGGAAGGGGAGACCTGATTGCCGAATGCTTAATTGCTGCCCGATATGATTGGGGCAAAAGGAAAACCCTGCTCCCAAAAAATGACAAAAGTGAAGCCTTGCCCCCGGGCCTTCACTAGTTTCCTCAACTACTCCAAGATCTCCAGGACACACCTCTTTCTCACCTTGGCCGAGGCAGCACCAAGTATCGTTCTCAGCGCCCTGGCGGTTCTTCCCTGCTTGCCGATGATCTTGCCCAAATCCTCTTTGGCTACCCCCACTTCAATCACAGAGGTATGCGCTCCCCCTAGCTCTGTGACCACGACGTCTTCCGGCTTGTCCACGAGCGCTTTTGCCAGGTATGCAATCAAATCCTTCATCTCAGCTTACCTCCCTGTTCGATTTCGCCACTACGCCACGGCAATTTGCCTCAGCCCTCTCACCTCTTTCCTGATTTTCTTACCGGTGCGAGAGCCCGTCACAAGACTTATTTACTAATGCCTGCCCGCCATTCTTCTGGCGGACTTGCCCGCCGTTTGTCTGGCGGGCCTGACCCCATTCAGTTGTCCTCAGGATTCAAGAAGCAAGACCCCCCGTTCTCCTAGACTACCTAATGGCAACCCTCCACAAGGGCCAGCATCAAGGGGAGGTACACTAAAAGTACAATGCCAGAAAAACTACAGAAGTCAAGACTGATTTTTCTAGGTAGTAAATACGTAGTTAAATTCAGTACTACCGGCTGAAGAGCAGGTTGGTATTGGCTGAGAGAGGAGAGCAGATTTCAATCGGCGATCAAAAGGCCAACTGTTTTTCTTACCTACTGAAACGGGTGTATCCTGACTAAAAGGAAGACCGAATTTTTCTTCGGTAAAGGGCAGCCGCAAAATAACCCTGGCGGTTCGGGTGAAACATCTGCGATGATAACCCCTCAACGAGGAGGTAATTGGGGCAACAGCCGGGTTTGATCCCGAAAATGGCAAAGGTAAAGATTTGACCCCCAGCTCACTAACCGCCCGGGAGCGTCTCCATCTTTAACTGTGCAGGTGTACTTTATCGAATCCGGGTCTAATGAATTCTCGTGCATCAGGAAATACTTGTTCCACTCTCCTGCGCAGCCGGTCAAGATGTACCAGCAGATCCACGATTTGCCTATCACCGAGAGGGTAATAGGTGCGTATTGCTCCCCACGCACCAATCGAACGGTCTATACCAATTAATGCGACTTTCGCCGAACCATCCGAGTCACGGTAAAATTCATCATGGATCTCCGGCTTTTCTTCCAAGCGCCCTCGGACTGCCCTCATGAGTTTCACATAAATCTGGTGTTGATACCAGCGAACCACTTGCACTGCCTCTTCGAGACCGGCACCTTCCCCCATCGGGGTGATAGTGGGTATCTTGAGCAACTCGTTCAGGTTCAGCTCATCTTCCGGTGGCCCAAAGAGGTCTCGTGCGGAATCAAACCAGTCATCCACCATCTCGCCATAAGCCTTGGCCGCACGGCAACATTCGTGGTTTCTGGCAACTTCCTTGTTATACCTGTCTTCCTCTGCCGGTTCACCACTATCCAGAGAATCCAGATCGATCCCTTCTCGCTCCGCAGCTTCTTTCAACAGATCAAGGGTCACCTGAAACGTCTCGGCCAATTTCCGCCAAAATAATTCGTTGGTGATATCACGGCTTTCAGGATCAGCAGACTCTTCATCGCCAAGTGCGAAATTCAAGCATCGGGAAGTAAACTGACAACGCTCACACCATCGATCACAGTAATTATAGATCCCGGTGATAAACTGTTTATTTTGGGCGAGCTTCTTAATTTGTTCCTTATTCATGATATCCTGTGCTGCCTCCGGTATGGAGCTCCGGTCTTCCGGCCTGACCATTACCATGCAGAATGTTTTCTGCATGGTCTACCATTACTCGCTTTTTTTCAGGGGCGAAATAGATAGTTCTATGGAGGCCTCCATTCTCATTCGGCCTGTTTATGCGTCCGACGGTTGATCGATTACGGAGGGGTATCTTTAAACTTTTCTGAAGCTGGTTCTCCACCAATTCCCCAATGGGATTTTTGGATTTCATGTACGATAACCTCTACGGCCTGTAATGGTATGCCCAAATCCACAAAGACCTTGGTTATACCCTCTATCACGGTCTTGGCTTTTTCCTGCCCAAAACCTTCCCAGACGTTTACATGAACAATAGGCATTTCCCACCTCCCAAGCATGCATTGGATCTAGTCTAACGGAGTAACACTGTATATCAAAAGTGCGGAACCGGGCCACCCTTTTTTTAGGGCAAGCCCAAAATGTGATTGCTGCAAAGGCCGGCATTACTCCCGAAAAATGGCAAAAGGAAAGGTTCGACCCCAAGCTCACGTTAGACAAGGCTCAACAGCAGACCGCATTCACGCGAGCATCTCCCGGATGGTATGTTCGTATTCCGGGAAATATCGGCCAATGACCGGAAGGTCGAAGGTCTTCAGGATGCTGGTGTTACTTTCCCGCTTAAGGAGAAATTCAAATGACTTCTCCACGAGTTTCTCTGCTGAAACACGGCCGCCAGTCAGCTTCTCATGATATGAAGGATCGACGGCAACTGTATGGGTAGTTGTTGTCCGGCCCTTCACGGTTACCTTGAAGGTACGCTCGTCAATTTTTTCCACCGTTATCATTGTGCATCCTTCCTACCAGCGAACTCCTTACTTGGATGACTTCCGAATATCTCGCAATTGCTGTTTAACGGCCGGTAAATCCCGTTGAATAATCTCCCAGATAATACCTAAATCGACACCAAAATACTCGTGCACAATACGGTGACGTAGCCCAATGATCTTAATCCATTCTATCTCAGAATGTTCACCTTTGAAACTGTCTGGTAGGCGATTAGCAGCTTCACCAATTATCTCAAGATTTCGAACCACGGCATCAGTGGTCTTCTCATCCTCTTCAAACGATTTACGAGGCATACCCGATGTGTAGCGCTCTATTTTCTCAATGGCTTCCCAAATGTCTTCGATCAGGAGAACAGCCGGACGCTTAGACATAGATCAGTTCCTTTTCGATAACTTCCAGGTATTTCGGTTTTATCGCTCTTCGTGATACTACCTCCACAGGGAGTCCGAGCAGTGTTTCAATCCTGTCTGCCAACGTGACGAACTCCAGTCCAATAGAAGGATCCACGTCTACGAGGATATCCACATCGCTGTCTGCGTGCTGCTCGTCACGGGCGTACGAGCCAAAAAGCCCCAGGCGGCTCACCTTAAACCGCGTCTCGAGTTCATATCTGTGCTTGGTCAAAAGACTCAGAATTTCCTTTCGTGTCTTCATATAGACTCATATCCTAGTTCTTTGAAACTGTGTGTATAAGAGTACAACATGAAAGAGATTATTTCAAAAACATTATTGCGTGAGGCTCTCTAGCAAAGCTCCCACTCGGCTGCCAGAGATTAGCCTTATCAATGTACCGTAGGTTAGATACGTCGATAAATCCATCAAAACCAGCTACTGGGCCACAACGTATGCCGGTTTTGGGCTATTCTCTCGCGCGAAGGATGCTGACGAATGTTATTAGGACCGTGGCGGGCTTGTCCGCCAGTTTTCTGGCGGGCCTGGTACCGATTTCACACCTCATATGTATTTGATTTTTCTCGCCGCTCGCAGTATGGTAACAGGGTAGAATCCTCATACATTCAGATATGTCAATAGGAGGCACATATCATGGTTCCCTGGGAGACCTATATCATTGAACACAAGGATCAATTTGTCGGTGAGCTCTTAGAGCTCTTACGTATTCCAAGCATCTCAAGCTTGCCCGATCATAAGCCCCACGTCCAGAGTGCAGCCGAGTGGATAGCGGCTCGCATGAATGAGGCCGGGATCGAGTCAGTTCGAATTATGCCCACAGACGGCCATGCGGTGGTCTACGGCGACTGGCTCCACGCTCCCGGTAAACCGACCGTATTGATTTACGGCCATTTCGACGTGCAGCCAGTGGATCCCCTCGAGCTATGGGAAAACCAGCCCTTTGAGCCTGTAATAAAGGGCGGTCGCATTTATGCCAGAGGGGCCAGTGATGACAAGGGCAACCTCTTTATTCCCATTACCGTGGCTGAAGCCATGTTCAAAACCCAGGCCGGTTTACCGCTCAACCTCAAGTTTCTCTTTGAAGGACAGGAGGAGATCGGTAGCCCCCAGCTGCCGGATTTCATCTCTGCCAACAAGGCTCTGTTGGCGTGTGATCTGGTTTTGAGCGCCGACGGCAGCCAGTGGGCTGAAGATCAGCCAGCCCTGATTCTGGGCACTCGCGGACTCGCCGCGTTTTTCATCGATGTGCAGGGCCCGGATCACGATCTCCACTCGGGGACTTACGGCGGCACCGTGGCCAACCCGATCCACGCACTAGCTAGCATCCTTGCCTCCATGCACGATCGAGACGGGAGGGTCACCATACCGGGGTTCTACGACGATGTCCGGCCGCTGAGCGACGAAGACCAGGCTCAAATAGCTCGCGTGCCCTTTGACAGGGATGAGTACCTCAGGGAGACCGGTGCCGAGGACGTTTTCGGTGAACCGGGCTATACCTGCTATGAGCGTGCATGGGCGCGCCCGACCCTGGAAATAAACGGCATATACGGCGGCTTTCAGGGTTTGGGCGTGAAGACGGTCTTGCCGAGCACCGCTCATGCCAAGCTTACCTGCCGCCTCGTCGCCGACCAGGATCCTTCACGAATAGCCGACAGCGTTGTATGCCACGTCAACAGCGTGGCGCCGGCTGGGGTTACGATGACGGCTACCAAAGCCGAGGGCGGGGCCATGCCGTATCTGGTTCCCGCAGATCACCAAGGCATGCGTATCGCTGGCACGGTCCTGGGCGATCTTTACGCAACAGCGCCCTATCAGATACGCTCGGGCGGAACTATCCCTGTAAACTCCCTGTTCCTGCAGTACCTGAACACCTACACCATCGTTTTTGCCTTTGGTCTTCGAGACGAGCGCGTGCACTCGCCCAATGAATTCTTTCGACTTTCCAGCTTCGAGAAGGGCCAAAAGGCTTACGGGATGCTCTTTAATCGGCTGGCAGAGGAGTTGAGACGGGGTTGATTCCATGAGTTCACATCCCAAATAGCCCTCAATCAGGCAGAGAGAGGCAAAGGATAGGGCAGCACTGATCTTTCGAGGTAATAGCCCTATTCACTCACTTTTGCCTATGTTTTCGTGAACGGCGCGGGAATGCACGCCCTCAGTCTCTTGCAGAGTTGATGAGCATCAAGGATCAAATAGTGGTCGGCGCTATCAGCGCTTTTCTGGATGGCCCCGCACACATATTCCGAGCCGGATAAACGCTTCACCTTGTTTTTACGTGAAAGCCGCTTCTTCTTTGGGATTTGGTCCGTAAAAACTATGGAGCGTTTGCCACCGCTTCCCAGAAATAACATTCCGCCCCCATTCGTGTCCAAGAGGCCATCAATCCGGTCATCGGTCAATAAACGAAACGTGGTCTTTTCCAAATCCTTTGAAGACAGGTGGTTCCACGCCGGTTCGATTCCGCGTTTGATGCCGGAAAACATTCGCTTGCAATCCATCATTGTGAGTTCACCTTTATCACTCGCCTTTTTTAGCAGACGGCGGTCGGCTTTGGAGGCTTTGATGACGTTGTCTTCGCCCACGGCGTACTTTTTGCCCCCCATCTGGAATAGAAAGTAGCTTCCCGAAGTCGGGGATGCCTTTTTAGGTTCTGTTTCCTTAGCACCTGAATCAAATGCTCCTTCTTCCCAGTCTTGGGATTGTACGTCCTTGGATGTCGACTCACCATGGGTTTGGCGTTCCTGAGGTTCATCTGCCGAACTCGCACCCTCGGCACTAGAATCGTGCTCCAGAAGGCCCCAGTCCGTGACCTCAGGATTCTCCGGAACTTCTTCCACTTCCACGATCACTGCCTCGTCCTCAGCAGATTCATCGGAAACAGGTGCGCCGTGGCCCTGACATACAGCGGTTCTTATGACCTCAAGTTCAGAACGAGCGGTGAGCAGATCATCGCGAAACCGGCTTACCTCCCCTTTTATAGTATCCACCTGGCCCTTTAACCTCATAAACTCTTCGGCCAGCTGACCCCGCACATTGTCAAGATCGTCCGAAAAACCTCTGAGATTATTCATCTGGCCTTTTAGCGCCGCAAACTCTTCGATCAGATGGGCCCTTGAATCGTCGCTCTTTGTGAAGCCCTCTTTCAGGCCATCAACCCCGCTCTTTAACGCGGCAAGTTCCTCTCCCAGGTATGAGCGCAGATCATCAAGGGCCGTGAAAATCTCGCCCGCCGGTACGGTTGCTGAAGACGGCTCAGCAGCCGATGCGGGTTCCGAATCCCCTGCACCGGTCTCTCCGGTCCGCGACACCGTCTTTATTCGTGAGGGTCCCCCACCTGGAGAGATCTTGGCCTTGAACTTGTTAAACCTTTCAATCTCTTTGCTTATCAGCGCAATTTTTTCATGGGTCGATATGCCCTGATTCTCGACCACGCTTTGCATGCACCGAAATGCCGAGTTCAGTAACGTGGTGGTGTCCTGGTGAGCATCGGGCTTTTTCAGTTTCATGTACCCAACAAGCAACGACATGATCTTGAGCAACGCCAGCACCTGTGTATCACCTGCGTAGGAGCTTTCGAGTTGCTTGACTTCGGTTTTGAGGGCACTGATGGTCTCTTCGCTGATTTCCGTGTTAATGGCGAGCATCAAGCCCCTGAGCTTGTCGAATGGCGAAACAGCCACACCGTCTAAGGTCGTACTACCACCTTCCTCTTTCCCGAATATGTCGTCCAGCCTCTTATCGAGTTCACCTACAATGGAGTCTGAGTTAAATACATCAGACATTGGGCTATCCTTGAAGAATCTCGGTGAGTAACAATGATCGAAACAACTTCCCTTCAGATGGGAAAAACACAAGGAAAACGTGGTCTGTGAAACAACATCATCACAACCACCGTATGTTTATCAAAACCTTTCTAAACGAAGACTGAATCCTTCCGGAACCAAAAAGCCGCTGCGCGAGCGTCCCCTTTCCTGTTACATAAGGTCTCCCGCTCAAAAAACCTCATTAACGTTATCGGCAACAGGTGATCTTCAGTTGAGGGAAATGTCATTTGTGGAGTTAGGCGGGGTGTGAAGGGTGTGCCGGAGTTGACATGCAGAATGTTCAAACGGTGCTTGGTTTACCATGTTATGAAAGGAAGCTGAGAGCTGATCGCTGAATGCTTACTTGCTGCCTGCTATGATTGGGGAAAAAGCCGGGTTTGATCCCGAACCATGGCAAAAGTAAAGATTTGCCCCCGCGCTTTTTCTACTTTGTTTCTCAACGGCGGCCCCCATGTGCCCCTTTTTAGGATGTCCCCGTCTTCATGCATCCTGGAATCCTATGATCTAATGTCCTTCATTTCTTCAGAGAAAGAGCCATGAGCAGACCCTTTTCAAGTCATCAGCCCCCTTATATGAGTCATATGAAACTATCGAGGAATTCCTTAGGAGTAACAATCCTTATGCCCATATAGTTCTCTATCGCTATGAGACTCTTGTCTCCTGAAATGACAAAGTCGGCCTTCAAAGCAACAGCACATTCTATGAACTTGTCATCATCTGGGTCTTCTTCGACTAAATGTAGCTCGGGTGTTTTTGCCGAGAAGGTGATATGAAAACCATGCGCAAAAAGATGTAATAGTTCGCTTAATTCTCGCTCATTCTTTAATCCAAGACGTTGAAGAACTTCTACGTATTCGTCGATGATCGGTTTGGAAAGACAAAGCATCAGTTGACCGGATTTCCATAGGTTCACGATCTTCCTGGGATTCCCGCCAAAAAAAGAGGAAACGAAAACGTTTGTGTCAACCACAACCCTAATCACTTTTTTGTTCTCACTTCCTGAATGGCACTCTTAATGTCTTTTGGACCAAATCCACGAGATTCCAATTTGGCACCGATACGCTTCCACAGATCATCAACATAGAGGCCTATGTCGCGATCCTTGACATAATCTTCGAGTAATTCTCTGACAACTTCACTAATACTCTTACCCTCACTCTTGGCGAGATTATTGACCTTAGCTTTGAGTTCAGGATCGATTCGGACTATCATTTGGGTCGACATTGTGCACCTCCGATACTATTGATATACTGTTTATACAATATATCTTAAGGATGTGCAAGACCAAAATTCGTATTGTGCTCAACAAGTGGAGAGAAAAGCCCTATTACTAGCTATGTTCATTAAACCGTCTGGGTAGTTTAATGAATTTTGTCTTTTACAGCATTTTCCAGTGGATTGGTTTTTTCGCCTTCGCCAGAATACCCTGCATTTTAGTATGGGGAGCTTTATTAACATCAGTTTTCAGCGCGATCGCATAAAGGTGGAAGTCTGGAATGAATTCTCTGGTGGGGAGGCGATTGTTTGAAAAGAAGAAGTCTGATCCCGAAACATTTCAAAAGTAAAGATTTGCCCGGGCTCATTTCGTCAAATCAGTTTTTTAAGGGCGGCCCCTTTTGCATTAATCATCGCAACGGCTTAAAAAGATACTCAAGCCCGTTTATCTTCACTTCATACAAGATGTTCAGCATCCGGCCCAGTTCCCCTTCCGGAAAGCCTTTTTTCGCAAACCATATGACATAGGGCTTGGGAAGATCGATGAGCAGACGACCCTTATATCTCCCAAAGGGCATTCTTGTCTTGGCAAGTTTCAATAACACTGCAGGATCTGGTGTTGCGTCTTCCATTAGGTTATCCTTGAATCAAATACTATTATCGCAAATCTCCGCTTGCCTGTTATGGTATAACAGAAGAGATCAAAGGGACAGGTGACCCCCATACACTTTTTGTATTGCCTTTTTTCATTTTCTATTGTTTTCTTGTCGTTCATCATCTCTCCCTAAAGGGGGTTCATTATTGGTGACAATGATCGTTATTCTTGGGGTAGTTCTAAAATCCAAAGTATCTCCTAAGTGGATGAGAAGATTCGTTTAGCACTTACATGCTTCATCAGCAACGTCCTTAGCTATGATTCTTGTGCTAATGGGCGGTCAGCTGACTGTTGATGAGCATAGCCAAACACTGGGGGGCAAATGTTCGGAAAAATCCTTATTTCCGTCTTTACACTGATGCACATCTACGTTTTTTGGCGTGCTGCCTCGGTGCCACTTGTAAAGAGGGGTGTCTCCCGAAAGTGCCTCATTGGGGCAGGCGTGGCCCTCTGGGCAATCTTTTTTTTCGGTCGCGTTGTTGGTCACGGTGGCACGGGAGTCATGGCTGGGACACTTGAGTTGCTCGGCATGAACTGGATGGCCGTGCTGTTCCTGACCTTCGTACCTCTCCTTGCAATAGATCTCGTCACCGCCTTTGGTTTCCTCATGCCCAGGCTGGCTCCCTCGCTGCGAGGCTGGGCCTTGGTAGCCGGTGGAGTACTTTCTCTAATCGCGCTCTTTCAGGGCCTGCGGCCACCGGTGGTGCAAAGATACGAGGCGAGCCTTTCCGGCCTTCCAGGTGAGATGGACGGAACCGTGGTAGTCGCGTTGTCTGACCTGCACCTCGGTTCATTGCTCGGTGAGCGTTGGCTGGTGGATCGGGTCGCCCAGGTCCAGGCGCAACGGCCCGACCTCGTGGTTCTGCTCGGCGACATCTTGGAAGGACATGGCCAGCCCCAAGATAACCTGCTTTTGACTCTGCGCCGCCTCTCCGCACCTCTAGGTGTCTGGGCCGTCCCTGGCAACCACGAGCTCCACGGGCGCCGCGACACGAGTATGAGCCTGATCGAGAACGCAAGCTTCCAAGTGCTGCGCAACCGCTGGGTTGAAGTCAGGCCCGGCCTCGTTTTGGCAGGCGTTGAAGATCTCACCACCAGACGCCGAACCGGCCAAGGCGGCGATCCCATATCACAAGCCCTCGCGGGTCGATCTCCTGGTGCGACGGTCCTCCTTTCACACACGCCGTGGCAGGCCGAGAGAGTGGCAAAAGCCGGTGTGGGCCTGATGCTCTGTGGCCACACCCACGGGGGTCAGATCTGGCCATTAGACTATTTGATCCGCCTCGCTTACCCCCTATTGGAAGGGCGGTACGAGGTTGACGGCACGACGGTTATTGTCTGCCGCGGCACGGGTACGTGGGGGCCGCGCATGAGGCTCTGGCGGCCCAGCGAGATCCTCCGCGTTACGCTGCGCGGGAAGGAAAAGTGGGATATGACTAGATATTAGTATGCAAAAAGGCATCAATTTCAGTAGGTCCGCAATGACGCATAGGTCCGTTTAACTTGATACTTCCCTGCAGCTTGCTGCAGGGTTACAACATAGTTCCTCCCCCTTGATGGGGGAGGTTAGGTGGGGGTGATAAAATGTTTGGTCACTCTCCAATTTCATACCAGTCACAGCTCAAAGGTAAAGATTATTCCACTTTGCCTTCTTATTTTCACCATACCTATGTCCTCTATCATTTGAGGGCCAACGGACTAGAAGAGCGGTTTCAACTGCCATAACCATAATGCAATTCCCAAGTAACTTAGTAGAGATAGATAATCTTCTATTATGGCAAAAGGAAGGGTTTGATCCCGAAACATGGCAAAAGTAAAGATTTACTCCGGCTCACCTTGGCAACTTAGTTTTTTTAGGGGCGTCCCGCCCTGCATAAGAATAATGAATAATTAACAGGCTGTTGCCCAAATCCTTCTTTTATATTTGATTTATTTTAAATTATTATATTTTATTATAATTTTATTGATACTATAGCATTTATAGTGTATACTCATGGCATCATTTCATTCAAGGGAGT
>DATKZQ010000199.1:0-102609 GCA_035527895.1 Desulfatiglandales bacterium
GAAACAAAACGTCCAACCCCTTCTTCTGCTTTCTGTATTCGCCTACCAACTTCTGCTCCTTTTCAATTTTGTGAACGGAAGACCTGCATCTCATGTAAAATACATAACAGATGGAGTATAATAATGACCACCCCTCAGTTATTTAGTATAAAAACTCTGGATCCCCTCAGGGGATATGGTTAATACAGATATTGGGCCACCAATGCCAGCATCTCCAGCGGTAGCTGGTTGTGGAAGAACTCGCACTCTAAAGTTGCTGAGGCGATATAGCTCTCTTGCAATATTAATCCAAAATCGTAAGAACTCACCCCTTGCAGCTAAACTGGAAGGAAATGGAAATCTGAAGCCTGTTGAATTTTGTATGTTGTTCAAAATAGGATTAAGCTGATCATACAAAATAGCGAATACTGAAAAATCTCCATTCCTTGTGGGAATAGGAAAATTATTACCAGTATATATTTGAGGTGGGTGATCTTCATGTACCCTTAATTCTCGAATTGGGGGATCTTCTCCTGGAACCAAATTAATCGTGCCATTGCCAAACTTAAAATGGAAATGACCATTATGAATGTGGTAGAAAGCAGGGCCTCGAACACCGTCTTTTTCGTCAAACCCACCAACATGAATTCCCATTCTATCGTTTATAGGACCACCAAATTCATTATTGAGCCTGTCAACTAAAGTCTCTGCCATATTCAAAAGAGTCATTCCGTTTGTCACGTCATTTTGAACAAAACCTTGAAGCCATGTATCAGCTGCTGTTCCATTTACAGAACCTCTGCCCCATATGGACAAACCAGCATTAATTTGAGGTACAGGAAGTAATTTTTGGGCGCCAACATAAACGCGACCATCAGGAAAAGTAACGGCGGAATCTGCTGCCATAGCAACACCGTATGTTGAAACTTCTGTCATTACCAGTGTCATTTTTCCACTCCTATATACAGGTATAACGCGCTGCGAGATAAGCTGCACCCCTGGGCTCGGCAGATGCTTTTCTTACATCTGACGTGCCAATGGGGCGGAGCGAAGCGGAGTCCCGCCTGCAAGACGGGATGTCAGCTTCATTGAGCGGATAGACGGCGCTCCGCGCTGAATAGACGCGAGATGAACAATCTCGCAGCACGATAGGCGGCGGTCCTTTTACCTGATTCTGCCTTCTTCCTTGTTATTCCGCTCAACACTTTTATTCCGCACTAGCTGAGCGGGGCGCTTCGAGCGAAATCTGTTTGAGCATGGATCGCATGGCGCGGCAAAACATCCGGATTCGGCTTCACCACCGGGCGGCGCGGAGCGCCGCCTATCGGATTGGGTAACCGGCGGGAATGTAGCGCCAGCGGAATTACCGTCAGCTTGACCCAAATGTTAGCAGCTCTTTCTATTTCAACCGATATAAGCCCACGTTCGGATTACCTGGTGCTACCAAATCTGTACCGTCCTTTAGCATTACCTTCAACGAGGATGAGTCGAGGAACACTATTTCGATGTCAGGGAGCATCTCGGCAGCATCTGACACAACGCTGGCAGCGGCATAGTATTTGCCCGACCCTTGCCCTGGCGTTCCGCGTTCTTTGATAAGCTGGTCTCTTATCTGTGATGGCAATTTTTCCAGAATTTGATGCGCGGTTAGATAAGAGCGACCGTATCGAGGATCATTCAGGGTCCTCTTCAATACGGCTTTCACTTCTTCCTTAATATCGGTTGGCATAAGCTTAGGCATGGTATCCTCCTTTGAATCACGCTGCCTTCGTATCGACCCTTGCGACGTTCTTCAGCCGCAGCAATAAGCTGTCGGCTGCAAGAGCCATGTTAGGTTTAAGGGTATCTATTGACTAATTGACTTCGCTTCAAGATCAAGTATTTCTCGACTGTTTACGTTGAAAAAATGTCCACGCCTGATATTTCTCTGCTCGCCTGAGAAATTTCTGGCTAAAGAAACTCTATAGCTTGCCCAATTGAAGAGCGAGACCTGGGAGACAATGGATTTTCTGTCTGCCGCCCAATTTACGGTGACTATATGCCCAAGGCGTCTCCTGCCTTCGACTGGTTCATCTCCCAAGATTGGATTATCATCGACGCTCACAAAAGGATAGTCAGCCTTCTTGCCATAACGAATAAAGCTTCTCGATGGGTCAAAGGATTGATGTAAAAGAAAATCCCTACCTTCCCAGTAGCCAAGGTAATTAAAAGCTATTTTTGCCACAGTTCGAAAAATGGCACTATCTATCAAAGTATCTACTTTACAAAGCCAATCCTCTTTTGGATTTTCTGATGGACCTGCCTCACCCTGATATTCAAATTTAATCGCTTTTTCAGATAGAACCCGACGTGCGGTATCAACATCAATACCAAAAGCTCTAATGGCTCTTGGGTGTTTCATATCAAATTCATTTTTATCTAGGTAACTTTTGTGTGGAATCTGATCTAATAGATAGTATTCGTACTCTGACGGTTCATTTTTCAAGAAACCGATTTGAGGCACAGGTTTTATCACGACTTTATCCTGTTCTTTAGAATATTCCCGATAAGCATAAGCTCCTTTACATTCGCCTTCTGCGATCTTGATTATCATCCTGCTTTGCTTACCAAGGGATTTGAATTCTTTCGGGCTTTTCAACGCAAATTCGAACCTAGATGCCCCCTCAAGCGTATCTCTGGCCATAACGATTTCAAGGTTGTCTCCGAAGTACTGATTGCAGTCGTCACACACTACATTCGCTAAGGTGAAATTGTTTGTAAACAAGCCAAAGGATTGAGGCATGACATGTTCAACTTTGGTAAATGCGGAGAGGGGTTTGTCCTCAACACAATAAACGCATTTCATTCGGATTAACCCACTTAAACAAGATTATTGAAACCTAACGCCCAGGGTAACCAGCCGCGCCAGTGACCGTGCCCCTAAGGCCGCCGAGCTCCTCGCGGTCTGGTTGACTCTGTCGTTAGGCTTAAAATATATTTCATTTCTGCCTGTTACATCTCACTGAGGCCTTTTTATATGAAATAAGCTAGGCAATCTAGCCTCGACACGCATTCTTAGATTTTCATCCTTTTCTAGGTCGGCGAGAAATTTGTCTACAGCATCGTAAAAATCTCGTATGAATAGATCCACACCCAAAACCACTAGGTCAGGATGTTTCGCTGGATCGTAAAAGTGGTTAAGGCAGTTTGGCTTGTATACAATTTTCTTGCATTTGTTTTTTCTACTCAAGTCAGACTCAGCCCCATACGTATGAACGATGCCACATCTTGCGCCATATAAGTCTTCTTCAGCGTATTGATATGGCTGTCCAAAGTCAGTTGTCATATATTTTTCAACCCAATTTTTGAAATCAAGCCTTTCAACCTTTTGCTTTCCCTGTGGCATAGACAAGAACGCCATTGCATCCACAGCACAATAAGTCAGAAGTACAGCTCCAGTTGGTGCATTATTTTTCAAACAAACATGAATATCATTGCCAATGCAATCAGCTATAACTTCTTTGAATAAATCCATTAATCATTTGCCCTCAACAGACAACACATTAGCATTCATGTCACAAAAGGCAATTAATATGCAGAAGAAATTCTACATATTCAGATGTTTTTGAGTTTCTACAGAATCTCGATGAAGAAACCCTTTCCCCTCAAACAACAAAACCCCACCTCTCTATGTGAGAAATAGGGGTCTTGATATTCAGTTCATGGCACCCTCGTTTTCTGCGACAACCAACGTCGCAAATCAGCCGGCGCGACTAGTGATCGGCTGCATTTGCTTTGTTATGTGCTATGTTTCCGATTCGGGATCGAACACATTCCATCCAAGGTATTTGCTTACAGTATCATATGTATAATCGAGTGACCCCACTTCTGATAGCCCCTTACGCATGCAGTCAGACATGATGTGATGAAGAAAGAAATCGAGGCCATTTCCATCATGCTCAGAGAATTGAGTTTGTTTGTAAGGGCTTGACCATGTTTTAGAACCTTTAAGAGAATAAAACCCAACAAATCTCTTTGAATCCTCAAACAGTGATAAATCAGGATTCATAGGATCAACAACCAAGACAAAATACCCGGAAGCCATACCGTCGGCTCCAAACATTCCATGTCGTTTAGATTCAACGTCTATAAGGGCATTAAAGTGTTTACTAAGCCGTTTCAAATCATATTGGCTCTTGCACTCAACTACTTCAGATACGGACTCGCAGCAAACAATAACTGATGAATCTTCATTTACAGCCAGCCGAGGGAAGGTATTTTTATCATAAACAAGGATATCTATTTGAGGGCTTATTTCATTTTGATTATTTGCTATTTGCCCAGTACCAACTGCAAAAGTTGAGGGCATATAATCTGTTAGTGTACGACGTATGACATGCTCTATTGACGTCCCTTTGATGACAGAATTGTCTGAACCAACTCTTGCACGATCAGTCTGTGCAACCAAAGAATCACACAATCTTTTCAGATGTTCAGTCCAGAATCGATCCATATCAATTATCTCGTCTAATCTGCTAAAAGTCTTCGCACATAACGCAGAAATAACCCGCCGCTGTAAGCGGTCGGGTTGAGTGGGTGGTTAGAGAAATTACCTTTTAATTTGGAGATTTAAAGATGAATCCAATAATCATTATTATTGTTGCAACGATAGCCATAATTGCTGCTATCCATGCTGCTTTTTTTGCCGAACGCGCATCATCTCGCGCTGATAAAGCAATAAAATTAGCTTCTCGGGCAACTCTGATGCTTTCTGATTCTCGGTCTTCTTGCCGAGATAAAACATCTTCAGATTTGGAGGACTCCAATTGACGAAGCCATTCTTGGGCGTGTGCCCGTTTAGTCTTGTTGCTCCAAAGATTGGCGTTGAGATGCTCACGAACTTTTTCTTCCCCAAGCTCTTCACATTTTTGGAACATCTCATCTTAAGATATAGTCATAATCTTTTACCCCTAACGCTGAGTTGAGACGCGGGAAACGCGCCAGCGTTTTCCCGTCGATACTCAAACGATTTGTTATAGTTAAAGTTTTTCTGGGCAAACCAGCTCGCCATTAACATCCAATATCTCATGTAAAACCAATCCAAAATAATTAACGAATCTTTTCAAAATAATATCGATTAAATGATCGAATTGGGATTCCTTATCAACGATAAAGGAATACTGTAAATTATCAGTTTGAACTGGGTATCCGTACAACGCACCTCTCGGATCTTTCTCCCTTGAATAAAGGATGGAATTACGAGTGTTTAAAATAGTGGTTGTCAAAGTCATATTTTTGAACTGCAAGCATTTAGTCCAAATGGTTTGTAGGGCTTCTATTTGCTTTGTTATTACTTGAGCAAGATGAGTATATTTGATAATTCGAGACGAACCGATTATATCGGGCTCCTTATTTTTAGCATGCTCTGTTATGTTATTAACAGATCCCTCAAGACAAAATAGAAACTCGCAATGGCCATTTCTATATATTGAGATTTTATGACCGTCACCTTCCTCCAAATTTTTTGTTTTAATGTTTGTTATTCCATTTTCATCAGGTCGAGTATCATATGCATTTAGTTGGGGGTTCCAGAAGCCATCACCTGGTAGATGAATACTGTTTAGAGTCTCTATTATGGCATCATCCAAGGGATGTATAGAGTCGTTATCAACGCGTAATGGTGTTAAGCTTGCCACAACCCAAATTTGAGATTTCGAAAAAGAAACCCAGGAATCATAAATCTTTTCTAGATACTGGGAATTATCAATTGGTTTGAATGAAAGAACACCGCGTTCAAGTTGTTCAGAAACCCATTTTTCATGTTCTTCTTTAAGTTGATGCAGTTTTGAAGAGGGCCATGAGTCAGGTAATTTGTCTATTTCGGAATGGTGGTTTGGACAAAGTAACATCAGGTTGGAATAGTCATCTCTTTTAGATAACAGCAGTGCGTCATTTCCTCTGGGGCCTTCTCTAGTGCGGCTAACAATATGGGCAATTTCTCCGATGGTTTCGACCGAACCATCAGGAGATAGTTCAATCTTACAAATCGCGCACCTGTTAGCAGAACGTCCCCACAATAATTTAATATCTTTAATGCGCATGTGGAATAATTCCTTAATATAACGAAAAACTCAGCCGCGCTGTTTCTTTGGCGTCGGCTGAAGTGGATGGTTAGGAAAAAAGAGATTGAAGAACCTGTATCGCCATGTGGAGCCACTTCCTTGGATCACTTGAAAAGCCACTCTCTTCAAGCGTGCGAAGCTCCTGAAAACTCGGCTTCGCTTTTGCCTTTACCTCCGCCCAAGCCTTTGCAAACGACGGTTTAGATAGGTTGGATTTTATGCCATCACTCCAACTGCGCCAGGTTGCGAAGCTCACCCGACCGTTCATTCTCAGAAACACCTGCTCATTAGACAAGTCTATGTACTGGAATAGATGGGGAAAAGCCTTCTTAAAATCGTCTTCACTTAACTCCGTCCCGAGGTGTGCTTCAACTGGAATCGCACGCGTCAACTCTCTGTACTCTCTGGAAAGGTCATCTTCAAAATCCGTTCTGGCTTGCTGGGTATTCTTGTGGACCTGCCAAGCGGCGATGAGTACCGCTATGGCTGTACCTATTGACCCAATCGCTGACCAATCGAACTTCATTGCCTCCCTCGCTAAAGCCTAATGCAGCGATTAGCTGTCGGCTGCAAGAGCCGTGTTAGCATGTCGATCTGCTCCACTCTTAGGCTATCCACAATTTGCTCTCACCTCCATGGCAAGGCGTGCTGCTGCGACTGTTGCCGGTACGTAATCGCCTCCGGCACCTCTGGCAACCTCCTTAACAACCTGAAGCTCTTTCGCCTCGCTTTCAAACTCCCAGTTCAGATGCACGCGAGAATTATTGCGTTCCCACCAGACTTCAGAAGGTGTGAACATAAGAAGGATATCTATCCTCGGCCGTAAGAGATCAACAGCGTAACCCAGGTATTGCAGTGCGCCTTCCAGGTCCTCCAAACGCCGAATTAGCGAGTCATAGTCCGTTTGAGGGTCAGGACCGCGGAACAGTTCTTCATCGAGTTCCTGTAAGAATATATCCACTACGGACGGCTCTTTTCTCAAGATCGGCTCCAAGTAGCCCCAAGGAGCACACGTGTAATGGTTCGGATAGATCGAGACATTCCCGGAACGCCGCTGAACGACCACCCTGTCCTCCACATTACTATTATCCTTGGGAGGAAAGGTGATTGCCAAAACCGTAACCAATGGTCGCTTGCAATTCAAGAAGTTAAGCCTGTCGAATTCTACCTCACCGTTTGAGAGCCAATCCTCTAGCAGATCCAGGTACGCCATCTCACAACAGCCAAAACAGTCCCTAAAAGGCCCTTCGCTGACCTCAATACGGGGCGTTTGGTCGTCTGATGGTGTGAGTAAATCAGCCAGATTGGTCACGAAGAAAGTCGGTGCAAAACTTGCGGTGCGGAATCGCGCGATATAATCACCACTTGCAATAGCTCTCACATCATCGAGCTTCTGCAGATTCTCTGTCGAGTGTTTAATAATGCCATCATCGAACTCTTTACATTTCTCTTTTTCTCCGATCGCTTTCAAATCGAGGATAAGCGTACTCCTTGCTGGTACCACGAAAAGAGGCCATTTATCATACGGTATGTGCCGCTTGTCCAAGGTGCCCCGGGCAGACTGCGTCAAATCATGGAAGAAGCCAGGAACATCAAGGTCATTTCTTGCTGATGGACCGTCCCACACTAGAGACGCTATATGAGCCGGGAATGGGAAAACCTTTCCGCTGTCCGCTGTGCTCCAATGAGACCATTCAACCCTTTCGGAGTGAGAACGTACGACTACCTCGGCGATAACCGCCTCCTGATCGAATCTACAACGAAGTTCGGTTGCCAAATTATTCAGTTTATTAATCTCGGAGACACACCCCTTTGGATCAGACCATTTTTCACCTGACAAGTCCATGTGCACCTCTATAATCACAGAATCTTCGGGCTTGCCTTTGTAATACCCCTGGCAGTTGATGACCGTGTACTCGTCGATTCCCATTTGATTGGGGGCAAGTTGAATATCCTTAAGATTGATATCTCGGCCACTCATGGCCTTCGCCCCGACGAAGAAACGCACCGAAATCAAAATCTTACTCATGCGGATGCTCCTTCTTTGCTTGGCCTCACTATTTGGGAGTTCCTATACGTCTGGCTAACGCCCACCATCACCAGTGGGCAGGGTTAATAGAGCGCTGTAAAATTGCAATCAAACAGAGTATTCGATAAGAGCTATTAACCGCCGCGACCCTGCCCATCTGCGTGAATGGTGTTGTTATGCATTGTCAAATAGTAGGGTTCCTGCCACTGCGAGTTCACACAACTTTGTTTGTATTAATTCTACTAGCTGAATTGACAAAGCGAGGCTTTCAATTTCATGCCGCGTTATGACAATAAACTGGCGGCCTTCTGCTAATGCCGCGTTAATGACATCATGTGCCGCTGTTCTATCAGCAGGATTCCCTGTTATGCCATTAGCAGCAACTAATATTCCAAAAGGCTGGGCTCTTCTTCGTAATTTTGAATCAAACCAACCGACTTCCTCACTCCCTAAAGGTCGTGACCAATTCTTACATTCAGCCAGAATTATGTTTTGAAGAAAATACAAGCCATTGTGATGGCGTCTATTCCAGAAAGCAACATCAATTTCTTCGGATAAAAACTGATTTAGTGTGTTTCTTTTTGTAACTGTGATTCCAGGCACCTTCCCGAAAATGTAACAAATAAGATCTTCGAGAGCTCTGCCTTTTTCAGTAGTTGTTTGGGCATTGTCACCTGCAGCAAGAAATTGTTGAATTCGCTGTTGGGATATGAGAGCCATTATATCTCTCCCCCATGTGCAATTATGTTCCTGCGTGTCCTTATTATGCCAGAAAAACTTTTTTCTTGGAGTTGTTCAATGAACTCTTCTAGTTGGAAAAAAATGATATTGAACTGTTGTGCTGCAGTTTGAGCTTCAAATGATGGCAGTCCTTCCAAATATAGTACCAAGGCAGATCTTGAATTACTTTTATTCATGTAGCGGAGTAATTGATCTGTAACCTTTTTAACCTGTGCAGCACTCTTAATGCTCCTTTTAATTTCAATTAAAATTGGGTTGCCAAATATTGAACTAAGATCGTCAGACCAAATAGCAAAATCGGCTCCAAGATCTGGTCTGTTTGATTGCTTGATTATTGAGATACCGCTCTCTTTCAGTATGTCACCCACAAAATTTTCGAGTTCGTACCCAGCGATTTTAGGATCTAAGGATTTTAGCCTGTTTCTTAACTCAATTACTCCGAATCCGGCAGGTTTACCAACATGAGGAGGTTTCTTTAACTGTCGCTTTTTTGTTCTTTTGATCGGTGCGGCAAGCAACTGATCAACTGTAAATCCAAGAGCTTCGATGTTGTCTGCATCAATTTTTAGATAAAGAAAGCCTGCTAAATCGGATGGGATTTTAAATTTCGGGGGGGCCAAGATAATTATCTGTTTTTTTTGGGCTACGGCCAGCCCTAATTCAAAGAAAATATTTCCATTTGGCAGATCGTCGTCGAAGACCGCGATAAAGAGATCTGCTTGTGAAATTAGTTTTGATATTTTTTCACTAATGCTTTCACCAGAAAATGGAATTTCGGATGGGTGAATATACTCCAGGCCTTTCTCGCTGAGTATCCTCTTTATTTTTAAAAGGTTGACTCCTGCTGGTGCTGAAATAAAGCAAGAAAGCATTTTAGTACTCCTTTATTATTTTGCGATGTTATGCATTCTCTTTTTTATCTGACTGATACTTCAATAAAGCATGCCTTAGATTTCTTACTTCTGCTACAAGGTAAGAGGTCTGGGTTGCAGTGGGGTCGTACTTTACGCCCCAAAAACCAAGGCTAAAATGTTCGAACTTACCTAAACCAGCTTCCAATCGGAAACTGGATACCCTCTTTAAACTCACGCCTGGTTCGGCCATATCAACTACAATATCACCAACTTGATATTGCCCTACGAGGAATTCGACCTCAAAAGATTGGCCTTTATTGATATGGGCTATTTCCAGGGTGGCAACGTTGTCCATTTTTTCTAAACTCAATTTTTTCCTATAAACGCCTAAATCTCCTATGTATCGGCCAACATATACCTTTGCATCATCGCCAAATCGAAAATACAATGTTATATTTTGAAGTTCAACGTTACCTGTATTACCAACCTTAATTCTTATCGTGCTAAGATCGGTTACTTGATTCGGACCCATAAAAACCTTTACAGGGACGCCAAAACCGGTCTCTAATTCCTCTTGGGTAGCATGAGATAATAAATTGCTTTCATTAACCAAAGACCAAATAATTTTCTTTTTCTTTTTGCTTATACGCTGAGTCAGAATTGTGAGCAAAACACCAAGCAAAAAAGTAACTCCCCAGCCTACAATTGTAATCCAGTCAGAGCTTTTTATATCAAAAGCCATCTATACCCTCGTCATTTATGTGTTTGCATAACATTTACATATAAGGCAATTTTGCCTGATCCCAATATATCGGGATTGAACAAACAAACAGGCAAATTTGCTTACTTTCAATATTCAACATAGTATTGTCTTTCTGATCGTAAAAAAACGATAAAATTGAAAATCTTACGGGCGCCCCGCTTTATGGCAAGAATAACAATTTAAGCCACAAATTGTTTTGAAAATTGCGAGTCAAAAGCACACCTGGAGCCCTGTCAAAAAATCAAAAGAGTCAAACGGAGACTTGACCCTTTATCAAGCGAGAAGTAACGGGTGCGGAAAGGGAGGCGAAAACGAGGCCGAGCTGATGCGAGCGTCTGGGCCAAGCAGAAAAGGAGAACTTTTTTGGCAGGAGAGGTGTTTTTTCCCTTGACTCGCCCTTTAATGGTCGACCCCCATTTTAGATTTTTTAGGATTTTTTCAATTCTGCTATTTATTCATCCCCACTTTCACTTTCCTCACTTCCGCCTCCACTTCTTTCACCCCTAGTTTCATCTTCAGAAAATGGATCAGGACGAGGAGTAGGAGGAGGATCAGGCCATGGTCGAGGTCTTTCCAGCTTTTCCGTCTTATCTATCTTGCGATCAGATTTTTCGACAAAGGATTCTATTTCCTCTATAATAATTGCAGCTCTCGATCTTTCTGGCTTTTCTTTGTCATTATTTTCTGCCATAATTGTATTTCTCCTTATATTAATCTTAAGTCAATTATAATCCTGTTGATTTTAAAACCTCATTATAACATTTTTCTAGCAACTTTGTTTTCACTGGCAAATCAGCCTCTTCTTTACTTGCTAGAACCTCCTTCTTTTTTGTATGTATAAATTCCTCTATTATTAGATCTTCACTTTTGCCATGATTTAAAGAGAACCAAATGATTTCATAATCAATTTTAATTTGATGCCATTTTTGAGCCACGTTAGTTGTATTCTGTATCATTTTTGACCAATTTAGGATCGGAAGTGCAATAGCCATCAACGCTGAAATGCCGGATAATAATTTCCAAACAATTTGAATTTCACTCCATATATTCCAGCTTGCTACGGTTCCAGATGCCATAATTCCTAAAAAAATCTTGTAGGCTTTTTCCCGTTGATTATAACGTCTCGCTAGGCTCGACCAATATCTGACATTCATATCAGCATCTAACTTCGAATCCCAAATATCTTTTTTCAATGAGTTCATTTTTGGCCTCCTAATAAAAGCTCAGGAAAAGGGGACGTTGGTTCCAAAACGATTTAAAGATATTTCTCTACCTCTGGCAACTCATCAGAAACGGCTAATCGATTAGCAGCAGAAGTATTTATACCAAGAAAGCATGCGACATCCGCACAAGAATAACCCATTTTTTTACCGCTGTCTGACTCATAAGAGCCCAAGGGTAAACACTGAGGGCATCTGCCCCACAAAGAGCCCTCAAACGCTCAAGAGAATCCTCCCGAGCTTTGCTGTTGCTAAATATCTTTACTCCACCAATGCCCAGACCCATCACATGATGTAAGGCACCGGGTGCATCAAGTCTTGGCTGTCTGGACATACAAAAAGCCTCACCCCTTTATGCCATTTATCAAGTCGTTTTGGAACCTACGTCCCGTTTCATGTTACGTGTGCTTGTGCTCCTTATTGTCCATTGATCGATTCCATGATTTGCTTAAAACTCTCGACACCGGCTTCAAGGTTTTCGATGATCTCTTCAGCCAGCACATCCGGATCGGGGAGGTTATCCAGGTCGGCCAGGCTTTCGTCTCTGATCCAAAAAATGTCCAGGCTGGTTTTGTCACGGGCCATGATCTCGTCATAGGTGAATTTTCGCCATCTCGCGTTGGGGTTGTCTTCTGTCCAGGTTTCTTGGCGTTTGTGCCGGTTTTCGGGATTGTAGCAGGCAATGAAATCCTTCAGGTCGTCATAAGTCATCTGGTTCTTCTTTTTGGTAAAATGGACATTTGTTCTAAAGTCATAAAACCAAACCTCTTTTGTCCACGGGTCCTTGCTGGCAGGCTTGTTTTCGAAAAAGATCACGTTGGCCTTGACCCCCTGGGCGTAAAATATGCCGGTGGGAAGCCTGAGAATGGTGTGCAGGTCGGTATTTTGAAGGAGTTTTTGTCGAACCGTTTCACCGGCTCCCCCTTCAAAGAGCACATTGTCCGGAACCACCACGGCCGCCTGGCCGGTGGTTTTGAGCATGGTGCGAACGTGCTGTACAAAATTGAGCTGCTTGTTGGAAGTGGTGGCCCAGAAGTCCTGCCGGTTGTATCGAAGATCCTCCTTTTCCTGTTTGCCCTCTCCATTGGTGATGGTGATACTGCTTTTTTTACCGAATGGCGGATTGGTCAGGACATAGTCGTATCGGTCACCGGTATCGGCAATCAGGGAATCATTGGGTGAAATGGTGGATTCACCGGTAATCTCCCCGATATTATGCAGAAACATGTTCATCAATGCCAGGCGGCGGGCATTGGCTACGATCTCGTTGCCGAAAAAGGTTTGATTCTTCAAAAAGATTTTCTGTCCCTTGTCCAGGTTGTAATTGTTTATTAAAAAATCATACGCCGCCAGAAAAAAACCACCTGTGCCGCAGGCAGGGTCGGCAATGGCTTTAGAAGGTTCGGGGCAGACACATTCGACCATGGCCCTGATCAGCGATCTTGGGGTAAAATATTGTCCGGCGCCGCTTTTGACGTCTTCGGCATTTTTTTCAAGCAGGCCCTCGTAGATATCCCCCTTGACGTCCGCTCCCATCATGACCCAGTTTTCCGCATCGATCATGTGAATAATCTTATAAAGCTTGGCCGGGTCCTGGATCTGGTTCTGAGATTTGACAAAAATCTGGCCGATCATGCCTTTCTGTTGGCCCAGTGCCCTGAGCAGCTTGATGTAATGGGATTCGAGTTCCGCCCCTTTTAGGGTTTTCAAGCTGCCCTAATTGTATTCAGCCGGGATGCCGACATCCTTTTTGTAAATCCTGCTGTATTCATCGGCCATCTTGAGAAACAGCAAATAGGTAAGCTGCTCTAAATAATCGCCGTAACTGACGCCGTCATCCCGCAGAGTGTGACAGAAACTCCAGACTTTTGAAACGATGTTTGCGGTATTGTTCATTTCGTTATTTTCTCTTTTGTTGAATAATATTTTTGTCTTGAGCTTGTCGGTTTCTCAGGAATTGTCGGCTTCAAAATACCCTGTTTCAATAAAGGCTGGAGAATTGTTGCTCGAAAATGCTCTCGATGCTTCAGTCCCAGAAAGCCCATTATTTCAGAAGTTGATTTTGGGCTTCTACAAAACTCAATAATTTTTTCGCTCTTCTCGACCTGCTCGGCAACTTGCTCGGCAACTTGCTCGGCAACTTGCTCGGTGACTTCCGGGGTAACTTGCGGGCTAAGGGGGACGATGCATTTAAAAATATCTTCCTCTATCAGTTCAGGAGTCTTGCCATCGGAATAATGCCGGCAGTATTTAAAAAGATTTCTCACCCCGGAACCAAGCTCATCCGCGCGTCCGATTTCCTTGAAAAAACTGGCCATAACCGGGTTTTTGGGAAAGGGAGAAAAATTTGCGGGATCGATCAATCCGTGTCCGTGGGGCTTGTTGCTGTTTTCAGCAAACAACCGGTTGGTTTCAATAATAAATTTTGCCGGGTAGGGATTTAGAAATTCACGGTGGATCAGCATGTTTGCAGCCACTTCCCTGAATATATGGTCTCTCAGGCTGATCCGCTGGTCTTTTTCCAGGAAGAATTTGTCCGGCAGATGTTTGGCCACAAATGCCATCAGGCGGTCATAACTCTCAATCAGGTTGGTCCGGATGTCATCGCGATCGTCGTACCTGTCTATGTTCTCCCGCCGAAGCAGAGCATCGGTGCGATGATGGGGCAGCACGGATAAAATGGCATTATCGTCTCCTAAAAGAAGGATTGCAGCTAGTGTAAAACCTTCCTTACCGCTTTGATAGTCCCTTTGAAAAAGCTGGGCGCTTTTGAGCAACTCGATATCCGACATACTGGCCCATGGATGCCCGGGTCTTTGATTGACAGCCAGCTTCCTTGCTTTGGCGATCAGGTCCGGGCGCAGGTTCTTCAAAGACACATAAGGATATGTACGATTTTCCGAATAGCTGGTCTGCTTTCGAATGTAAAGCTCTGTGACCAGATTGGTGTTGCTGGTGATATCAAGGTCTCCATCTTCATTGCGGTCATATATTTTACCATTGCAGCGGTGAACCTGGGAGCTTTCAGGGACAAAGAGGCGGATGATCCGTTTTCCTTGAATGGCCCAATTCTCGGGCGTCAGATAAAACGGCGGATTCAGCTTCTGAGGATTATTCAGGGCGGTTACAAGCTCGTTTTTGACCTGATCCACTGCTTCGGGGTCAATGCCCGTTATCTTTCCACTGTCACTCACACCAAGGAATAAATCTCCTCCATTGCGGTTTAAAAACGCGCAAATGCTTTCGAAAACATCTTTGCCCAGCTTATTCCGGCATTCTTTAAATTCGATGGAGATGCCTTCTCCTTTACGGATCTGATTTTTTATTCCGGCTTTGTTCATTCTTTCTTCATCTTCTTTGATCGCGATTTTTCCCGACCTGTCGCAAGGGCTTTTTCAGCCTTGATTCGTTCCAGCAGCTTTTCAGCCGAGTTTTCACCGAAAATCAGCTCCGGGTGCTTTTTCCGCCATTCTCTTGTCAATTCTCCCTCAAATGCCTTCTTCAATATGCTCTGCCGCAGGGCTTCTGCTTTCTTAAAGCTGTCTTCAATGGTTTGTTCAATTTTGTCGCAGACGGACAGACGGGATTCGATTTCAGAGACGATAAAATTTATTTCCATTTTTGAACATAATGGTATCGGTATATTTGAAACATCTGCAAGCGAAAGGTTGGCTCTTGCGAAATCGACCTTTTTTGAATTGTAAAATTTGTTTGCGGAAGAAGTATTTAAAAATATAGAAATAAATTCTTTTAGGTTTTGGTCCGCAAGTCTTATGAGAGATACAGCTTGATTAATGTTCGCACTTAGTTCAAGAGCATAAATTGCCGCTCTGCCGATGGAAGCCCCAACAATATTTAGCAGGATATCTCCATTTTGGAGGACCGAATTTCTTTGTTTTAAGCTAAACGCATTTTCCAAATACTTTGGATTATCTATATCGATGTAATTGTTTCTTATGTTTTCGCTTGTTATAAATAGAACTTGGGTAGGATCAGTAACATATTTAAATCCTTGCCACTTTGGAGAGGCCCCCTTTGTAATTAAATAAGATAAGTCTCCAAGTTTACACCACTCCCACTTCCTCGGCAGCTCCGGTAATTCTTTTAATTCTGTATCCGTAAGCGGCGGCAGTTCCTTTGGTCTTTTAGGTCTAGCGGGTTTCTTCTTGCCTTCTTTGTTTGCCAGTTCGCAGGCCTTTTCCCAATCTTCCACCTGTTTTTTATAATGCTTTTCACTCTCTTTCCGAATGCGCTCCAGAAGATTTTCCGCTGGTTCCGGCGGGTTTCCCGCCTGTATCTGTCGGGTGCGCCATTCTTTGCTGAACCTGCCTTCAAAGGCATATTTCAGCACGGCCTGGCGGTATGTTTTCAACTGTCCCCGGGCTTTTTTCAGGTTTTCGATGCCGTTATCCAGTTCAGAAAAGAGTTCCTCGATTTTGGCTACGATTTGGTTTTGTTCGGGTAGGGAGGGTAAAGGGAAAGGAAGCTTTCCAAATGCGGTGCCAGATATTTCACGAAAAGTTGTGCCCGAGGCTCTTTCTTCCGCAATATATTTGGCGGCCTTCAAATAGTAATATACATATTCATTAAATACACCTTGAGCTGGCACAAGACTCTTGAAACCTTGATTCGTACTTAGTGGCTGAGAACTGATAGCCACATATCCAATAGGTGCCCTTGAAGAGAAGTGAATGCTGCCTGCTGGCATTAGCTTCGCTGAACTTTTGGCAAGACCTTGATGCGTAAGGCTCTTAGCTCCTCTGGCGATAGTTTTTTTTGTGTAACCGGTAAGGTCGGCCGGTGAAATCCAGTTAATATCATCGCCCCAGTAAGACATCTCTTTGGTTGATGGTGTTCCACCTGAAACAATGTCGCCAAGAGATTTTATTTCTACCCATTTCCAGATTTGAGGTATGTTCCAGGGCTCCTTCATTACGCCGCCAATGCCTCATTCATTTCATCAATAATCCGATCCATGTCATCGCCGAACAACTGAAGCATTTTTCCAATGCCACCCTTGCCGTCAAAGGGGGCATAATCCAGATCATCCTTTTCAATATGCACGGAACTGATGATGTGATCCTTGACCATGCGCAACCATGTCATCTGTTCCTCGGAGAATTTCAGGGGCCCGGCCTGTTTTTCAAACACCCATTTCTGAAAGTTTCGGTTGACCGTCTGTTCAAATGAGGTCAGCGTGTCATCGATGCCGGTGATACGTCTGATCAAGGAAACCAGTGCGGTGAGTTCGTTTTTCGGGGATTTGCCGTTCACCTTTTCCACCTGTTCGTATGCCTGCCAGACCCGCGCCGGGGCAAGTCGGGGCTTGTTCTGTTTTAGGGTTTCGAGCACCGCTTTGATCATGTCATAGGTGATATCTCTGCGGTTATACGGTTGGTTGTAAAAGATGGAAAGGGCCGTGATCTCATCCTTGTGAGCTTCCATAAAGGTTTTAAAATCCTCTATGGTTTCTTCCGCCTTTACCTTGGCCTGCTGATCCCATCCGGTGTATTGCAGCTCGTCGAGGTTGATGCCGTCGATAATCTGCTCATGGGAGGTGCGGACGTTTTCGATAAATTCGTTCAATTCACCGGTAAATGTGTCTCTGGCGCGGTTGATCAATTCTTTTTGGGCATCCTGCTTTTCATCCTCATCCGGCTCCGTATCCGGTGGCAGGTTGAACTTTTCCTTCGCAGTTTCAATAATTTTATCTGGATTATACGCGTCCAGCAGTTCATGAACCAGTTTATTGATAGTCTTTCCGTCCGACAATTGCTTCAATTTATTCCGTTCATCTTCCGTGATCTGTTTTTCCAGCCGGGCCAGGCGGCCTGCCAGCGACGTATAGGTGTCTTCATCGGTTTGCCCCATCAACACCGCCTGGAGGAGATCTTTTAGGGGAACCGATTTTTTCCGCTCAAGGGGCCGGCTGTCAGTTTTGACGGACTTGCTGACCGCCACGGCATCAACGATAACAAATCCTGTTTTGCTGGTATGAACCGAAGGGGTAACCTTTTTCAGATCGTCATATCCCAGGGTGCGGGTCCCCCTGCCTTTCATCTGCTCAAAATAGTTCCTGGATCTGACATCCCGCATGAACACCAAGCATTCCAGGGGCTTGACATCCGTACCGGTGGCGATCATGTCAACGGTTACGGCAATCCTGGGGTAATAATCATTGCGGAAAGACGCCAGCACGTATTTGGGATCTTCGTCCGCCTTGTATGTGACTTTTTTGCAAAACGCGTTTCCCTCGGCAAATTCTTCGCGCACGATGTTGATGATATCGTCGGCATGGCTGTCGGTCTTTGCAAAAATGAGCGTTTTGGGGACTTCCCCACGCCCGGGAAACATTTCCGGCAGATTATCCCGAAAGGCTTTGATCACATTTCTGATCTGGCTTGGGTTGACCACATCCCGGTCAAGGTCGTTTCCGTTGTATATCACTTCTTCATCGAGTTGCTCCCACCGCTTTTTACGGGTCAGGCGGTCCCGTTTATCCACCCATTGCTCGGCAACCAGTTTGCTGCCGTCTTTGGTGATCCTGGTTTCAATAAGATAGGTGTCAAATCCGACATTGACCCCGTCGGCCACTGCTTCTTCATGCCGGTATTCGCTGACCACGTTTTCATTGAAAAAGCCGAATGTCCGCTTATCCGGAGTTGCGGTCAACCCGATGTAAAAGGCGTCAAAATAATCCAGTACCTGCTTCCACAGGTTGTAGATGGAGCGGTGACATTCATCGATCACGATGAAATCAAAAAATTCGGGCGGGACGTTTTCATTGTATTCAACTTCCCGGGGTCGTCCCAACTCCCCGTATTCATGGGGATTGGTCTGTTCCGCGGTTTCATCGAGTTCTTCCCCCTTGAGGATGGAATACATCCGCTGGATGGTACTGATGCATACCTGACTGTCCGGCGGGACATATTTCGAGTTCAGCCTCCGGACGTTATAAAGTTCCGTGAATTTCCGGTTGTCGTCACTCGGCGTATACCCCATGAACTCCTGTTCGGCCTGCTCCCCCAGGTTTTTGGTATCCACTAGGAACAGGACGCGTTCGGCATCCGCAAAATTGAGCAGACGATAAATAGCAGTGATGGCGGTGAAGGTTTTTCCGCTGCCGGTTGCCATCTGGATCAAGGCACGTGGTCTGTTTTCCCTGAATGATTTTTCAAGATTGGTAATTGCTCTGATCTGGCAATCCCACAGCCCTTCAACAGGCAAATTGGGCAAATGCTGCAATCGCTGCCGCAGGCTGGTTTTCTGCCTTATCCTGTCTTTTAATGTTTTCGGATGGTGAAATGAAAAGACATGCCTTGCGCGGGGTTTGGGGTCCCGCAGATCGGTATACCGTGTTAATATGCCGGTGCTTTCATAAACAAACGGGAGCGGTCGGCTGTCTGCAAACCATTTCAGTTTGCTTTGGGCATAATATTCCGCCTGCTGTTCATGAACGCTCAGGCGGTGACCTTCCTCTTCTTTTTTGGCTTCAATCACACCGATGGGTTCACGATCAACAAACAGGACATAATCAGCAGGACCGACATCGGTCTGATATTCACGAATCGCAAGCCCCGGGCCGAGGCTCCAGTTGATTGCATTCTTGTCAACAACCACCCAGCCGCACCGTTCGAGCATTTTGTCTATGTTGTCTCTAGCTTTTTGTTCGGGTGTTCTGTTCATGTTAAGATTTTCTCATTTTCTCATAACGCGGAGGTGAGGGGCCGGGCGGCATTTTGAGATAAAGCTTTCCGGCCCTTACTCATGCCCCTAAAAGAAGTACATGCGTTGAAACGACACCTGAATAGCCCGGTCCCTCTCTACCGCCTTGTTGTGCAGATCCACATTATTGATTCATCGTTCTTAGTAGATCGAGCCACACTTCTTGCTTCTGCTTTGACATGTTGCCCTTGATCTTTGTCAGTCCGAAGACGATCACTTGGTCGGCCTCGATTGCAAGGTTTTTCTTATCCCGATATACATTGTCAATCTCATCCAACAATGCCTGTAAATTTCCCTTGCCAACAAAGTCCCTATACTTCGACTTACCAAGATCGGCAATCTCTTGATGGTTGATACAGTCGATGTCTCGGAGTCCAACCAATATGCCTCGATATGCACCTTTAAGATATCCGGCCAAATAAAATACCTTTGAAGGCTTGTCTAAAGCTAACCATTTCGTACCATCAATGAGGAATGCTTCTTGCGCATATGCCGCATTGGTTACGAGGATTATTGACAACAGGACGAATACGAAGGATAGACGTCTCATAATTTGCTCCTATTCGTGTGCACAACGCAAAACTCACCAGCGGTTTACCGTCTGGTGGAGTGAATGGTTATAAGGAGGTGTATTTTGTTTAAGATCGTCATTGATCGAAAACTCAACGAAGACCAAGTCAACGAGGTTGTTAAAAAAATCTCAAGAGATGTCGAAAAGAAAGTCCTTTACTGCCTATTGGGGAGGCCAGAGTTTAAAAAACCCGATAACGGCAATGACGAACCCAGCGACTGTGGCAGCACCAAGGATGATATTCAACCAAAACACTTTTTTTCCAAGGCGGTCACTGGATACTGCTGCCGATTCAATCGATTCTATTAGGGGATTCAAATTGAGTTCGAGTAATCTCATCATGATCCTATCCCGATACAGGGAACCTTGTTCCTCGTATCCAAGGGCGTTCAGTAAAATTTCTTTATTGGTTTCCGTGGAGTATTTAGGCATGGGTTCTCCTTATAACATTAATACTATACTGCCGAAAAGGCGTAATTTTTTACGATTCCAAATCCAGAAGGCCGAATAAAGCACATAAATTCAATATCTTATTTTGCGGCTTTGTATTATAGGCGCAAATGAATACGCCTTACAGTCCTTTTTATCAGCGGTGGTTGAGAGCAGGATTTCAGGTGTGAGCTGAGTATGCGATAGAGAGTGCGATGGTTCGTGCATCGCGTGATAAGGAGAAATGGAATCGCGGTTTCGCATGAGCTGTCATGCTGAAGTAGGATTCTGTTTTAAGTCAGCAGATTTCTACCATATTGCTGCGCTATAAGCAAGAAGGAAAGACCCGGCGGCTCTGCCGCCGGCAAGTTGGAAGTTCGAAAAGGCGAAATGAAGCTCCCTGCAGTAAACTGCAGGGTATCAAGCGGAATTGCATGGAAATCCGATCTTTAACTTGGCTTCCTGACACCGCGCCTGCAACCAATCAGTCTAAGGTACAAATCTCCTTTAGACAAACCTTATCCTTGAAACAATATCCAGGAAAAACTCCTGGGACCAGATGGACAGGGTCTCCGGATTCTTGACAAAAGGCTCCACCTCCTTGCGGGCCTGCTCTACATTGAGACTATTTATCGCATGAATCAGCAGATCTTTAAACCGCTCCAATGTCAAAGGTGTATCTTCTTTCCAATCCCCGGTCTGTCGCATGCGTTGTTCAAGATGATAGAGGTGCAGCTCGGGATGATGGGCAGCATACCACACGAGATCATACCAGTCCCGGCCCTTAACCCTGCCTTTCCATCTTCGGCATAGAATGGCGTGCATTTTCCCCGCAAATAGGTCTGGAAGCACAAAGGCACGCACCGAAAAAGGAATGGGCTGCAAGAGGTAACGCGTCTGTGTAGCGAAACCCGATGGCGGGTCGGTATCCACTTCCAGCTTTATCTTCAAAATCCGGCCCTTGGGAATCGCCTTAACTATCTCCTCACCTGTTTCGATAACGAGGAGTTGAGTCCGCGTATTTGCCTTGAGAAAGGCAGATTGTATAGGAGTCTGTGCTGCCTTGTCGATTTTTTCAATCTGTATATCAAAGCCAAAACCATTGATTTCCCTTTCGAGGAAGCCAGTAAAACTCGTGATGTCAAAAGTGACTGAGGGCTCCAGTAGAGAAAAATCCATGTCTTCGGAAAATCGGTCTAATCCGTAAAGAACGCGCAAAGTGGTCCCGCCGTAGAAGGCCGCCTTTTCAAAAAGCTTGCTGCGCCAGAGTCCCAGCAGGGCTATATCTTGTAGGATTTCACGCAAGGCGTTTATGTAATCATTAAGCCCGCGGCATTCATATTTGGAAAGCATTCGGGCAATTGCTTCATGCATGGTTGCCTACCTTTTTGCCTGGCGGTGGATGCGACGAACCAGTTCACTGAGCAGCCTGATTTTTCGAGACTGGTAGCGTTGCGCAATGGCATCAAGTTCCATCGGCTTTAGCTCCCGCAGTACTGCCAGATCTATCCGGAGATTTGTCTCAAGATAATTGCTCAGTTCCTTTTGTGATTGAATTGCTATCCCCCAAACATCATAAAGCTTATCGGCCAATGCCTTTGCCGGCGTGGCCATTAGGAAAGCGCGGCCATCACCGATTTCAATCTGGTCCATTCCCATGCGGAAGGCCTCAAGAGGGATCATGCGATAGGTGAAAAGGCCGACCGATGTGGCAAACCGGCGGGACCGACCCGTGGTCACGGAGGTCACAGCCTCAACTCGCTCCGGGATGAGACCATAATGCTGTAATGCATAATCTAACGATATATAAGACGGCCCGTAAATGAGATTGCCCAGAATCTCCCGCGAAAAAGGCCTGCGCCGGTATTCATTTCCAAAAACGTAGAGCCCCTTTTTGATCCTTATGATACTGCCCTTTCTCAGCAGATCGGAGATCTTGTCTCTGGGGCGTACATAGCTCTTGAGACAGTCCAGAAGGGTCTGGTAGTCGAACTCCTCTTGCGGGATTGCCTTTCTAATAGTCTGTATCATTCGAATGAGTTTGTGTTTGTTTAGTGCTCGGCTCCGGAAGGTACCAAGTATGTGAAAATACCATTTTCCAGCATAGTATGTCGAGCAAATTTCGACATACTATGCAAAAAATCGAAAACATGGGAGTTAAAGTTGCTGCAGAGGATGATTTCCGAAAGAAATAACAATGAGAAGAGCACTGACAGTCACCGCATTATCCGGCCTTGTGCTACCTGCAATTAGAGCGTATCTTGAATGTTACGAGATGATTTTCAGACCTTTATTTCATCCATTCAGTTGCCCTTAACGTGCGCTGTATCAATCGCTAAGGCTCCACCTGATCTCTATTTGCCCAAGAGAAGTATGTTAAGAAACTCGGTCGGCTCTATGGCAGTAACCGAATGATAGTCTTTTCCGTCGTGATAGATGAGATCACCTTCGTTGAGTTCATAATCCTTATTGCCGTACCTGAATATGTCTTTTCCTTTTATAATGTACGTGAGCTCAACCCCTTCGTTTTTATGTTTGCTGATAAATTCGCCCTCCTCTGCCTTACCGAGGGTAACGGAAATATTCTCATCTAGAGCGCCCTTAGGAGCAAGGATTGTCAAATCCATCTTGTCGCTCTTGATCACGGGCTGCGCATCCCTTTTGATCAGAATGACCGATCGCTCCCCCGCCACAAATGAGGAGATGGGATAGTTTAGATGATAGGCTATCTCGGATAAAAGAGCTACCGAGGGGCTTACCTTGCCTGTTTCTATCCGGTGTATCGTTAGGAGAGTTACGCCCACCTTTTCAGCAAGCACCTTCATTGAAAGCCCAGCGTTCTTTCTTATCTCACGGATTTTGTTTCCTAGTTCTATTTGGCTATGTCTCATAGCATAGTTAACCCTCTCGTATAAATCTTGAATCGTGCTACGATATCCTCATCGCGCCGACTTCATTATCACCTTTACCTTGATGACTCACTCATTAATTTCACTTCTTTGCCTTTTCCCAAAGTCCAGGCTACCTGTCAACACCAATATCGGCTGTCGGCTCCCCTTCATTCACTCTGAATTCCTGTATCTTTCTTGTTAGATGGACAACGAGCGATAATACAAAAGTGAGCCATCCTAACCAAATAAACAACTGGGGTATCCATAATGGTGTCTGCATGATGGTAGATGAGAGCATATGTATTTGATAATTGCCATAACAGAATTTGAAGCTTTGCCAGAATAGTAGTCCGGCCACACAAATGGCAATTGAGGTCGTGACCGCCTCCAATACCTTTCGCGTTCTATATGACAAATACTTCACACCTGCGGTAACCGAAACGTGGGCCCCCTTTCTAAGAGCGTATGAAAACGCCAAGAATCCCATGCCTACAAAAAGATAGCCGGAGTATTCTTCAACAAAGTGAAAGGGATAGTTGAATAAATACCTAGATATTGTCCCCGGAACAATGAGGGCTAATAAAAGCACAAGGAATATCCCCCCTAATGTGATGCACATATTCTCCAGGAGCCTAATCATTCTGAAAAGAAGGCCTATTTCATCTTTTGCTTTCATCTTGTCTGCTCGGTTTGCTTTTAATCTGCAATGCAGCTGCATGGGGTTGTGACGGGTTCATCGTCTCCTCAGCACCTTTGCTGATCTATTCCCCGTCGATCTACCCCTTTCTATTGCAAGCCCTCCGTTAACTAAAAGATATTCCACGCCTTCAGCGTACTGCCGCGGTTCCGTGTAGGTAGCTTTATCCGTGAATCGATCTAGATCAAACACCACTACGTCCGCTTTCATCCCTTCCTTGATGAACCCTCTATCAGCAAGTCCCAAAGTCGTAGAAGCAAGGCCTGTCATCTTATTGATAACCGACTCCAACTCAATCTGCTTTCCCTCTTTGTAGTATTTACTGATGACTTTCGGAAAAGTGCCCCAACTCCTGGGATGAAGGCTTATAGACTCAATTCTGCTCTCTTTGGATGAGTTAACTCCGTCTGCACCAATCATTGTGTAAGGCCACAGAAACGTTGCTAACGTGTCGTCTTCTGAATATATCCACTCCAATACCACAACCTTAAAGAGATCTTCCCCTTCATCCGCCAGCACATCGAGGAATGCCTCTTGCGGGTCCTTGCCCATCATATTGCCGATTTCAGTCAAACGTTTGCCTTTGAATTTAGAATTAGGGTCAGCCGGAACTGGTTCATTTCTAAACCAGAATTCATCCCAATCAAGATGACTGAATTGGGATCTCATGTCCTTCAGAATCCGTGCTCGTTCACCCTTATCGGTCAACCGCCGGGTGGTCTCTTTTGTGCCTCCTTCAAATACCCATGGGGGCAGCAGTGAAGCCAGAAAGGTCATAGCTGCCATGTATGGGTGAACGTCACAGGCTACGTTGAAACCCTCATCACGAGCCTTTTGCATCATATCGATAACCCGCTGGCTGACCCCGGTGTTAGGGAACTTGGGAGCTATGTGTGACACCTGAAGATCCACCCCCGTTGCCCTTGCAACGTCAAGCGCCTCCTGAAGGGACTCCACCAAAGTAGGACCTGCCCTGAGGGTATCACCTCTCAAATGTGAAGAATAGATTCCTCCTTTCTTAGCGACGATGGCACAGAGATCCTGCAGCTCTTGTGTAGTAGAATTTATGCCCGGAGGGTAGACTAGGCCTGAAGACATACCGAACGCCCCCTGTTTGAGAGCGTCCATGAGCAGGCGTCGCATTTCCCCTTGCTCTTCCTTTGTCGGCTGTCGTGCGTCAAAACCCATCACTGCAATTCGTATAGATCCATGACCGACAAGTGGCACGACATTGACGCCAAGACCGTCTTTTTCTAGCTCTCTCGCATAACCATCAAAATCTTCCCAATCTAATGAATGGGAATGATTATACCCAAGCCCCACAAGGTATGACTCCAGTAATACCCTGTATTCGGCAACTACCGGATAACAAGACAGCCCGCAGTTCCCAAAAACCACTGTTGTTACCCCTTGATGCTGGGCGCTTGGTGCGTCTCGATCAACCAAAAGGCTATAGTCGGAATGATCCTGCATATCGATGAAGCCAGGGGAAACAATGAGACCCGATGCGTCAATGACAGTAACACCGGGTGGCACGGTGAGGTGTTCCTGAATTTTCGATATTTCTTCACCTCTAATAGCAATATCTGATGCATATCGAGGATTCCCAGTACCGTCAATGATTGTACCGTATTTAATAATAAGGTCATACATTTGTGCTCCCCTTGGAAATTGAAGTTAATGATACGTCCTAATTCTTACGAATTCTCCTTACTTGAACTATATCAAGCTGGCAGCAAGTTTGGTGGGAGAAGCGGTCTTATGCCCACCAAACTTGCTCGAAAGCCAAATGCATTGAATATAGGCATTCCCTATTTGTGAGTCTTCACCCAATTTTCATGAAACGCTTCCATTTCGGCTAGTAGCTCCATTCCGCCCGGAAACGTTTTTGCCCACTTTACCCAGCAACCTTCCTTCATTCTCTCGCGAATCTGTTGTCTGAAAGCGGGCCCGACGGAGGCGACAGTGCAGCCGTATTTATCTGAGGCATCTTTGACAGCCATAGCGTCAATTTCATGCTGCCTTTTTCGTGCAAGCTCTTGATACTCTACTGCAGCCTCACGGAGTTTTTCCTGCAAATCTGCAGGCAGTTCATTAAATGCAGATTTGCTGACCATAACGAACCAGCTGTTGCCCTGGCCATAAGCGTGAGTCCTCGTGAGGAGCTTTGCCACCTCTACATTCTTGGCCATTACTTGACCAAAGGTGCTGCCTACGGCGCCATCAACTACCCCTCTTTGCAGGGCTGTGTAGACCTCGGCAAAAGGTATGGTAACCGGTGTGCCCCCCATGGTGGCAATCATATCGGCGCTTGTCTTGTTAAATACCCGTATCTTCTTACCTTTTAAGGAATCCATATTTTTGACGAGTACGTTCGCCAGGATTGCCTGGCCGGGAAATGGATAGCTTGCAAGTGGCATCATGTTGTAATCGTTAAAGAACTTGTCGTATACATCTTTCAGAACCGTGGTCATGAGGGCCTCTTCCTCTTCCGGATTATTGGAAAAGAATGGCATATCCGTTGCCCCCAGACGCGGATCTATTCCCGCACAATACGCTCCAAGGACATCTCCCATCTGACATGCACCGGTTTTGAGAGCCCGTGGCATGTCAGGTCCCTGGAAAGGGTGTTGTCCGCCCACATATAATGTCACCTTGATCTGCCCGTCGGTCTTCTTCTCGATGAGTGGTGGTAACTTGTCCATAGTGGGAGAGACGGCGAGATTATACGGGGAGTACCATTTCCATTGGTAGACTTTAGCTTCCGTGGTATCGGAAGCTGCCAAAAACGCTAGTAGCGCAAAACTCGCGATAATGATTGTTCTAATGCTTTGTCCTTTCTTTTTCATGATTATCCTCCTTTCATTAAATTCGTTTGTTATCAAGAGACAGTTTCGTTATTGCACGGTCTATATTTCACCTCCTTTCATGCGGCTCTAAAGTCACGTTCTGAACGATGGCCCATGGTTCAAGTTCTACGTGGCCTACCTCATATATTAGAATGCCGTGAACATTTGTTGCGGCAACCAGATTGCTATTTCAGGAAAAGCATAGAGCAGTCCGGCTCCGACGAGTAACAGCACGATGAAGGGCAATGTGCCATACACAACCTCAGATAAGTTCTCGCCTGATACGCCTTGAATAATGAAGAGAATCATCCCCACAGGGGGGGTAATTAATGCTATTTCACACATGAGCGTAACGATAACCCCAAACCACACTGAGTCAAAACCGAGGCTCATCATGAGGGGATACGTGACGGGCAAAGTAAGAAGCGTCATTGATAGGGCGTCTATAAAACATCCCAGTACCAGGTACATGAAGACTATCGAAACAAAGACCAACCCTCTGTGGATACCCGCAGAAGCAACAAATTCAGCAATCCTCGCCGGAATCCGCAAGTCAGACAAGGTCATAGACAGTATTTGAGTTCCCACAATAATGAGGACCATCATGCCGTTGACAGTCACGGTTTCGACAATCGATTCCTTAAAGGCTATCCAGTGAAGTCTCCTGTATATTGCCGCTATTATGATCGCCCCAAAAGTCCCGAGGGCAGCTGCTTCCGTGGGGGTTGCCACACCAAGGTAAATAGTCCCCAAGACAAAGAAGATGAGTATTCCGACTGGTAGGATGTCCTTAAGGCCAAAAAGCATAGCCTTCGGATTGATTCTTTCCCTCCCCGGCGTTTTGCCAGGAGACAATACTGCGTTTAAAGCTATGTATGCCATGAAAAGGCCTGCGAACATTATGCCGGGGAAAATTCCAGCGATGAAAAGTTTACCGACCGATTCCCCAACCCACGCTCCGTAAACAATAAGGGGTATGCTCGGTGGGATCATGATGCCCAATGTGCCGCCAGCTGCAATGCTGCCAAATATCATCCTTTTGTCATAATTCCTCTTTTTCAACTCCGGTATGGCAATCGGGCCCATGGTTGCAGCAGTGGCTAGGCTGGAGCCGGAGGATGCGGCAAAAATGGCGCAAGATAAGATATTCGTGTGAAGCAGGCCGCCTGGCAAGATACCAACCAAAGGCACAGCACCTGTATAGAGCTTATCACCTAATCCACAGCGAAAGACTATATGCCCCATCAATATGAACAAGGGCATGGCTGTCCAAATGAAGCTATTGAGCACATTAAACTGCACCATTCCTATGATATCGAGACTCCCACCAATAAACAGAATATAGATGACAATGCCGACAGCTGCTATTGCCGGCCCAATCCACATGCCGCTCAGGAGAAACAAGGCCAGGAGGCTCAACATTAAAGCAGTAATGAGGACTAAGTTTTCCATAGTGCTAAACGACTCACATCTAGGATTTGACTCTTATACCGCCAAGAAAATCATATCTGGCGACAATATGAGTGTCTTTTTCCCCCGGATCTTCTCATTCCGGTTTGCCGCTTCTTGGTTTAGGTCTTTTAGCTCGTTGACAAGTATTCTTACCGGACTCCCTCATGGAGAAGACAAACCCAGTATTCTCATGGCGTTTTTATACAAAAACTTATCTTTCACGTCGTCTTTGAGCGGCAGCAGGTCCAGCTCTTTGACAACCCGTTCATGGGGAATAAGTGAATTCGTGGCAAAGAGGATTTGGTCTTGCAGGATGGAGTTTCCGTAGGTGAGAAAGAGCTCCCAGCCGGTGCCGGACCTGGAGATATACTTTGGCGATACGCCTCCTGTTTCGAGATAAACATTCGGATGCTTCCATGCCACCGCTATCATCTCGTTGACCCAGGGCCACCCTCCGTGATTGGCCACTATGGTGAGATCCGGAAAATCGCACGCAATTTCGTCGAGGTGCAGCGGGCGGCTGTAGTCGATTTTTTTATTCACGGAAAAATTTATTGAGGAATGTATTGCGACGGGCATCTTGCTTTGCTGGCAATAATCATAAAGGGGGTAGAATTTCCTATCATTGGGATACAGCCCCTGAACCCATGGTTGCAGATTAAGCCCTTTCATGTTCCACTCATTGACATACCGGTCAAGATCTTTGACCGGGTCTTTTGAGGCTGAGGGATCTATGCCTGCAAAGCCGATGAGGTTGTCCGGGTGCTTTTGTACTAATTCGCCAACCGTCTTATTAAGCAGATGAACATCGCCGTAACTATACTCCGCATGAAGAACGGCCAGCGAAATCCCGCTTTGCTGCATGTTCTCCAGGAACTTCTCGAAGGGAAGGCTGCAAAGCCGCCTGAAATCGTAGAGTTCTTTGTACCGGTCCATGAAGGGGGGCATGGCATCATAACCGCCGGGAAAGAATTCTGGTCCCGTTCCAATGACGCGAAAGTCGATGATCATGCAACTGCTCCTGTGTTTGGCTATCTACGAGTTTTGTTTTCCAACCGATCAAAGCAGCCTTCGGTAGGATCTGACTTTTCCTCTATGAGTCTCTGTTTCCGCACCCGTTCTGAGGGTGTTTTCGGTAAGCTCTCTCTGAACTCTAAGTACCGGGGAACCTTAAAGGCGGCCATGTTTTCTTCGCAAAACTCTATGATGTCTTCATAGGTAAGTTCCTCATTCGGTTTTAAGACGATATAGGCCTTCGCCTCTTCTCCCCGTATTTTGTCCGGTACCGGAATAGTGGCAGCGTCCAGGATTTTGGGGTGGGTCATGAGTACATGTTCTATGGATGCGGCCGATATATTTTCGCCCCCCCTTCGGATGATGTCCTTTTTTCTCCCCACAAAATGAAAATCGCCATCTTCATCCTGATAGCCGAGGTCTCCGGAGTGAAACCATCCCCCCCGAAAGGCTTTTTCCGTGGCCTCAGGGTCCTTGTAGTAGCCCTCCATCATGCCCTTGCCACGCTTAAGCACGATTTCACCGACCTCACCGCTCGGGAGTTCGACGTCATTATCATCCACGATTTTGGCTTCTCGGTAGTAGACGGGCCGCCCAATACATGCCGTGCCAACCTTCCGGTCCATATCAGCCGTTACCGCAATATCGGCCGTTGTTTCAGTAGAGGCATAGATCTCATACACGGGAACGTTGAATCTCTCCTCCCAGGCCTTGTGTATACCTGGAGGAATACCGGATGTCTGAACCATACTCAAGTTGTGTTGTTTATCTAAATCGGAAGGGGGCATATTATAGAGAAAAGAGGTCATTGAGCCGATGCAGTAGAAGCAGGTTGTTTTGTAGTGCCTGATCTGATCCCAAAATTGGGAGGTGCTGAATCGTTCTGCAAAGATCAGCGTTGCGTTATGGATCATGACCATGATGGTGTTCCACTGTGGGTCCATGTAGTAGAAGGGCTGTGCCGTAAAGACGCGATCTTCGTCGGTAAGCTGAAATAACTTTCCCTGGATTTCCCCCAGGTTTAAGAAATAATCCTGTGTAGCCATGCAGCCCTTGGGGTTTCCCGTCGTTCCCGACGTGTATATGATAACTGCAAGGTCGCCCTGGTGGATATCTACCGGTTTTAAACCTGCCGGGCTTTCAAGCAGGTTTGAAAAGGGAATGGCGTTATCGACATCTGAATTATTAATGTTGATAATCCTGTCGAGCAAAGGGATTTCTTTTTGAATCTTCCTTATTGTCTCAGCGTATTCATTTCAGGTGACCAATAATCTTGCTTCGGAATGGTTAAGGATATATTTGGTCTCCTCATCTACGAAACGACCATTAACCGGTACCATAACTGCACCGATCATATTCGCTGCCAGCCAGCAATAAGGAAATTCAAAACAGTTCGGCAGTAAAATGGCGACGTTATCCCCCTTTTTCACACCGAGCGATAGAAATCCATTCGCCACTTTATTTACTGTTTGCAGAACGGTCTCATAAGTAGCCTCTTGATCCTTAAAGGTAAAGAGGGTCTTATCAGGAGTTAAACCCGCCGACTCTTCCAACAGTTCCCTTATGCTCTTGGCTTTCATCTCACTTATAACCATCATTTTTTATCATTTTTTATAAAAACACTCTAAAAGTCAAGCGAAATTTATCAATTTATATAAATTTATTTCCGTGGGCACCTCAGCGCCCAGCTCTCAGGGGGGGATTCACCCTGTCACATTCCGCCTGGAGCCGACCCTGCAAAGCAGGGATTTAAAAGATTCACCCCCACCTAACCTCCCCCATCAAGGGGGAGGAGGTATGCGGTAGCCCTAAAGCGAGCTGCTGATAATCATCAAGTTGAAGCTACTAAAAATGACACCGATACTGAGTTCTGGTCTCAACGCTTGTTCAGGGCAGGGGAGCAGACCTCCTCATTAGCTAAATACGAAACACTGTGGCGTTTTTATTGGAAGAGAATAGCGTGCCCACATAAATGGTCAGGCTTGAGGTAAGTCGGGCAAAAGAAATATGGCTGGCACGAGATCTAGGATCTGCGCTTTGGTATGGGCGAGCTCTTTTAGTGGATTTTATTGATCTTATTTTCCTTTGCCTGTATAAGTGTAGTTCGTTTTTAGATGTTTTGTGTATGACGAATTTCCCGTATTGTGACTGATCAGCAAAAGCCCCGGTTAATCCGGGGTCATTTGTAGGGCATATCAATCACAAAGGACTACTGTAATGAGAAGAAAAGAACAGGAGATAACTGACAGAGCCGCAATTGAATCTATCATAGCAAAATCAACGGTATGCAGGCTCGCTTTATCAACAAACGATCGGCCTTACATCGTTCCCCTGTGCTTTGGGTATGAGGATAATGCCTTATATTTTCACGCGGCCCGGGAAGGAAAGAAGATAGATATACTCAAGAAAAACAGCAGGGTCTGCTTCGAGGTCGACTGCGACCATGAACTGGTGAGTAATGAGACTCCGTGCAAATGGAGCATGAAGTATCGCAGCGTTGTCGGAGTCGGGAAGGCTTCTTTAATAGATGATCCTGAATCAAAGCGAAGGGCCCTGGATATTGTCATGCAGCATTACGCGGGCCGACCATCCGGTTATTCAGCAGCCAGCATGGAGAAAATACTCATCATAAAGGTTGAGATAGAGAGCATGACGGGAAAGAGCTCGGGATGGCTTGAATGAACACCTTGAAAAGATCTTCGTGTATCTCTCACAGAGTACTCAAAGTCACAGAGCATGAAGATCTTCTTATGACACACAACAGATTGCTTACCATGCCCCTATGGGGGTGTTCAATCACGCAAGGCGGGATTGAATATGGGCAAAGTTTTCAAAGGAAAAAATGAATACATTCATATTTTTCCTTACGAACTTTCTCCCATAAAACGGTAAGCAATCGAATGCCTCATTACATAGCTCTGCGTACTCTGCGGGCTTGAGCGACCCTGAGCCTTGTGCTTTCGACCTGAGCTCAAGCCGAAGGGCTTGTCGAAGGGTCTAAGGGGAGCGGGCGAGAAAGCTATGAGTACATCTTTTCACGAGTGTAGCTGAATTATACCATCCCGCGAAGCCGGAGGGTTTTGAACATTGCTAAAAGGTATTCTCTGGTCAAGAATCACTTCGTATCTTTTTTGAGGTTTGGAATGGACTTGAAGTTACTCTTAACGGTGTTCGGCACGGTGTTTATTGCCGAACTGGGAGATAAAACCCAGTTTGCCACACTCCTGTATGCGGCCGGTCCCACAAACAGTAAGCTCACGGTGTTCCTCGGGGCAGCGCTCGCCCTGATTGTAGCATCGGGGATTGGTGTTGTGGCCGGCTCGTTCTTGGCACACTACCTGAACCCCAAGTACCTCTCGTGGATTGCTGGCCTCGGTTTCATCGCGGTGGGCATTTGGGTAATCATCAAAGCTTAGGGAAATGACGAGTAACAGCCGAAAACTAGGTACGGCGTGCCCAACCGGGCGACAGGCCTTTCAGCGGACCTTTTTTAAAGCCACATTTTTGTTTACAGGTAGCAGTTAGATGAAACTCCTTTTTTGCTTACTAGGGTTGGTCCTCATAGTCGAGGGGCTCCCGTATCTGGCATTTCCGGATAAGATGAAAAAGTGGCTGCGGCAGGTACAGCAGGTGCCTGATAATCAGCTCAGGGCAGTCGGTTTTCTGGCCATGTGTTTGGGCCTGCTCTTAACGTATCTTTTCAGGTAGGGCATGTATCGCGTTGAGGACTATGATTACGACCTGCCTGTCGAGTTGATCGCCCAGGTGCCTGCTCTGAGACGGGATGAGTCACGTCTCCTCTATGTGGAGCGCGGCGGTGAAGGGATTTCCGACCATCACTTCTATGACCTGCCCTCGCTGCTCAGGGCAGGCGACCTTCTGGTGGTAAACGATGCCGAGGTGGTACCTGCCCGGTTGTACGGTGAAAAGGAAACGGGTGGGCGAGTAGAAATTTTGGTCATCGATCACCCTGCCAGGCCTCTCAAGAGGGGGCAGGATAGACGCTGGTGCCTTGTAAAGGCATCAAAGAGGCCAAAAAGGGGATCGGCCATTGCCTTTTCGGATGGCCTCATGGGCATTGTCGAGACGCTCGGTGAAAACGGAAAAGCCTTGCTCAGATTTGAGGGGAAACACGGCCTTGACTACGTGTTGAAAAAAAGAGGTTGCCTTCCCCTACCCCCTTATATTAAAAGAGACAACAACGATAAAAGATCGGAGATAGATAGAGAACGATACCAGACCATATTCTCCCGTTATTCAGGGGCGGTGGCAGCGCCGACGGCCGGCCTTCATTTTACCCGCGATCTCCTCACGGCTTTACAATCCCGGGGAGTAACCATAGTGAGTATAACCCTCCTGGTTGGTCATGACACCTTTCGACCGGTGAGGGTGCAAGATATCAGGGAACATAACCTGGAAAGTGAGTCATATACGGTAAGCCCCAATGCCGCCAGCACCATCCGGAGAGCCAAGATCGAGGGCAGAAGGGTTATCGCCGTTGGAACGACCGTTGTCAGGGCCCTGGAAACCGTATCTCATGAGAAAGGAGCAATGACAGCTAATTCCGGGTCTACTGATCTTTTGATCTACCCGGGATTTGGTTTTCAGGCTATCGATGCACTGTTGACGAATTTTCACCTGCCCCGGTCTTCGCTTCTTTTTCTGGTGGCGGCATTTGCCGGTCGTGAGCTGACCCTGAGGGCCTATCAATGGGCCATCGAAAAGAGGTACCGCTTTTACAGTTACGGCGATGCGATGCTGATAAGCTGATCCAGGCAGAAGGGACTGGCCGGTAAAGGAAAACCAAATCGTGGAATTCCGGATTCAGAAGCAAGATACGGGGAGCAGGGCGCGGGTTGGTGAAATTGTAACCAATCACGGAAGCTTTGAAACCCCCGTGTTCATGCCTGTTGGGACGGCAGGCGCAATCAAGGGGGTGGCACCTGATGAAGCCAGGGATGCGGGAGCGGAAATAATCCTGGCAAATACGTATCATCTATACCTGAGGCCCGGCCATGAACTGATACGAAAGCTCGGGGGTCTCCATCGGTTCATGAACTGGTCAGGGCCAATACTGACTGATAGTGGAGGATTTCAGGTCTACAGCCTCTCGAGGCTCAGGACTATCTCAGAGGAAGGCGTTACCTTTCGGTCTCATATCGACGGCTCAACCCATTTCCTGAGCCCGGAAAAGGCAATGGAGATACAGGAGGCCCTGGGTTCGGACATCGCCATGACCTTGGATGAGTGTGCACCTGCTGAGGCGGACCACGACTATATCCTGAAATCCGTAAAACTTACGGAGCAGTGGGCACGGCGATGCCGCGTTACCAAAAGGGATGACGGCCAGTCACTCTTCGGGATTGTTCAAGGAGGAACATACCCTGACCTGAGAGAGGTGAGTGCCAGAGGCCTTGTTGAGATGGACTTTGACGGTTATGCCCTCGGGGGTCTGTCCGTAGGCGAAGACCGTGCCACGAGAGAACAGGTGATAGGAGTCACGAGGGAATTCTTGCCGGACGAAAAGCCGGTGTATCTGATGGGCGTGGGAACACCTGAAGACATTCTCGAGTCGGTGAAGCTGGGCGTGGATATGTTTGACTGTGTCTTGCCGACCCGGAATGCACGGAACGGCATGTTGTTTACCAAGCAGGGAAGGCTCGTGATAAAAAATACCCAGTACTCGGATGACAGCTCTGCAATCGAAGACGATTGTACGTGCTATACCTGCTCACATTATTCGAGGGCATACTTACGACACCTGTTCCTAACAAAAGAACTGCTTGCTTATCGGTTAAATACCATCCACAATCTCCATTACTATGCAAAGCTCATGGCGGGGATACGGATGGCGATACGGGAGGATGGGTTGGCTGATTTCAGCCGTGATTTTTACGCGGATAAGATACAGAATGTCGAAAAAGAGGGAGCCAAATCCCTACAAACTATCTAACAAAAGGGAGGAAAATTCATGTTTAATTTAGCTTACGCTATGGGTGCAGGCGGTGCCGGAGGGTCAGGAGGGTCAGGTGGTCTGGGTGCATTCTTACCATTGATCATTATCTTCGCCATCTTTTACTTTTTGCTGATCAGGCCCCAGCAAAAAAAATCCAAACAGCACAAGCAGCTCCTATCCGAGCTCAGAAAAGGAGATAAGGTAATCAGTTCAGGCGGTCTGCACGGCGTTATTACTGGTATGAGCGATGAGGTGCTGACCGTAGAGATATCTCCCAAAGTGAGGGTCAAGATCTCTCGAGGTTCCATATCAGGGGTGATCAGAAGGCCAGAGGCTCAAGTAAACAAGGAGTAAAACGTGTCCAAGAAATTGCAGTGGCGGGGAATCCTCGTTTTTGTAGTGGTTGCTATCGCACTGATCTACCTGACGCCATCCATCAGTAAAACACTGCCCACGTGGTGGCCCAATATACTGCCCGAGGAGAAGATCCGTCTCGGACTCGATCTAAAAGGCGGAATGCACCTGATCCTTGAGGTTCAGGCACAGAAGGCGGTGGACAGCCATCTCGATCGGATGGTTGAAGACATGAAAATCGGCCTCAGGAAGTCCAAGATCAGGTATCAGGAATTAAAACGAGGCGGCCCCGACAGGATTGCCCTCACCTTGCTGCGGCCTGAAGACAAAAAGGCAGCGGAATCAATGGTTGAAAAGGGCTTTTCCGACTTCATCGTGAAATCCGGGCCATTAGGAGGAGGTACCTTTACCTTGGAATTGGTCCTTTCCGAACAGGCCCAGCAACATATCAAAAAGATGGCGGTAGATCAGGCGGTGGAAACCATTACCAACCGCATTGACCAGTTTGGCGTGGCCGAACCAGATATCCGGCCGCAGGGTAGGGAGAGGATCCTGGTTCAGCTGCCAGGCATAAAGGACCCGAAGCGGGCTATCGACATTATTGGAAAAACAGCCCTTTTGGAGTTCAAGCTCGTAGATGAGGAAAACAGCCTGGAGGAGGCATTACGGGGAAACATGCCCCCTGGAGATGAGGTCCTTTACCAGATTACCGGCGAACCGGGCAACCAAAAAAAGATCCCCTACCTGTTGAAGAGGCGGGCTGTTTTGACCGGAGAATATCTGACGGACGCCAGGGTTCAGATAGACACACAATATAATGAGCCGTATGTCTCACTGTCGTTCGATTCTCGCGGCGCGCGGCTCTTTGAACAGATAACGGGGGCGAATATAAAGAAGCGACTGGCTATTGTGCTGGACAATATGGTCAACAGCGCGCCTGTTATCCAGGATAGGATTGCAGGCGGAAGGGCTCAGATAACCGGCCGGTTCACCATGGAGGAGGCCAGGGATCTGGCCATCGTCTTGAGGGCCGGTGCCCTGCCGGCGCCCGTCAAGATCATTGAAGAACGCACAGTCGGCCCCTCTCTGGGAAGGGACTCTATCGAGAAAGGGCTCAAGTCCATGATCATTGGTGGCCTGATCGTGATCCTCTTTATGGGCATCTACTACAAATTTGCAGGGGTACTGGCCGATTTGGCCCTCTTTTTGAATATCATCTTTATCGCCGCAGGCCTGGCATTCTTCGGCGCCACCCTTACCTTGCCGGGAATAGCAGGCGTTATTCTGATTATCGGTATGGCCGTCGATGCCAACGTACTTATCTTCGAAAGGATACGGGAAGAGCTGCGATTAGGCAAGACGCCGCGGGCAGCAGTTGACGGCGGTTACAGCAAGGCGCTGGTGACCATCCTCGATGCCAACATCACTACCCTCATAGCTGCCCTGGTTCTCTTCCAGTTTGGAACGGGCGCTGTCAAGGGCTTTGCCGTAACCTTGAGTATCGGTATTATTGCCAGCCTTTTTACGGCCATATTTATCACCCGACTTATCTTCGACTATCTCATCATCGAACGGGGCATGAAAAAAATCAGCATTTAACGGAAAGAGCGTACTATGCAATTCATTAAACCTGGCATCAACATTGATTTCATTGGGCGACGGAGGAAGGCTTTTTTCCTTTCTGGCAGCTTGATCTTGCTCACGATCATCCTCTTGCTCCTTCGGGGCGGACCTAATTATGGTGTGGATTTTGCCGGCGGCATACTGATTCAAGTACGCTTCAGTCAACCTACAGCACCAAACGCAATCCGTGACGCCCTAACATCAGTTGCGCTCGAAGGGAGCACCATCCAGGAGTTCGGAGAAAAAGGAAAGTCCGAGTACTTGATACGGGTGAACCAGGCCGATGTTGACCTGAGTGTCCTCTCCCGACAGGTGGAAGAATCCTTGCATTCCGTTTTCGGTGAAACCAATGTGGAACTCAGAAGGGTGGAGATGGTGGGGCCCAAGATCGGCAAAGACCTAAGAGAAAAGGCCCTCTTTGCCATCTTCTATGCGCTCCTTTTCATGGTTATCTATATCTCGGGCAGGTTCGAATACAAGTGGTTCATGAGTATTATCATGGCAGCGTGTCTTGCCTTTGCAGTCTATACCATGTCTCTGCTTGGAATGAGTGTTATTTGGCTTATTGTTGTCGCCCTTCTCATTACCATTGGGCTCTGCTGGTTTTTGCGCCTGGAATATGCACTTGGTGCAATTATCGCGCTCTTTCACGACGTCATCATAACCCTGGGGGCCTTTGCCCTTACGAACCGGGAGATTGACTTACCTGTTGTAGCAGCTTTCCTTACTATCGTGGGCTACTCCCTGAATGATACCATTGTGGTATTCGATAGAATCAGAGAAAACTACCGACGCTACCGGCGCCGCGATTTTTCCGAGCTGATTAACCAGAGCATCAATGAGACCCTGAGCCGAACCCTTCTGACCTCCGTAACCACCCTCATTGTAGTGGCAGCTCTTTTCATCCTGGGCGGTGGTGTTATTCATGATTTCGCCTTTGCCCTCCTCGTCGGTATCATTGTCGGCACCTATTCCTCCATTTTCGTAGCAAGCCCCATTCTCCTTATGTGGAGCGGCCAGCCGGGAAAAGCGGGCACGGGCAGCCTAAAGAGACGAGGGAAAGGAAGCTAATTGGCTGGAGAGAGACTGTCACGCCGAGAGAAGCGGAAACAAACGAGACGGACTATCGCTTTACTCCTCATTCTCTTGCTGTTCGTCCTTCTCTACCTTTCCATTGGCGGACTGGGAAGCGACTATCTCAAGGTCTCACTCAAGGGCCTCCTTAATCCAGTCCCTGCGTTCAACTGCCTGTTAGTAGAACACAACGGAGAGAGAAAAGCGCTCACATCAGGCAAGACGCTTCAAGCTAATCCTTACGATACCCTCAAGCTCGTGAAGATCGACACCTCAATTCCTTTTAATCGGCATATAAGGCTCTTTTGTCAGGGTTTAGACGTGTATGCCTTTCGAGATGAGATAGTCATCGCAAAACTGCTACCCGGTGAAGAACCTTTCCACCATTATAACTTCGTTATAGAAATCAAGTATAAGAATGATAGTCTTGGCCACGTGGCTCTGACCGTCTCTCCTTCGCTAGACGATTGGCTGATGCAGGCAGACAAGATGATAGATCCTCAGAAAAGGATAACCTTTTTGAACAAAGCTGTTAAAGAGACAGGGGGTAATCTCCAGATCAAGATGAGGTTGGCGGATGAATATCTGGCGCTCAAGATATGGAACGAAGCGGCGCGTACCATCGAGGATGTTATCAAAGAAAGAAAGGATGTGAGCCTTATGATAAGGCTTGCTGATGCTTACGAGAACCTACGCTATTACAACTCCCTCATCAGGACATTGCAAAAGATCCTCGTGCAAGCGCCTGAGAACCTCGACGCGCGACTTCGCCTCGCCGAGGTTCTCGAAAAAAAGGGAAGGCTCAATGAGGCCGTTAAGCAATATGAAATACTTTTGCCAAACCTTTCGCAGGCTGAACAAATCGTGGCCCTGAAGAATATGGGATACCTGTCATATCAGAGCGGCCAGAAAAAAGAGGCCCTCAAATGGTACCTCGAAGCAGCCAAACATGACAAAAACGACCCAAACCTCTATTACAATATCGGCTCTATCTACGATGAGCTCAAGCAGCCAAAGGAGGCTGAAGAATACCTGCGTCTGGCCATCAACCTGAAACAGGACGACATCGAAGGGAGGCTCAGGCTCGGACAGTCGCTGTTCAAAAAAGGAAAATTCGCAGAGGCCAAGGGGTACCTGCAGGAGGTTCTCACAAAAGACCCGGACCACCCTGAGGCCCTCACTATTTTGGCTCACATAGCTGAAAAGCAGGGCGACAAGAAAACCTTGGGAGAGGTCTATGAAAGGATTCTGTCTCGTGAGCCCAAGAATACCACGATCCTCTTTAACCTCGGAGTTATGGAGGCGGAAAAAGGAAACCTGCAAAAGGCCCTCTCCTATTTCGAGAAACTGGTTGAGATCGATCCGAAAGACGTGCAGACAAGGGAATCGCTGTTCGATATCTATCAGAGACAGAAAAGGAAGGATCTTGCCTTTATTCAAGCAGAGCAGTTGGTCAAACTCGATCCGAAGAAGGTTTCTTACTATGGGTACATGTTCAACTATCTGCTGGATCAGTCTAAGTTTGATCAAGCGGCTCAATACATGAGCGCCGGTGTAAAGGCCAATCCCGAGAATCTGGAGCTACGAAAAAACCTCATCCTGGCCTACCTTAAACTGGGAAAAAATGACCTGGCAGCAAAGGAACTGGAAAAGGCCGTCACATTGAGGCCTTCAGACACAGATCTCCTGCACCAACTCGCTACCCTCAAAGAGGCCGCAGGCGATCTTGAGGCAGCTTTCGACTTATACAAGAAGATCCTCACCATATCCCCAGACGACGAAAAGGCCGAAGAGGCCTATCTCAAGCTGAGGTTTGAGCTCTTGAATAAGCGGAAATAGGCTCGCTTACCCCTCCTCAGCTCCCCCCCGTTCCCCTCCATGCAATTTCAGCGGCATACCCAATACCTACTATGTCCATGATTGGACATGATGCTTCGGTGTCTCATATCTCCCGAAGATGTGGTTTTTCAGCGCTCCAGGGAATCCGAAAACGGCGAGGATACCATTTAATTGAGTTGCAGGAAGCCGCCGTGCTAGGGCCGATGAATGGGCCGGTCCGAAAATTGCATAACTGGTTGAGAATTGAACCAGAATATTGTATGTATAGTGTCGTAGCTTTACCTTGTTCAAATAACACCTAATACAAGAGGATACCCCGGGAAATTCTCATGGCGTCTTTTATCACCCTCAAAGGTATAGACCAGGCCATATCAAATCTCAACTACCAAAACAAGAAATCACTGAAATACAGGCTTGTTACCGTCTTGCGGCAGTTTTACGAGGATGAAAGCTCAGTTGAATCCTTGCGGGGTATAGACGCCGATGAGCTCATCAAGGTGCTCTGGGGCACCGCGGATGATCCTGCAACAACAAAGGAAAAACGAAAGAACCTGAGGGGGATCAGATACTCTGTCAACGCCGGCCTAAAAACCCTTTATAGGGAAGGAAAGAACCCTGAGGGCATTATTATCGGGCCCACCAATGCCTTTGTGATGTCTGATGAGGCCAAAGACAGGGCCCTTAAGGCCTTGCTGGCGGACAAGATCAGTGCAGAAGGGCCAAATGCCGCTGGCGCGGGGCTCAATTACGGATTCCTGGGAGGGGACGCCGGGCCTAGCGAGGAGTTGATGAGAGATGAGGACATTCTCCAGGCCATTGAGGAGTTGGATGAAGACTACCCCGTAGGGGGTCTTGAAAAGGTAGAGATAGGTGACGACCTGGGGGAACGCACACTGGACGAAGACTTGGAAGAGATTGAAAGACCTCAGGAAGTGCAAGCCACGGGCAGGCCTCGTGGAGCCACAGAAAGAGCAGAATCAGAAGCTGAACAGGCCAGGGCGTTTGCCGAAGAAATGGAGAACGAGGAAGACCTGGGAGAAATCACCTTTGGTTCTGATGAAACCCAGTATCTCAGCGTTCAAGAGGATGGGGCATTGCCTCGGGATCCCCCTGAAGTTGACGCAGCAGGAGGAATCACAGGTTCAGAAGACACCATGGACGATGGGCGGGCACCATTGGAACGGCCTGATGTCATGAGTACGGCCGATTCAGAGGAGAAGTCGCTTCAGGAAGAGACCCAAGGAGTGGATGCGTGGAGCGAGCCTGTTCAAAGCAAGACCAAAGGTAAATCTGAAGACGTCGGGATTGTTCGAATTGCTCGAGAAACAAGGCAACAGGAAGACCTGGGAGAGATCACCTTTGATTCTGATGAAACCCAGTATCTGACTGTTCCCGATGGTGAAGCAATACCCGCAGATCTCGCTGAAGGTGACACAGCAGGAGGAATCACAGGTTCAGAAGACACCATGGACGATGGGCGGGCACCATTGGAACGGCCTGATTTCATGAGTACGGCCGATTCAGAGGAGAAGGCTGCTCGGCAAGAATACCCGGAAACCGATGCGCGGACAGGGGCATCCGGAAAGGTGGCAAAGAAAAAGGGATCTGCTTATGTTCCAAGACCTGGCAAAAAAGGTAAGCAGACTCTGAAACAGATGGAAGACGCCCTTGCTGAGAGACCCGATGATATCGATTTGCTCCGGCAGCTGGCTCAAGCCAGGGAAAGCTCAGGCGATCTGCAGACAGCCTTAAGCCTCTTTCAGAAGATCATTGACCTCTCCCCAGGAGAGGAGTCGGCGGAGGAAGCCTGTCTAAGGCTCAGCCTGAAACTACTGGATAAGAAACAGTAAAATTCATATAACAGCGCTCATCTTAGCAAAAAGCGGTGAATCCGTTTGATGCGATTCTGCCAAGCTCCCTTCCCATGCATGGCACGCACCACAAGGCCTCATTCTTAATCCCCACCACTTTCACCGTTTTTAAATTGACTGAACCGCCTCCAACCACTATACCATGACCGTGCGGGATTACCCTGCGGCATGCGTGCGAGGAACCTGCCCTCTTATATGAACGTGAACAAAGCATTATCTCTCGTCAATCACATTTCGATAGCTTGCCGATGACATGGAAAATGGCTTTTGCGCTCCTTTTGGGGCTTAATACCGGCTACATGTTCTTGAATATTCCCCCGGCTCTCCTGCGTCTCGCGGTTCGGTCGCTGTGTCTTCCTTATTCTCTGGAAACGACAGCGATAACGTCTAACTCCACCAAGAACTCAGGTCTGGCAAGGGCGGCAGGTTGCATGAAGGTGCTGGCCGGCGGTTCATCAACGAGTCGAGGAGCGTGCTTCTGATAGTATTCTAGCTCTGTCTTCCGCATGATCTGATAATCCTTCACGTCTTTGAGCAGGATAAGGGTCTTGATGATATTCTCCATGGAGCTGCCCACCTCCTCCAAGCCGGCTTTTACCTTATCCAGGCACACGATCATCTGATCCGCTATGGTGTCGGTCAGGCACGCGCCCGTCTTAGTATCCTGAGCGGTCATTCCCGACAAGAAGACTAGGTTGTCAACAACCACGGCTGAGGCGTATTTGGGGGTTCCCGGGTGCACATTTGGATACACCTGTTTTACACCGGCGATGTAGAACGGATAGTATTTAACTCGTTGGCTCATAGCTATACCTCCTGTTATATGTTTTATGGGTTACAGCCGTTAAGATAAAAACACCATAAGACGCTCTACCTCTCAGGTCCAGAGAAGGGACAGGCTTGTGGGACCTGCCTGCTTCCGGACTATGTGCCGAGGTGCACTCTGAAGAAAACAGGATCGAGAATCCCGATCCTCCTTACAGTTGACGTTTGACCAAGAGCTGTTCGGAATTCCAGACGGAGACATCCCGGATGAAACGGTAGGTCTCATCCTATTGATGATAAGACAGCCACCCTTCCCTCTCAAAATAAAAGCACTGCGGGAAACAGTACCCTGATCCGGTTCATCATTCTCCAATACTACGCGTAACGTGAGTTGCAATAATCACTATCTTCGTGGAGCCGTTTATGGGTGTCTTTACTACGCTTGATGAACCACCCTGCAGCAAGCTGCAGGGTATCCAATGTCAAAGTCCCCTCCCTTAATGGGAGGGGATAAAGGGGAGGGTGACCAAACACTTTATCACCCCCCCCTAACCTCCCCCATCAAGGGGGAGGCACTATGTCGTAACCCTGCGGCAAGCTGCAGGGAATTATCAAGTTGAAGCCCTCCGCCATGATCTTTCGGGGAGCCTGCCCTGAGTTCCCCGTTCAAAATCTTTTGCTGCTTTCAAAAATAGAGGTCGGTTAAAGAGATTCATCGATTTCAGCCTTAATACTTTAAAAAGTCTAAAAATTTCCAGCAAAACAAAAGAATATAGAGAAAATGAGCTCATCATGCTAAAAGAAAGGAGTTGACAGACATGGTGAATATCCATAATGATATCATATTATAATACCAAGTCTTGTATTATGGAACAATCACCACAGAAAATCAACGCTATCCAAAAGGCCCTGGCAGTCCTTGCATCCTTTGCCCCTTACAACCAGGAGATGGGCACCGTTGAAATCAGCCAGAAGCTCGGCTTCCATAAAGCCACGGTCTCGCGAATCCTGCTTACCTTAACAAAGTGTGCCTTTCTCGAGCAGGACCCCCAAACAAAGAAATTCAAGCTCGGAGCCTCTATTATGACGCTCGGGCTAGCGATTAACCATTCTCTCAAAACCAATCTGGTCCAAATGGCCAGACCATACATTGATGAGCTGAGAGATACCCTTAAAGAGACTACCGTGTTGGAAGTGCTTTCCGGAAAGAGCACCTTTATCGCTTATGTCGCCGAAGGGCCCCAACGGGTGCGTATAGCAGGCACCGTTGGAGACAGACTGCCGGTCCATTGTGCAGCTGGGGCCAAGGCCATACTCGCTTTCTCAGCGCGTGAGGTGAGGGACGACCTCCTAAGCCAGGCAATGCCGCGCCTGACACCCAACACCATCACACATCCAAAAGAGCTTCGACGTCAGTTGGAACTCTTTCGGAGCCAAGGTTTTTCGTTTGAGAATGAGGAGATTGACATCGGCATGAGCGCTGTTGGAGCACCGGTATTTAACCACGAAAAAAGGCCGGTGGCTGCTGTGGTGGTAGCGGGACCCTCCCAGCGGATGACGTGGGCGAGTGATTCGCCCATTGTCCCTCCCTTGAGGGAGACGGCTGCTAAGATCACAGCGCAACTTTATTATGACGTACAATAAATAAGGAGGAATGGCATGAATTCAAAGGAAAACGGGTTGGAGTTCTATGACCTCAGCAATGAGTTCGGGGACAAGGCCCCTCTGTGGCCTTACTTCGAAGACGTAAAGATCGAACGCGTCCATTATCATGCAAAGTCGCGAGTGCTTTCTCAGAAGATTACCACGGTCATGCACTGCACCACTCACACCGACGCCCCTGCTCACGTTGTTGAGGGGACCCCCTTTATCGATGAGGTTCCATTGTCGTCGTTTTTTGGCAAGGCAGTTATCGTCTCTATTCCTAAGCAGAAATGGGAGATCATCACGCCTGATGATCTGGAAAAGGCCGAGCCCAAGATTCAGAAGGGAGACATCGTCATCGTGAATACCGGTTGGCATAAGTACTACTCAGATAGCCAAAAGTATTTCTGTTACTCTCCCGGATTCTACAAGGAGGCCGGTGACTGGTTTGTCAAAAAAGGCGTCAAGGGTGTTGGAAGCGACACCCAGGCCTTGGACCATCCATTGGGCACGGCCATAGGCCCTCATGGAACGGGGCCCCTTCAGCCGTGGATCCTTGAAGAATATAAGAAAGAGACCGGCCACGAGGTGATAGAAGATTTCCCACTTTGGGAACCTAATCACCGAGCCATCCTCTCAAACGGTATCGTCGGATTCGAGAACGTGGGAGGGGAGATCGATGAGGTTACGGGCAAGCGGGTAACCCTGGCTGCCTTTCCATGGCGCTGGGTGAAAGGAGATGGCTGTATTGTCAGAATGGTCGCCATCGTGGATACAACGGGCAAGTATCGCCTATAACTTACAGGAGGGTCATCATGAAAGTTACGAGATTTAGCGAGTGCAAGAAGTATAGCCCGCCGCAACACGACATAACCATACACTCCATGCATTTACAACACAGGGACATGGGGTGCACTGCCCCTTATTGGGTTGGTTGTTCATACTATCTCCCCGGGTCTCGTGCCGAAATGTCGGCGACGCCTCTGGAGAAGGTTTACGTTGTGCTGGATGGAGAACTGACCATTGAATTTGAGGGTGGTGAGATCGTGAAGCTCGGGAAAATGGACTCTATATTCATCGATAAAGACGAAACGCGTGAGGTCCGAAACGAAACCAATGCAGTGGCAACCATGCTGGTGGCGATGCCCTACCCACCTGCAAAATAGAGTATGCACCCGTAACTCACTTCGGAAAGCAGGGGCATCATGCCCTGCCCTTCAGCACTATGGGGTTATCAACCCATAGTGCTGACAGAACACACAATCATTGAGAGAGGATAGAGCCATGAAAAAACCGTATTCACTGTTCGACGTAAGCGGTAAGGTTGCACTCATCACCGGGGCTACCGGAGGCTTCGGTCATACAGCATCATTAGGGCTGGCACAAGCCGGTGCGAAGATTATGGCCACCGGGCGAACCAAGGAAACCCTTAAACCCTTGGTAGATGAAATAACCAAAGCCGGCGGCGTAGCCGCCTATTCCCCTGGCTCTCCAATTGATCATGGCGATGTAAAGCGAGTAGTCAAGGATACTGTCAATGAATTCGGGGGCATCGATATCTTAATTACTGCGGCAGGTGTTAACAAACCAAATCCCATTGTTGAACAGCCCCTGGAAGAATGGGATATGATCATGGGCGCCAATGTCAAAGGGACTTGGCTGTACTGCAAAGAGGTCGGGAAGGTAATGATCGAGCAAGGGAGGGGCGGTAAGGTGATCCTTTTGGGATCGGCGCGCGGCGAGCTGGGCATGGCCAACTATACCGGATACAGCCCATCCAAAGGTGCGGTCCATCTTTTAGCAAAATCACTGGGATGCGAATGGGGCCAGTACGGTATTAATGTCAACGCTATCGCGCCCACAGTATTTCGGACGGCCTTGACACAATGGATGTTTGACGATGATGCGTTCTACAAGAACTTCTTGAGACGCATCCCCATCGGGAGGTTGGGAGAGCCGGAGGATTTTATTGGGACGGTTATTTATCTGTCTTCAAAGGCATCCGACTTTTTGACCGGGGCCATTATTTGCGCAGACGGCGGTTACACCGCAGGGTAGGGGGGCATATGTCTAAAATAGAAAATATTGCCGTCATCGGTGCTGGGCTGATGGGACATGGGATAGCCCAGGTTTTCGCCTGTTCCGGTCATCCTGTATGGCTTGTTGATACTGACGAAGGTATACTGAAACAGGCCAAAGGACAGGTCGCCAAGAACCTGAGTCAGATGGTTCAACACGGCATCAATTTCAAGGACGACGTCACCAAAATTGTTGAGCGGATCAGCACTACCACAAAGTCAGCTCCTGCATGCGAAGGGTGTGATTTCGTCATAGAGGCCGTTTACGAAAATCTGGAGCTGAAGCAGCAGGTCTTTGCCGATCTCGACAGGTTCTGTCAAGGCGATACCATCCTGTGCAGCAATACTTCGGTTATAGCAATCACGGAAATTGCCGAAGGTGCGACAAGAAGAGAACGCATTGTGGGAACCCACTGGTGGAATCCGCCATACCTGATTCCCCTCGTCGAGGTTGTTCGTGCTCGAGATACTGCGGACTGGTGTATCGACGCAACCTATGATCTTCTCAAGCGAGTTGGCAAGCACCCGGTGCGTGTTAACAAGGACGTTCCCGGATTTGTCGGAAACAGGTTACAGCATGCCCTCTGGCGAGAGGCATTTGCAATTGTCGATGATGAAATCTGTGACCCTGCAACCGTTGACGAGGTTATCCGCAAGGGTTTTGGTCTGCGCCTGCCTACTCTTGGCCCGGTCGAAAACGCCGATATGGTTGGTCTTGACCTCACCCTAGCCATACATGACTACATTTTGAAATACTTGAACGCCAGCCCAACTCCTTCCACTACCCTTAGATCACGGGTGGAGCACAAGGATTTAGGTTTCAAGACCGGGAAAGGCTTTCAGAACTGGTCTGAGGCGCAAATCACTGCATCCAGACAGAGATTAACGAACTATCTCATGAAGGTAATGGCTGAGGAGATGAACAGGACCTAGAGTTTTTTTCCGATAACTCAGGCTAATGGATTCTTGCCGTTCATCCCTTTCACATTGGACTATTAGGACTCCCATTGGTAAAGGAGACTCTATGGAAAAACTGATTATAACTGTTGCACCAACCGGGGCGTGGCCTACAAAAAAGGATACACCATATGTACCGACACAGCCCAAGGAGATCGCTGATGAGGTCTATAACTGCTGGAAAGCAGGCGCCTCAATAGCGCACATCCACGTAAGAGAAGACGATGAATCGGCTTCGATGAACTTTGAAAAATTCAAGGAGACAGTGGGGCTGATTCGGGAAAAGAAGGATTGCGATATTATTCTTAACCTGACAACCTCCGGAGGCATAGGGTTAACCGATGAAGAACGTATGAGGCCCTTTATGGAACTCAAACCGGAAATGGCCTCCTTTGATGCCGGAACCATGAACTGGCAGCATAGAACGGTGTTCGAAAATAGGCCCGATTTCTTGGAGAAATTGGCCCGGACCCAGAAAGAACACAATGTAAAGCCTGAACTCGAAATATTCGATGCCGGCATGTTATATAACACCCTCTATCTGGTGGAAAAAGGCTTCTTGGAATCCCCCCTCCACTATCAATTTTGTCTGGGAGTCCCGGGAGGCACTGCTGCCACTGTTGAGAACTTCATGCACATGAAGAGCATACTTCCGGATGGGGCTACCTTTTCGGCCTTTGCCGTAGGACGAATGCATCTGAGCATTCTCTTTATGACAATCGTTACCGGTGGACACATGCGGGTAGGAATGGAAGATAATGTGTATATGGCCAAGGGTGTGCCGGCCAAATCGAATGTGGAATTCGTTGACAGGGTGCAGCGGATCGCCAGGGAGTTTCAGCGGGAGATCGCAACGCCAGCCGAGGCCCGTAAGATACTGGGATTAAAAGACTAGAAGCTGCTCGTACCCTTAAAGGCGTCATTCATAACATGAAATGAGGTATGGGTAGAAGGTTGGGAGGCTGCCTGGATAGTACCCTGAGTATACCAACAACCACTGTCATAATTAAAGCGAGGGCTTTATGAGACCTAAGAAAAATGGTTGGAGGTGAAGATGAAATACGTTTTAGGCCGTCTGCTTCATAACGTTCTATTCCTTTTTTCCAAGACTTCTCGTCTGTCTTCTTTCGTGACAGTCACGGCCGATCAAGTTCTGACGTTCTTGTGTAGATCACGAACCCTCTCCAGGTACTTAGGTTCCCTAATCTTGTGGGTCGTGGCCCTTCTGATCAGGGTTTCAGCAATGCTACATCCCGCTTTTAAGGAACGCCTCAGAGAAAAAAACTTTACCGCTCAGATCAAAACCAATGACCGTGCCTTGGCGAGATCCTACACCTTTGAAGACGGAAAGCTCATTTCCCGCCCAGGCATCCACCCCAACCCGGATGTGACCATTACCTACCGGAGTGCCGGTTTGGTCGTCAAGTTGGTCGTCCCTTGGAGGGATCAACTGGAACAGGTCAATGCCATGAAAAATTTTCAACTTGGCCTGGAAGGTCCTGATGAGTTAACCATGTGGTTCATGGAAACTCTGAGCCTTATGCTGTCGGCGGGTCTGGAGTATGGAACGGCCGCTGGAAACGGAGTTAAAAGGTATACGAGCAACACCAACGGCGGGCCGGTCTTCGTGTACGTGAAGGACGGCAAGATCGTACGCATCACCCCCATTGAATTCGATGAGAGTGACGCTCAGCCCTGGACCATTGAGGCCAGGGGGAAAAGCTTTACCCCTCCCCGCAGAACAACGGTCTCCCCCCATACGCTAGCCTGGAAATCGATGGTCTATTCACCGGACCGGCTGCTCTATCCCATGAAACGGATCGATTTCGACCCTAACGGCGAACGAAATTGCCAGAACAGGGGGATATCCGGATATGAACGGGTCAGCTGGGATGAGGCAACGGATCTTGTTGCTAACGAGATCAAGCGAGTGAAAAGGGACTTTGGCCCAGGTGCCATTATGAATGGCAGTGGGTCTCACCATACCTGGGGTATTTTAGGCTACTGGTTGAGCGCAAGGCTCCGCTTTTTTAACTCTATCGGCTTTACGCCCGTCGTCCATAATCCCGACAGCTGGGAGGGGTGGTACTGGGGTGCCATGCATCACTGGGGTTACAGCATGCGTCTCGGCGCTCCTGAATCCTACGGCACCGTCGAGGACTCCCTCAAGAATTGCGAAATGGTGGTGTTCTGGTCCAGCGATCCGGAGGCAACGAGCGGGGTATACGGTGCATTTGAAGGGACCGTGCGCCGCCAATGGCTTAAGGAACTGGGAATCACAATGGTACATATCGATCCATTCTACAATCATACGGCGGCTTTGCTCGGCGGCAAGTGGTTGGCCCCCAGGCCGGCAACGGGCAATGCCCTGGCCCTTGCCATCGCCTATGTCTGGATCACCGAAGACCTCTATGACAAGGAATATGTGGCACAGCGGACCCTCGGGTTTGACAAATGGAAGGACTATATCCTGGGCAAGGAAGACGGCATGCCAAAAACGCCGGAGTGGCAGGAACAGGAGGCAGGCATCCCTGCAAAAGACGTCAGGGCTTTGGCTCGAGAGTGGGGAACAAAAAGGACCTACCTGGCTGCAGGAGGGATAACCGGTTTTGGCAGCGCCTGCCGGTGTGCAACCGGAAATGAGTGGGCCCGGTCAATGGTTTGCCTGATGGCCATGCAGGGCTTGGGGAAACCGGGCGTCAATATGGGGGGCATGCAGCAGGGGACTCCTGTGGACACCAGTTTCTTCTTTCCGGGCTATGCAGAGGGTGGACTATCCGGCGACATAGAGGGTACGGCGCTGGCCGTCAATATGTACCAGAGGATGCCTCAGCTCGCTACGGTAAATACCGTTTATCAGCGGGTCCCACGGCTGCGTATTCCCGAAGCGATCCTGGACGGCAGCACCTTTGGCTATCCCACCGACTCCAAGACTATTGAAGGCCAGTTCTTGAAGTTTGATTATCCTGCCCCAGGCAATGCGCCAATCAAGATGTACTACAAGTATGGGGGCTCTCATTTCGGCACCATGAGCGAGACAAACCGTTACGTCAAGGCGTACCGCTCCCCCAATCTGGAGTTTGCAGTGAATCAGTCCATCTGGTTTGAAGGCGAGGCCAAGTTTGCCGATATCCTCTTGCCTGCCTGTACCAGTTTCGAGCGCTGGGATATCAGCGAATTCGCCAACTGCGGCGGCTATATACAGCACAGCTTCAACCAATGCAATCATCGGGTCATGGTTATGCAGCACAAGTGTATCGAGCCCTTAGGGGAGTCGAAGTCGGACTTCCAGATCTTCCTGGAGGTTGCCAAAAAGCTGGGGCTCGGGGCTCCCTTTTCCGAAGGGGTGACTGAATTAGACTGGTGTAAACGGCTGTTCGACGCCACCGATCTGCCCACGGTCATTTCATGGAAACAGTTCCTTAAGAAGGGCTACTACGTCGTCCCCTCTCCCAAGCAGGAGTTCAGGGATCCGGTATCCTTTCGATGGTACGCTGAAGACCGGCCCAAGGACACACCGGAGCTGGCACCCCTGCCGGCGGATTACACTGAACAATTCGGCAAGGGACTCCAGACCCAATCGGGCAAGATAGAGTTCGAATGCTCGAGCCTGAAACGGTTTGACCCGAATGACCCGGAGCGACCCACCATGACCAAGTATATTCCCTCGTGGGAGGGTCACCATACTACCGAGCTCTACGAAAAGTACCCGCTCCAGTTGATTTCTCCCCATCCCCGGTTCAGCTTTCACACCATGGGGGATGCCAAGGACAGTGTCATTAACGATGTGAAAGACCACCGGGTGTTGATAGACGGGTACTACTACTGGATCGTGCGGATCAACTCCAAAGACGCCCAAGCGCGGGCCATCAGGGAGAACGACCTGGTCAAGGTCTTCAACGACCGGGGGGCGGTCATCTGCACCGCCCAGGTCACCGAACGGGTCCCGCCGGGAACGGTGCACTCGTATGAATCGTCTGCCATCTACGATCCAGTCGGAGAACCCGGTCATTCCGCCGACCGGGGCGGGTGCATCAACCAGTTGACCCCGAGCAGGATGATGATTAAACAATCCCACAGCATGGCCGCCAACTCCTGCCTCGTGGAGATCAGAACGTGGGAGGGAGAGGAGGGGATTGCATGAAAAAGTGGAACCTCATCATCGATATCGAGAAATGCGAGGACTGCAACAACTGCTTTCTGTCCTGCAAGGATGAACACGTGGACAATGCGTTTCAAGGCTACACAGCCCCCCAGGTGAAACACGGCCACCGGTGGGTGAATATCATGCGCAAGGAGCGGGGCCAGTTCCCCCAGATCGATGTGGCCTATCTGCCCGTCTTCTGCATGCACTGTGACAACGCCCCGTGCATCACGGCAGCAAAGGATGGCGCCGTGTACAAGCGAGACGACGGAATCGTGATCATCGACCCGGTAAAGGCGCAGGGTCAAAAGCACCTGGTGGATGCCTGCCCTTATGGTGCCATCTGGTGGAATGAGGAGCACACTCTCCCCCAGAAGTGCACCCTCTGTGCCCACCTGTTGGATCAGGGCTGGAAGGAGCCACGGTGTGTACAGGCCTGCCCCACCGGGGCCTTACGCATCGTCAAGGTCGAGGATGGGGAGATGCAGGAAATAGTCAAATCCGAAACCCTTGAAATCCTCCATCCGGAGTACAACACCAGACCCCGTGTCTACTACAAGAACCTCTTTCGGTATACCCACTGCTTCATCGCCGGAAGCGTTGCCGTTGAAAAAGACGGCGTCAGCGACTGTGCCCAGGATGCCGCCGTGTCCCTGATCAAGGACTCGGAGAAAAGACAGACCACAACCGATACCTTTGGGGATTTTAGATTCGATGGTCTTCCGGAGAACAGCGGCACGTACCGTGTGGAGATCACCTATGAGGACCGAACGATGAAGACCCTTGCGGTGGAGGTAGACAAGAGCGTGAGCCTGGGCACGGTGTGGGTGTAAGGATCCCTAAACAGAAACTTTCGTAACACTTTAGCTCTTTGAAAAGGTGGGGCTCCTGTCCATTTGCTGATGCCCGGTGGCTATTCGTAACCGAACCCAGGGGACCGAGCATGGAGATATCTTTTTTTGCTCTGCCCTCTAAACAAGGCCCCGTACAGGGCCGTTTCAAACCGGCACACCGCCCCATAAGCCTTAGCACTAAGGTTGCAGCCTGTGTGCGCCGTTTTGAAACGCCCACTGCTCTGAACGATGGGAGGACAGAGACAAAAAAAGATATCCCCATGCTCGTGTTAAGATTAATTTCAAAGAGGTAAAGTGTTACAAACTTCCAAATATCCTACACTTGGTGGGCTGGCACTGCAGGACATGCCGCCTGGTCGGCAAAAAAAAGGAGGCTTGATATGAACACGAGAACGCCTCTGAACAAATGCTCTATTGAATAGGGGATGGGACATGGGAAAGGTAGAAAAGCTAACCAATGGCACAACAGGCGGGCCTGTGTTTGTCTACGTTCAGGACGGCAGAATAATGCGCATCACCCCCATGGAATTCGACAAAAGCGATGCTCCCTCTTGGGTAATCGAAGCAAGGGGTAAAAGGTTCTCTCCACCTCGAAAGACCACTCTCGCTCCCTACTCATTTGCCTGGCGTTCCTTAGTCTACTCGCCCAAGAGACTGCTTCACCCTCTCAAGCGCGTCGATTTTGATCCTGGCGGAAAACGAAACTGTACCAAGAGAGGAGAATCAGGATACGAGCGAATCAGCTGGGACGAGGCCGCGGATATTGTCACCTCCGAAATCAAACGAATTAAGCGGGAGTATGGCCCGGCTGCTATCTTGAGCACCGCAAGTTCTCACCATCTGTGGGGACACCTGGGCTACCGTCACAGCGCCTATTTTAGGTTCATGAACCTCGTAGGCTACACCTACGCGGATCATAATCCCGATAGCTGGGAGGGGTGGCACTGGGGAGGCATGCACCAATGGGGATTTAGCCACCGGCTGGGCATTCCCGAGCAGTATGATCTGTTGGAGGACGCGCTCAAGCATGCAGAAATGATCGTATTCTGGTCGAGCGACCCTGAGACTACCCATGGAATCTATTCTGCATTTGAAAGTACCTGTCGCCGTCGATGGCTAAAGGATTTGGGAGTCAAGATGGTTTTTATCGACCCGTTTTATAATCACACGGCCGGCATGTATGCAGACAAATGGTTTGCCCCGAGACCGGATACTGGTAATGCCATGGCCTGTGCCATCGCATTTGTGTGGATAACGGAAGATCTTTACGACAAAGCCTATGTTGAGAGCAGAACGATCGGTTTTGACATGTGGAAGGACTACATCCTGGGCAAGGAAGACGGCATACCCAAGACGCCTGAGTGGGCAGAAGAAGAAAGCACCATCCCTGCTAGAGAAATCAAAGCCCTGGCTAGAGAATGGGCCTCCAAGAAGACCATGCTGGCTGCAGGCGGCCTCGGAGGCTGGGGAGGTGCGTGTAGGTCCGCAACGGGAACAGATTGGGCCCGCCTTATGATCAGTTTGGCAGCAATGCAGGGCTTAGGAAAACCGGGCAGTAACATCTGGGGAACAACCCAGGGAGCGCCCCACAACTCAGATTTTCTCTTTCCTGGCTATACCGAGGGAGGGATGTCTGGCGACGTGGACAACTCAGCAGCCGGTTTTCGTTGGGTCTACCGCATGCACAGAAAGCCCACCCGTTCGAATATTAACACCCCTATGGGCCAGCACATCCCCAGACTCAAGATCCCGGAATGCATTCTAGACGGTAAGTTCCAGTGGCGAGGAAAGGGATTCTGTGGTCAATCAATCGAGGCCCAGTTCCATAAATACAAATACCCGGCGGACGGGTATCCGGAGATTCAGATGTACTACCGATACGGTGGCTCTTTTATCGGCACCATGAATGAAACCAATCGGTATGTGAGGGCCTACAGGACCGAAAGACTGCCCTTTGCGGTAAACCAGTCCATCTGGTTTGAAGGTGAGGCCAAGTTTGCCGACATCATTCTGCCCGCATGCACCAACTTTGAGCGGTGGGATATTAGCGAATTCGCCGGCTGTCATGGATATATTCCTGATAGCACCTCTCAGGTCAACCATAGGGTCATCACCTTGCAGAAAAAATGCATTGAACCATTGGGAGAATCGAAATCAGATTACGAGATCTTCACCTTCTTGGCTAAGAAATTAGGGTTCTCAGAGGTTTACACCGAAGGCGGCCTGAGCGAACTCGATTGGGCGAAGAGGATGTTTGACGCAAGCGATCTGCCCGATTATATCTCGTGGGATGATTTTTTCGAGAAGGGCTATTTTGTGGTTCCCATGCCGGATGACTACAAGGCAACGCCGGCCCTGAGATGGTTTGCCGAGGACAGGAAAAGGGACACACCAGACTGGGGACCTCATCCCGAATGCCAGGAAGAATTCGGTAAGGGCCTTCAGACAACCTCAGGGCTTATCGAGTTTGAGTCTTCCAGCCTCAGGAAATTCGACCCAGGCGATGAGGAGCGGCCCCTCATACCCAAATACATCCCCTCCTGGGAGGGGCACCATACCGCCAGGCTCTACAGCAAGTACCCGTTGCAGTTGATATCTCCCCATCCCCGGTTCAGCTTCCACACCATGGGTGATGCCAAGGAGAGCTGGGTAAATGAGATTAAGGACCATCGGGTCTTAAAGGAAGACGGCTATTACTACTGGATCATACGGATTAACTCGAAGGATGCCAAAGAGCGGGGAATCAAAGAGAACGATCTGGTCAAGGTATTCAATGACCGGGGCGCTGTGATCTGCGCAGCCCAGGTCACCGAACGGGTTCCTCCTGGCACGGTTCACTCCTATGAGTCCAGTGCAGACTATGATCCTATGGGTAAACCGGGAGAATCAACGGATCGAAATGGATGTATCAATCTGCTAACGCCAAGCCGTTACATAACGAAAAATTCCTGCGGCCAGGCACCGAACTCATGTCTCGTACAAATAGAAAAATGGAAGGGGGAGAGCAGAAAATGAAAAAGTGGAATCTGGTCATCGATATAGCAAAATGTCACGATTGCAATAACTGTTTTCTCTCCTGTAAGGATGAATACGTGGGTAATGATTTCCCGCCTTTCTCCGTGCCCCAACCCAACCATGGCCACCGATGGATGAATATCATGCGCAAAGAGAGGGGCCAATACCCTAAGGTGGACGTTGCCTATCTGCCCATCCCGTGCATGCACTGCGATGATGCCCCGTGTATCAAAAAATCAAAAGACGGGACAGTGTATAAAAGAGATGACGGCATCGTCATTATTGACCCGGAAAAGGCAAAAGGCCAGAAGGATATCCTTGCTACCTGTCCCTATGGTGCTATCTGGTGGAACGAGGAGAAGGCGGTGCCGCAAAAGTGCACACTGTGTGCCCATCTGCTCGATGAGGGGTGGAAAGAGCCCCGGTGTGTTCAGGCCTGTCCCACCGGGGCCCTCCGCATTGTTCATGTCGAGGACGCTGAGATGCAGCGAATCATCGAATCTGAGAATCTTGAGGTCCTGCATCCCGAGTATAAGACAAGGCCCCGTGTATGTTACAAGAATCTGTACCGCTACACCACCTGTCTCATTGCGGGCAGTGTGGCCATAAGGGATACAGATGAGTGTGCCGAGGGGGCTGCAGTATCACTAAACAAGGGCTCAAAGAAGACAATCGCAGAGGCCGTGACTAATAACTATGGGGACTTCAAATTCGATGGTCTCGATGAGGATGGTGGCGCCTACAGCCTCGACATCTCTTACAAAGACCGGCCAAAGAAGACCATTAAGTTAGAGCTCAAGACCAGTGTTAATGTGGGGACCATTCTTCTGTAGCTCTCAGCAAGGCGCGCTGGCCCAGAGGTAGCGCCACAGGCAAGGTGTCTTGCTCTAAGGCATTGGGATTTTCGGCATTGACATTTATTTAGGCCCGGTCTGGCGCGACAGAACAGGATCATGCTCTTGCCATCATAACACTATGATCGCAGAACGTATTGAATTGAACCATTGTACATCGGATCTGGGCCAGAGATTTTAGTATTTGAATTTGGGATTTCTATTCATGCCTCTTCGATTTGAGATGAAACTTCATTAGATGTGTCAGCACGGCTAACATCTCCTCACCAGCTCGTGAAGATATTCCATATCAATCTTGACAAGTCCATCGAGAATCAGCAAAAAACCTCGATAGAAATCTGTCCACGCATCTTTTTGTGCCTGGGAACAGAACTCCCCAACCCAGCTTCCCAGGTGTTCTGTGAGAAACTGTTCTTCAGCGGCGACCGTTCTACTCACATCAACTGCAGATGCCCACTGTTCCTGCTCACGTCGACATAGATTTCTCATAAAATCGAGCTCAACGCACAGGTAGTCCGCAGTCTCGAGAACTGTTTCATCTGGCAACAAGCCAGCCTTTCTATAGAATTTTTTGACTTCAAGAACCGACGCCCCTCTCCCTTTCCCGTACCTGTACACTCCCTCGTAGGGAGGCCTGAGGTTCGTATTGCTCGTTCCCCTGAGGATTCTGGTTCTGTCCACAGACAACTCAGCGAGAACCTCTTCATCGGGCTTGGTTCCAACAGCAGCGCAATATGACTTGACATGGTCAACGCCGGATTTGAATCGTGATCTGTCCCATTCGTAGAAGCTATCGAGTAATTCATCAAGGCCATTGCCCTTTATCCGAATCAGGAGATCTTCATCCGGAAGGCTGCTGAAGACCCCCACGAGCGAACCGTACGCCTCGGCCCTCCTTTCGGCCACGTGTGCCATTGTTTCCCTATCCTTAAACGGCTTCTTTCCGGGCATCCTATCCCCCTCCCACCAGCGTCTTCAGGTAGATGATTCCCGAACTTAACCACACGCATGCTGCCAAACTGCCGAGGACCAGCATCCACTCTGCCGCGGTTGGTTTATAGACAGGCTTCTCATCGAATTGGCTGTAAGGGAACGGCACGGTTGGACTCATCTGGTACTGCCTCATCACGTGAGACTTCTCCAGAAAAACGGCCACAAGGATGAGAACCGAGGCAAGGGCCGGAAGAAACGTATTCTGGGGACTGAGAATCTGGGTCGCTATGAGGATCAGGAGGATGAACGTATCCAAGAAGAGAATCTTCCTGTCAACCTCGCTCCCCGTACTGGTCAGAGATGCAATATATGATCCGGCGATGGGAATCAGTGCGAGGATCGTCAGGATGAGAAGAATCCCGGCCAGATTGCTTTCTTTCATCCCCGTTGCCAGGGCGATCAGGGTCACCAGGGCCATTCCGCCCCAGAGGCTCTGGGCCAAGGTATCAAGACCAAGAAAGGGTTGGGATCTGAATCCTGCTCCCACCCTCGATAGGAAAAAGAGCGTGTGTATCATCACATAGGCCAGTGCCGCAATGAGGCACAAAACGGACCATACGGTCGCAAGCAGCCCGCCATTGTGTATGATCCCAGTGAGAAAGATCAGGTTTAACACACCGCACAACGAGAGCATGAAGAAATCCCAGGTCATGGGTGACGCGAAATTTTTACCGGTCAAGATCTTCATGCCCCGAAAGGGCTTCCCCAGATCAGCACCGATCAAGGCCCCTGCGCATATAAGGCAGCTCAGTGATACTGCTGCTCCAATTTCTACGAGACGCCGAACTGCCTCTATCTCAAAGAGCGTGGCCACTGCCACAAACACGAGGATGCCGCCAGCCAGGGCCGATAGGTAAAAGAATCCTTGTATATAGAGGCCCCAGTTGAAGGTGTCGTGAAGGGCTGTCGTTGTCAGCCCCCACCGCAGCTGCTTGAGAAATACAAGCCCAGCTATCACGGAGAGTAAAACCGTTACCGTAATCAGTATCCAATACAGCATATAGCCCTCCTCAGCCCTTAACGTAATAGACCGAAGGTTGCGTGCCAAGTTCCTCCCGAAATCGGGTGCCCCTGTGATCGGCAATCAGCCGAGAGACCTCGCTCTCCGGATCATCCAGATCCCCAAAATATCGCGCCTGCGCTGGACATGCCACCACGCAGGCGGGCAATTGTCCTTCCTCCAGTCTCTGGAGGCAGAAATCACACTTGACCACGGTCCCCTTCTCAAAGTCCTTCTGTTTGAGGATTTCATAGGGTGTTGGCACGTGACCCGGGTAGTAATTCCTGATGTCCCAGAGAAACTGCCTGCTCTCGTACGGGCATGCCACCACGCAGGCCCTGCACCCGATACACTTGTCCTGGTCTATGAGCACAATTCCATCCTCACGCTTATACGTAGCACCTGTCGGGCAGACCTTGAGACATGCCGGATCCTGACAGTGCATGCAAAGGATAGGCAAGAATTTCATCTTTGCAGTCGGATATTTTCCAACCTCATATTTCTTGACCTTATTATACAACACCCCTGCGGGTGTTCCATGTTCCGCTCGGCAGGCGACGGTACAGGTACCACATCCTACACAGCGCGAGAGGTCGATTACCATCGCGTATCTCATTTACGTAGCTCCTTCTTGTACAGCTTCACACGTGGGGCACTGTCCTGGCCTCCACTCACTCCATCAAAGGTCTTCTCGTCTAAAGAAAGCAATGTGTTAAAGTTCGGTCCTATTCTGTTCAACGGGTTTGACTGTAGGGTACCCAAACCGTAATTACCTGAAATACCCACAGCGTCTGGGTGGAAAAGCTCAGATACGCGCACCTTTCCCTCAATCTTGCCGTACCGTGACTCCACAATGACCATATCTCCATCCTTGATATTCTTCCTTTGCGCTGTAACCGGGTTTAAACAAATAACGGCCTCATAGGGATCCTTGGAATAGAGTTCCGCAAGCCACGGGTTCCCGGCCACATTACCGGCATCACTCGAGTAGTAGGGCGTCTTCCAGTTTATGGCCCATAAGTCGAATTCCTCGGGTGCCCTGAATTCCGGTGTTTCCACCCAGTGCGGTACCGGACGATACAGGTCGAAGACATAATCCATATCATCGACGCCGGGGAAGGATATATTGTGTTTAAGAAGGTTCGCGCGCAACTCATCGCCTACCTTTTTTAAGCCCAGGAAATAGAAGGGGTGTCTCGTTTTATCGTCGGGGAAATAATAATAGTTGTAAAACTCTTTCCGCGGTTTCCAATAGGCTATGTATCCTTTCTCCTTGAGATCTTTCAAGCCTTTACCGCCACTGTAGGGCCAGCCCCTGATCTGTCTGTCGACGATCTCTTCCAGGGTGTATTTCCTGTTGATATCGAGCTTATATTCCCCATTCATGTTCAACCCATCGGACTTATCAACCCAATCGATGTTGTTATTCAGGTGATCATACAGCCCACCCTCGCCACACAGGATACCCAGACGCTCCGCCAGTTCCGCGAAGATTTCGTCAACGTGTTTGGTATTGAAAATCGGCGGGACCGGTTCCCGTAGCTGAATCATTTTGAGCCCATTTACCTCGTCATCGATGGATTGATGTTGCGGGTAAAAGGCAGCAACACGGAATCGCTCCAGGGCGCTGTGCTCAGGCAGGAGCACATCCGAGAGAATGGCAGGCTCATCCATATGCAGGGCAATGGATACCACAAACGGTATCTTCTTAAAGCCCTCAACGTATGCGTGGGGTTGAGCATTCATTTTAATGGGATTGCCCCCAACCGAGATATAGGCCTCGATACGGTAGTCAAGATAGTATTTTTCGGGGTCCAGAATCGACTTGATGGCAATATGGGGAGCCGTATGCTGGTGCGGATAGAACTCCGCCAAGCCGATATGATCAGGGGGAAATTTGAAGGGCTTCGGAATCGCCTCATAGGCAGGCTTCACGGTTCCGTCCTCATCAGGTCCCATGATCGGGCCTCTGAAGCTGCAACTCAGACACCCGCCTGGTACCTCGATGTTGCCGACCAGCATGTTGATAATCTTGCCGGTAAGATCAGCATAGGTTCCACCCCTCCGGTTTGTCACATTTCGCTCGGTGTTCAGGGACACGGGCCGGAAGGGAAACGTGAACCCATCGATTTCAATGGTGCTCCCAATCCGCGCGTGTGCGACAAACTCCCGTGCAATCCGCCTAATCGTTCCAGCAGGCACCGTGCAGATTTCCTCTGCCCATTCCGGAGTGTACGTGGTGAACTCTTCTCGAACCACGTCAAAACCAGTCCGGCATTCGACGCCATCTACCGTGAAGGTGCCGGTGAGGGCGATGTCCTTGAACCGGGCATCGAACGATTTGGCCTTGTTCTCCTCTGGGTCCCACATGAGTGGCTTCCCCGTCTCTTGATCTCTGCAATAATCACCATCAGGCGCAATCAGATAGGGCGCGTTTGTGCGATTCTTGAGAAACCACATATCATACTCTTTGATATCGGAGAGCATGACATGGGCCATGGCAAGCAAAAATGCCAGGTCTGAGCCGGGACGGATGGGAACCCATTCCCCCTTCGAGGCCTCATACGAACCACGGGGGTCTACGACAACCAACTTCATTCCACGCTCCATTGCCCTGGCAAACTTGCGCGTTCCCGGTGCGGTTGCAAAGTTAGGGCCGAGTGAACGGCCTAAGGTGATGTGATATTGGCAATACTCCAAATCTACAATAGCAACCGGATAACCGGCATGGACCAGTCCTGACGGATAGTGAACCGTACAGAGTGCCCCATGAGAGCCTATTTCATTGGGTGTCCCAAAGGCCTGTCCAAAAGGCAGTCTCAGCATCGTATCTCTCTCGCCCCACCCTTCGCATATTACCAGGCCTCTCTGGTCTTTCTCCCTCACCTTTCTCAAACGCTCAGCCACTATATCCAGGGCCTCATCCCAGGTTACTTCCTTCCACATAGGATCGACATCCAAACCCTTCTCGGGATTCGTACGGACCATGGGGGTCTTTATGCGGTACGGGTTGTACATACCCATGAGTTCCGATTTACCCCGTGGACAAAGGCTCCCATAATTGGGAGGGGCTTCCGGATTTCCTTCTGTCTTGACTACGATTCCATCTTCCAGATACACTAAAGTCGCACAGTCACCTTGCATACACGCTCGGCACAATCCATACAGGACTTGCCGTTTTCCTTCTTCTTCAGGATCAACGGGCTTCCACTGGTATGGTGAGAGCTCGAACATATTCTGTTTTGCCTCACGTTTTTTAGATTTGCGCACATGTTCAATAAACCTTTTGAGCATCAATCGCATCCTCCTATGCACATGTAGAGCCACATCCTCCCTCTCCCCTTGCACCATTTCCACTGATGGTCTCATTGGAGATGAAAGGTGGAGGGCGGGAGGAAGTAGAATATTCTTGGGTCTATGTTCCTAGACGAAAAAGAGCTAAGAATTATTACAATTAACTGATTTCAAAATAACTATCCCTTTCCAGATGTCAATCCAGAAAGCACCCCGGCGGCCTTGTATTCCCATGCCTTTGAGGGCAAGCGGTACCGCAGTTGCAGGGACGACAAAAAGATCTTACCTTGTCGGTGCAATCGGAGCGAAACCACCGTACTGTTTCGCCACCAACGCCTTTGCAGCCCCCCACTCGCAAATGGCAACCGCCAGCCTTTATCCCACGGCCACCTTCCACCAGAGCTCCAAGGTGCTGGCTCCCTCCGGACAGTCTTTCAGGCAGGCCCCACAGAGCCAGCATTCCTCCGGATAGGCTACGAAAACCTCTTTGTCCTTACCGATACCGAAGATATCGCCGGGGCAAATGCCGTAACATACCCGGCAGTTGTCGCATACTTCCTTATTGATTACTCTCTTTGATAGAGCCAGAAAGGCAACCCTTCTCCGAGGTGAACAAGCACAAACTTCAAGCCCAGATACCTGTTGAACAGACCGTTATAGATCGGGGGCATTGCGTGCAGGCATGTCTCATCACCAACGCCCAAGCGCGGCCCGGCCAACGGAAAACTATAGTCCGCGCATGGCTTCAGCATAGACGGCGATGGCCACGTGAGGTGAAGGTATATGAGCACATCGAGCCTCTCAGCCATTTCGAATATCGGCCAGTATCTCTCGTCATCACTTCACCAATATGCGAAAATTAGAGACCTTAAAAACCCATCCTGCCGGGCAACCACGTTGCCAGAGAAGGAAAAAGCATTATCAATGCCAGGCCAAGCATAAGCAAGAAAAGAAAAGGCAGGGACCCGCCAACAATATCCTTCATGGTAATGCCTTTGACAGTCCCCTTAAGTATGAACAAATTCAGGCCAACAGGAGGGGTAATCATCCCCATTTCCACATTGATAGTGACCACGATTCCAAACCATACCGGATCAAACCCGAGCTGGGTTACAATCGGGAAAATGATCGGAAGGGAGATGACCATAATGGCCATCGGGTCGAGCAGGCACCCCATTCCCAACAGGATAAGGTTGACCATGATCATGACGGCCCATTTTGATACGTTCCATGAGGCAATTGCCTCTGTAATGTATTGCGGTATGGTCAGACTTGACAGCAAAAAGGCCAAAACATTCCCACCAATGACCAGAAACATGATCATGGCAGTCACCGCAACGGTGCGCAGCAAGGCACCGTGTATGGCCTTTATGGTGAGCCGTCGATAAAACAGGGCAATTACAATAGCAAGGGTTGCACCAATGGCAGCCGATTCGGTTGGTGTTGCAATACCGGCATAGATGGTCCCTATTATGCTTATGGCCAGAATGACAAAGGCCCATACCCGTTTGAGAGAGGAAAACCTTTGCCCCCAGCTTACGCCTTTTGTTCTGGGCGCCAGCTGAGGTCGTATTTTCACGGCAATCGCAACGGCAAGGGATAAGATCAGCGCCAGGATGATGCCCGGAATGACCCCGGCAATGAAAAGCTTTCCGATAGATACCTCGGTAATAACACCGTAGATAATCATGGTAATGCTGGGAGGTATCAGAATACCCAGGGTGCCGCCTACGGCAATTGACCCTACCGCCAATTTTCTATTATAGCCCCGCTTTATCATCTCCGGAATAGCCACCAGGCCTACCGTTGCTGCCGTCGCCGGACTTGAGCCGCTAATTGCAGCAAAACCGGTGCACGTGGCAATGCTGCTAATGGCCAATCCCCCGGGCAGCCAACTGAGCCAGTTATGGGCTGCCGTATAAATATCATCACCGACACCTGAGAATGACACTACCTCAGCCATGAGGATAAACAGCGGCAATGTTATCATAAAGAGATTTGTGCCGGTGGTTGCCGCAACCTCGGCGATCTGGTAGAGCGTACCAATATCCAAAAGGGCCAGTATGCCGGCAGCTCCCAGAAATCCCAAACAGAATGATATGGGCGTTCCAAGACCCAGCAGGATTATCAAGACAATAATCAGGATAATTGAGATGAAACCAATGCTCATAGCTGACTTATCCCTTTTCTGTCTCTTTCTCCGGGGTTACATCTCTAAACTTCAGGGCAGCATCGCACAGGAACGTAACGACCAGTAAAAAAGACCCGAACACCATGACAACATAGATGTATGCATAGGGCGCGTTAAGCATGGTGGGTGATGTCCACTTCTCCTTGAAGGCATACCAGGTCATCTCCGAGGTCTCCCAGAGGAGCACGAAGCTGAAGATCATGGCAAATATGGCAGTGGCAAGGTTAATAATACGGATTGATTTGTCATTGAATCGATCCACCAGGAAGGTAACCCGAATATGCATCCCTTCTTGTAAGGCATAGGCGGTCCCCAGGAAGATAATGTAGAGAAAAAGATATGTTGTTATCTCCGTAACCCAGATGCTCGGCCTATTAAAGAAATACCTGAGGATTACGTCCACGAAGATAGAAAAGGTTACGAATAGGAGGACTAAACCTGATAACGTCGCACATATAACGTTTAGCTTCTTGATCTTATCGTACACGGAGGAAAGGTTGCTTGTTCTCATTATCAGCCCTGCCTACTAGATTTCTGATAATCGGGGACAAGGGGTCTATCGCGACCCCCCCCCGACCATACACGCCATTCGCTCATTGTTTCGTGACTATTGCAAAAAGCCTAAACCTCGATACCAATCTGGACTGCGTTCAGAGAATAGACTTTGTCTTTATCCCCCTGAGATATGGGCAAGCCTTTCAAGAATTCCATGCATTCCTCCGCGTCCTCATAGGGATAGTCTGTACCCAGCAGGATTCTATCGATGCCCAACGCCTGATAGGTGCACATAAAGGCTGGCTCAAAATAGTTTCCGCTGGTAGTCACAAATACGTTGTTTTTCAGATACTCGCTCGGCCTTTTCTTAAGCTGCGGCAGAGCCCCCGGATCGGCCTTGAAATGAGGCCTGACATAGGGGAAGTCAATGCGCTGCAAAATAAAGGGCAACCCCTCACCAAGATGCCCCAGAATGACCTTCAAATTCGGAAATGCGTCAAAGACACCGCTGAGCACCAGTCGCATCATGGTCATGGCCGTTTCGACGCCGAATCCAAAGGGAGCCCCTGCCAGGGCGAACCCGTATGTCCTCATCTGCTGGAAGCTCGGAATGGTCGGATGCAGATAAATTGGCACGTCAAGCTCCTCGGCCTTTGCAAGGATGGGCCAATAGGTCTTTTCATCCAGATAGGAATCTCCATAATTTGAATGGGTCTTCCAACCTCTGAGACCAAGTTCCTTGACGGCGCGTTCGAGCTCACGGGCACCCTCTTGGGGTTTTTTGGGCGCAAGAGCGGCATAGCCGGTGAACCTGTCGGGATGTTTCTGAATGATCCCAGCCAGTGAATCATTTGAACTTTTGGCCAAGGCTTCACCTATTTCGGGGTCCAGATGCTCAAAACCCGGGGCGGTCAGGGTGAGTATCTGAACAGCAACGCCCGCGGCATCCATGTTTTTCAGCCGCTTTTCCCCCACATCGAGAAGTCCGCCTAAAAGAACATCGGTAAAGGGCTCACTCACATCAGCGGTAAAATACATTCTGCGGGTCTTTGCCGCTTTATCCTCAACAAGCCTAGGGTAACCTTTGTTCCGATAAAGCGCGTCAACCCATTCTTCGGTTACGAAATGGGCTTCAAAATCAATCTTTTTCATCTCAGTTGCTCCCGCTACACATGGATGCCTAGTTGGTCTGCATTCCCATAATAGATCTTATCCTTCTCCTCCTTTGGTATGGATAACCCCTCCAGAAATCGAATGCATTCATTCGGATCCTCATAGGGGTAGTCTGTGCCGAGAAGGATTCTCTCTATGCCCATTGCCTCATATGTACACATAAAGGCAGGCTCGTAGTAGTTTCCGCTGGTCGTAACGAACACATTGTTCTTGAAATAGTCGCTGGGTTTTTTATTAAGCTTGGGCCTGGCATTGGGATCGAACCAGGGTATGACATAGGGGTAGTCCATTCTTGCAAGAAGAAAAGGTAAACCATCACCAAGATGTCCAAGAATGACCTTTAATCCCGGATACCTGTCAAATACACCGCTCAGGACAAGACGCATCATGCAAATGGCCGTTTCAACTCCGAATCCAAAGGGTGCGCCGGATAGAGCCCAGCCGTAATCTGTTTTTAGTTGTGGGATGGCAGGGAAGGAGGGATGAAGATAGACCGGCACATTGAGTTTCTCAGCCCTCTCAAATATGGGCCAGTATCTCTTTTCATCCAGGTAGTTCTCGCCGTAATTGGAATGGGTCTTCCAGCCTTTGAGATCAAGCTCCTTTACAGCCCTCTCTAGCTCATCAGCAGCCTCCTCCGGGCTCTGAGGCGCAAGGGCCGCAAATCCCAGAAACCTATCAGGATATTTTCTGACCACATCAGCAAGGGCATCATTGACGTTCCTCGCGAGAGCTGTACCGGTCGAAGCATCCATCAGTTCAACGCCGGGGATGGTCAGAGAGAGCACCTGCAGATCAACCCCGTTATCATCCATGACCTTCAACCTGCCTTCCCCCAGGTCAAGCAGCTTATTGAGGAGGATATCCCCAATGGGTTCCACATCATCAGGAGACCACTGAACGCGGCATTGCGCTGTTTTTTCATCCCTCACGTAACGAGGATATCCCTTGTTTTCAAACATCATGGTCACCCATTCATCCGTTACAAAATGGGCCTCAAAATCAATTTTCTTCATGTATAGTTCCTCCTTACATCCTCATTCACTGAACCTGAAGCACGCTCAGGAAATTGCAGGCACGGAAATAGCGCCCGAAATCGCGCGTACAAAAAGTATCGCGCTTCCTGGATCTGAATCTAGAACAACGCCTCTGTCTATCCTTGTTTTCTGGTTTTGCTTGGTTCTTTCTCTGGAGGGAACCTATCTCTGGCTCCTCCAGAGCGTGGGCTTATCTGTCTCTAAAATCCCCCAAAATATCCATGAATTGACTGCCGATCTCACCGGATACTTTTCTTACTTCAGGATATAATGAATATGTATCCTTTAAATAGCGGCTCTTCTCCTCGGGAGTCAGCTGATAGATCTTTGCTCCCTTAGAGACCATGTCCTTCTTTATGTTTTCATAGTACTTCAGGGTTTCGTGGAAGATCCATGGCTTTATTTCCTGCACGGCTGCAGTAAATATCTCCTGATCGGCCTTGGTCATGGCATTCCATTTTTTGAGATTCATTGTCACATTTTCTATGTTGTTGCTAAAGCCCGAATCCATTATATAGGGGCCAACCTCATAGAGCTTCAGGCCGTAAACAATATCGTAGATCAGCATGTACCCATCGATAACGCCCCTCTGAAGGGCAAGATACACTTCGCTCGGCGGCATGAACACGGGGCTCGCCCCCCACATTTTCGCTAATGTCGATTGCCAGCGACCGGCGAGTCGCATCTTTTGCCCCTTCCAGTCCTCCGGCCGCTTCAGGAATTTGGTTTTGTGAGGGAAAATAGTGCTGCCGGGTAGCTGGATTACAACATGGTGGACACCCTTTCCCTCAAAGAGCTTGGTCAAAAGTGGCTCGACGGTCTCTTGCATCTCCAAGAACCTGTTGATCTCATACGCTCCATAGATCTCGAAGATGCTGAGCTCAGGAATCTTGCCGGTTACAAAGGATACGGGGCCGGTGGAGATATCGGCAATTCCCCTGGCAACGGCATCGACATATTGAGGTTTTGTGATAAGGGATCCACCGTAGAAATACTTAAACTCGATCCTTCCATTGGTTCTCTCTCCAACCATGTCTCCCAGGCGCTTGATTGCCCTAGCCTTCATGTCCCCCGGGGGATTGTCAATCCCACACTTCAGGATCATGGGGTCTTCCTTACTGTAAGCGAATGCCGATCCCGAAAATGCCAGCGTCACACACACAGCACCGGCAACCAGCAATGCCGCAACATAACCTTTTCTTCTCATCTCGTTTCCTCCTTTTGTTAAGGGTTACAAGCTTAAGGTCTCCCAAGCCTTGTTGTTTGTTTACCAAGCCTTACCGTGGCTCAACGGATCTTCAAAAGCCTCTTGGCATTTTCACCTAAAATCTTCTCTTTCTCCTCCGGGGGGATATACATCGACTTGACACCGGCAAGATTCTCCCTAATGAAATCCTCGCCGGCCTCCGCTCCAAATGGATAGTCCGAGCCATAAACCATCCGATCGGCACCAAAAAACGCATACCCGCAGGGAAAGGCGCCCAACGTTCCATCCACAGCAGTATCTCCGTAGATATTGCCCCAATATTCAGAAATGTGCCTCGGCAGCTTATCGCTCAGGAAATTGTTGAAATTCTGCTCGATTCTCCGCACAAAGAACGGGATATAGTTCCCCAGATGGTGGGTCACGAGCTTCATGGTGGGGAACCGATCGATGACCCCTCCGAAAATAAGCCTCCAAACCGCCTGGGTGCTATCGTAGTCCCACCCGAACACGTGCAGGAATCGCCAGGCATTCTCCATATCCATCAAGGGGGAGCACTCCCAGTGCGTGCCATGCAGGAGTATTGGCAGGTCGTGCTCGACCACTTTCTCATAGAAGGGAAAGAACTCGGCAGAATCCAGTCCCTTTCCGTTTTGACTCGTTGAGATGGTGACGCCACGGCAGTCCAGTTCATTGAGACACCGTTCAAGCTCCTCCATGGTGCTCTTCATATCCACAAGATGAAAGATACAGATGTTCACGAACTTGTCGGGGTATGCCTTGCACAGGGCGTAGTTGTCTTGATTAGATAACCGGCATACCTCAGTGGCATCTTCATCAGTGAGGCCAAGAAGGACGGGCGTTGTTTGGCAAAGTGCCTGTACATCAATCCCGTACTTTTCCATGAGCGCCAGTCGAACTTCGGGATCTGCATTTTCCGTAGGATACGGGAATTCCTTGCCTTCTCCGTAGTATTTGGCCTTCTCCATCACCGTGCCCACCGATTCCGATATGAGGTGACTAAATATATCGATGATCATCGTATTTTTCCTCCCGCTTCAGATTTCTTCAAAATAACCGCCCTTAGCGGCCCAAAACCCTTTGCCCGATCCACTTAGCATTCTGGAAACAATCCTTATCCTTATTCAACCGCCTTCTGCCGAAACCTCATCCCGTCAGATCCCATACCAGGCCTCCACGCCCTATCCGCCGGAGGCCTAAACCCTGTCTACCCGCCACCCACAAGCGCAATTATAAGGATCTCATCTCCATCCTGGAGTACCGTCTCCATACCATCGAGGAACCCAATGTCCTGACCGTTGATCATTAATCGGACATGCGGAAGAGGGCTGGCACTACCCGGGTGAAACAAATAGAAGGCAATTTTTTCTCCCCAGGTATCGACCATCCAGGAAAGTAGCGCCTCCAGAGTGCTTCCCTGTGGAAGGGAAACCTCAAGCTCTCTCTGACCGACGATTTTTTTTAATACCGGGGTTGTGTGAATCTTGACCCCAATCACCGCGAGACCTTACTCTCTAAACGCCTAAAACCGGTCAGATGCATTTCCAAGGCCGAACTCCATAAGTTCATCTCCGGTGGGAATGCCGGAAATGACATCCCAGCCCCTAACCGCATACTATTCGTCCAGCCCTTGTTTGAGATCTTCTCCGCCAATGCTTGGCAAAAGGAACTTACATGGAACCAGTATTCATACATTTTTGGCCAAACGCCTTCCATATGCTATAGGAATATTTTTACTAAGAAGGCAAAGCTACTCTCCACCTGCCAGCCAATATGCGAGACTCCACCTTAGACGATTACCGGGCGGCAATTCCACGCCCTTGTTTAGTGGCAGGGAAGGCTGGAGTGTCGATTCTTCATTAGAAAGCTACAGGATGATCATGGCCCTCTCAAAGTTCTGCCCCAAGAGCTATCGGCCGATTGTCTCTTTAGCGTATAACTCGGGCAGCAGATCGGCAAGAGTGCCCATTTCTTCAATGCAATGTTGCATGAGCGCTCTACCGAACTCCTCGGGGGCATCGAAAAGCCAGAATCGGCTCCGCATTTCACAGCCAAAATCGGTATCGCGGACAAAATGGATCAGGTAGCCCAATTGTTTGTCCTCTTCAAGCAATCCGACATCTCCACAGACAGCAGCTCCAACCTTGGCCTCTTCGAACCGTGATGTGTCGAAAAAATCAGACGGTTCCCGGAATGTAATTTTTAATTTGACAAGCTCTCCACCCACGTATTCGTGGACGAGATGGCTTGCACCAATATAGTGACCAGGTCTCCAGTGCTCGTCCCAGTCTCCGATTATGTGGTCTTTAGGATGCCACATTTTGTATTTTTCCGTATCCCCGGCATATCCAAACCACCAGTCGACCATTTTTCCAGCGCACTTGGGCATCCGGGTTAGAACGGCTATATATATTTGGTTGTTTGGTAGACGCATGTAGCCGGTCTCTGTTGGCAAATACCCTGGTTTCAAAAGTTCATTTACATCCTCCAGTATCATGGTTTTCCTCCTCATTTTATCGATTATGGTCCCCCGTTCTGTTCCTTACATGGTGCACTCCCGAACACTCTTGTCTGTAACTATAGACTATAACTAGTCAAACACAAATTTCGTCAAAAACTAAACATCCGCCACTCTTGACTCTGGATAAAAAAGTTGAGCAGAAAAGTCAGAAACTGTCATTTCCCGAAACAGCCCTCAAAAATTCATCAGTTGTGATAACCCACCCCAAAAGTGTCTCAACATTCCAGAGTGTAGCTTCTTGCGTTATTGGCGGGCCAGCATTGTTAACCGCATCTGATACAATGATTGGCCAATAATCCAAAAAAAACCCGTCTCTTAGAGTTGATTCAACGCAAACATTCGTTGCAACACCGGTATAGATGCAATATTTTATGTTATAGGTTTTCAATATAACATCAAGATTCGTTCCAGCAAAACCGCTATATCGTTGTTTCCTGACTAGTATGTCCCCAGGCTGTATTTCCAACTCTTTACAAATCTCTTCGTCCCAAGATCCTTTGGTAACAAACTTTCCCCAATATCTGGGATTACTTCTCATCATCACGAGACCTAATTCTTTATGCCAATTTGGAGATTCGGGGCCCCCACTATTGGAGTAATCAGGTTCGTAACTCATTTTTAGAAATACAATCTTACAGCCTGCTTCTCGTGCTGTATCGATGATTTTTGTATTATTCTCGATCACACCTCTGGCAGCAGATATGTCCCACCCAAAGGTATCGAACATTCCATCCTTGCTCACGAACGCATTCTGCATATCAACCACAATCACAGCCGTCCTGTGCAGATCTATTTCAATTGGTTCCGGTCTTGCTCCTAAGGTGGCGAATTTTCCGGGCCTCATAAATCCCTTTGGTTCCTGGCCCGCTAAAGGCATTGAACCTTTATTGCTTTGCATTAGACACACCCCTTGATGATGAGGATTTCCCTGAAAATACTCGTTCAACATCAAGCCCTTGATGTTGTCTGCGGTTACTGGGAAATTGTGAAGTAATTTGATTCTCTCCAATAATTAGATGCAGACTATTTTGTGCCACCCTAATAACCACTTTTCAACAATTCGGCCATAGGGGGAAGCATGAGGGTCTTATCTCCATCCTGGAGTACCGTCTCTATACCATCGAGGAGCCCTATGTCCTGACCGTTGATCATTAATCGGATATGCGGAAGAGGGATGGCACTACCCCGGTAAAGCAAACAATCCTCGCCCAAAGGACGTGGTTTTACAAGTTAGAATAGATATGAGGAAATTTTCCCCCAGGTATCGACCATCCAGGAAAGTAACGCCTCCCGAGTGCTTCCCAGTGGAAGGGGAAACCTCGATCTCCCTCTGGCCGACGGTTTTTTCATGCTGAGATACTGCCAATCCTGACCCTGATCACGGTGAGTCCTCACTATCTATAACCCTAACTGGTCAGACACATACCCAAGGCCGAGCTCCTCAAGTTTTTCTCGGGTGGGAATACCGGAATCAAGATCCCAGCCCCTAACCGTGTAGTATTCGTCCAGCATCTGTTTGAGATCGTCTATGCTGATGAAATGACCTTTGGAGGCGCCGCTCCGCAAAGGCTCCTTCATCAGTCTCTCTGGCAATGTATCGTCTGCCCTGCTAAACCCTTCTCGAACATTAAAGGCCCTGGCCAAATTATTTATCCGCTCACCAACCTTTTCGATCTCCTCGGGTGTGTAGCTAAGCCCTGTAACAGCCTCCATTAAAGCCGCTGTATTTTGGGTAGCAAAATGGGCAACGGCCATGTCCAGAAGAAAGACACACATGGTAGGACAGTCGGCTGTAGCCGTCCGTACATCCTGGTTCCACTTGGTAAGTTTACCTTTGCCTTCCGTGGCGAACCTGTCCACTGGATAGGGAGTGGGAATCCCGAAAATTTCCTGAAAGGCGTAGCCCCTGTTGTGGTCGGCGCCGGTAAAGGCCGTGGCATAATTCAACCCGTGGGCCTTGGCACCGCGGACATCATAGCCGGGGAGCTCCAGGCCCTTCACGTGTAAAGCGTATTTGTTTGCCCCTTTACCTATCTTCTCAGCCGCAACCTTAACACCATCGGCAAGGAGGTCTCCAATCCCCTCCCGGAAGGCCATCAGCCGGAGCAGGGTTACCATAGCCTGGTGGTTGCCAAAGTTGAGCTTTAGGCCACCGGTGTCGGAGGTCCCCAGGATTCCCTTCTCAAACAACTCCATGGCAAAGCCGATGGTTACCCCTGCCGATATGGTGTCTAACCCCAGTTCGTCGGCGAGCCGGTCCGCGGCAATAATGGCATCCATGTTGTCAACGCCTGTCTGTCCACCAAAGGAGTACATGGTCTCAAATTCCGGACCTTCAGCTAAGATGCCAGTGTAAGGCTCTGTACGGGCCAGTTTTAACTGGCTGCATCCAACGGGGCATCCATAGCAAAATTCCCTGCCAACATTCCGGGTCTCAAGGGCCTCCGCCCCGATTTGCTCTACAGGGGTGAACTCACCCGTAGCTGACCAGTTCTTGGCGGGAAATATCCCCAGGGCACAAGTATTGTCCACATTTGAGGGAGTGCCAGTTTTTGAGAATTCAGGATAGAGCACAGCGCTTTCTTTCATCGCTGCTTTCATCTTCCTGCTTGCAGTCTTAAATTTTTCTTTCGAAGCCACGCTAATGGAGCCGGTGCCCCGTACTGCTATTGCCTTAAGGTTTTTGGACCCCATCACCGCACCAAGTCCCTTACGCCCTGCAGCCCTCATCTCATTAATGATACAGGCGATTCTGCTCAGGTTTTCGCCTGCAGGCCCTATGCAGGCAATCCGTACATTCTGGTCCTTTAGCTCGTTCTTGATGATCTGCTGGCAGTCTGTGGTTTTTAGACCCCATAAACTGCGTGCGTCACGAAAACGAATTTCACCATTCTTAATCCAGATATAGGTGGGCTTTTCGGCCTTGCCCTCAATGATCAAGGCATCATACCCGGCGAACTTCAATTCCGCAGGAAAATGCCCTCCGGTGAGGGCAACACCAACCGCATTTGTCAAGGGAGATTTGCCGGTAACGGCCATCCGGCTGGCACAGGGCACGGAAGTACCCGAAAAAGGGCCCACAGCGAAAATCAGTCTGTTCTCTGGTCCCAAGGGGTCAGTACCTTTCGGAACCTCATCAAACAGATACTTAATGCCAAATCCTGCGCCGCCGATATAATCCCTGGCAACTTCGAGGGTCAATTCTTCTTCCCTGGCGGTCTTATCGGTAAGATTAATTCGCATAATTTTCCCCGTATATCCGCCGTCAAACATCTCTTACCTCCTTTTTGACCTCACAGGTGTTGCTCAGTGCTATAAAGCAAACGTCCTTTACTTGATTCGCCAGGCATGCGCCACCTTTTGCGGAAGCGAACTACATCATCCTCATTAAAGGCTCTTAAAATAACATTTGAATGAGCCCCTGCCCTGCGGAGCATCCTGTCATTGATACTCTGAACGCAGGTTTTGTCCAATGCCAAGATTCAAAAAAATTCTCTCATTTGAAAGGTATCCGGAAAACGACTTTATTCGAATCTATTTTGCCTTTCCAACCCAAGCATCTTCACCACGTAGGATGTAAAAATCGCCAGCCCACTTAGTTAACCATTCTGCTAGAAAATCCTCCTGGAAGGCTTTAGAGTCGAAATCCTTCTGCCAATCCTCGAGATTTGTCAGATCCATGATACCAATAAATTTCCAGGGTGATTTCACCTCTACCGGTTGGTTATTAGGGTCGTTGCCATCTCCCTTTACACCGCCCACCATTCTTGCAAGGGTGAAACCCTTACATGCAGGCAAGTTGATCATAAAAGGCCCTTTAAACTCCGCGCAATATTTTACATATTCTTCATCCGTAACCGTATCCTTTAAATTATAGAGAATTATTTCTTTTGACATTTTTTTTCTCTTTTCCTTTGAGAGAGACGAACTTATACCGAAGATGTGACTTGATAACGGAGGCAGTAGAAACCACCTCAAAGGCGTGGTTATCCAAAACCTGATAAACCTCCCGATCTGCTTTCGAGACAATGTCTTAATTCAGGAATTTATTACACTGCACGTCTGATCTGATTACAATTAACAATCAGTGTCTTCATCATCTGTCAAGGTATTTTGTCTTAGGCGGTTCACCTCCTTTCGCAATCGAAAATGATATGGTCCCAAGAGTTAGATTTCAGGATAAGCCCTGTTATTCACGGATTGAGACCATCTTTGCCTGCACGGGTAGGTTGTTGTAATTTCCATTAGAGACAAGCACCGCTTCAAAGGGGTATTTCTTTCCCTTGACCCATTGAAGGCATCCAGAAGGTGTGACGGCAATATTATCTTTGGTGAATTTAGTGGGGCCTTGTAGGGTCTCAAGTTCGGTATCGGCGAGGGCCTTTCGGATTGTCTCCTTGTCCAGCGTTTGAGCCCGCCTCAGGGCGTCGGCCAAAATCTCATAACCGGAATAGCACCCACCGATCGGTTGAGTCCACTGTTTGCCGGTCGCCACCTCGTAAGCATCGCTAAATTGCTTACTAGTTTCACCAGTCAGAGATGACTTGAATGGATAAGCAGAGTGCCACACGGCCTCCGATGTGACCCCGCGGCCCAAACCGCCGCCGATGGCCTCTATGGCCGAGGAAAAGAGTCCCGCTCTGCCGGCGGTGCAGGCCTTTGGTATAAATCCCATGCGGTAGCACTGTCTCCACAGCGTAGCGAAATCGGGTGGCGCCATGTTTGCAAATAGGATCTCCACGTTCTCTTTTTTCCAGCCATTTATCTGGGTGGTATAGTCCCTGGTCCCCTCGGGAAACCTACCCAAGTCAACCAGTTTATAACCTGCAGCTCTAAGCGCGCCATAGGCTCCTTCAGCCCATGCTATTCCATCGGCATCATTCTGGGCGCAAAGGCCAATAACTTTGTTGGTCTCAATTTGATCCCAGGCCTCCATGAAGGAAGCATTATAATCCTTTACGCTAAAGGAAGCATCAAAACACCAATGATACGGCCCTCCCGGCAAAAACATTTCAACAGGCATCATGGTGCTGACCGATGGCATCTTGAACCTTTCGCAAACACCTGCAACCGGACTCACCGTGGCTGGTGTGCAAGAGACATACATAATGTCTATCTTGTCTCGGAGTATAAGCTTGGAAGCCAGTTCAGCTGCCTTTGTCGGGTCGCTCTCCGTGTCCAAAATCTTTACCTTGAGGGGCAATTTTTCCCCGAATTCCTTTATGTAGATGCCGCCATCCTTATTGATATCAGCCAAGGCCTTATTGTCCAGCCATGGCGAGGATTCGCCAAACGCTGCCACAGGACCGGTAATGGGCAGGGGACGCCCCACGAGGATGTGGTCCCTTGAAGCTGCCCGCGCTGGCTTGAGGAGCTTTGGGAAAGTAGATGAGATACCAATTGCACCCGCTGTATATCCCACCTTCTTCATAAAATCCCGACGAGTCATACCCTTTTTCTTGTCATTTTTCATCTTACACCTCCTTTTTTTCATCTTTCGAGCCTTTCAGAAAATTCGGAAATTCTTATCCTGTAAGGGTCCCCATTTTATTATTCACGTCCACCTCTAAAATCCCGGCTCACTTGGAATGAGAGCAGCTTAGAATCAGTTCATCGATTTAGGTTTTCGAGCTCAGAATTTTGAGGACTATCTCCTTCGGGGAGAAAGAATTTCAAAGCCGAGTCTTTCCTGTATGGACCCCATGATACCCTTAGGAGCAACCAGGATGACCATAATCGCTATCGCCCCCAATATGAGTAGGCTCACTGAGATATATTCGGCCAACCACTGCGATAGAAGCACGTAAATGAAGGCCCCTACAATCGGCCCTTCAATAGTGCCAATCCCCCCAATGACAACAATAAAGACCAGTTTCACCGTCCAGTCAATGGCAAACGCCTTATAGGGCTGGATAAATACCTGGAACGTATATAAAACCCCCGCCGTGAGTCCTGTAACGAGGGCTGCGATCAAGAAGCAGAAAAGCTTTGAACGAAACACTTCTACCCCCATGGTACTCGAGACTGCCTCATCATCTCGCATGGCCATCAGGCCGAGGCCTATCTTTGAGCGCAGAATCCCATAGACCAGAACAACGGCACCGACCCCGATGATAAGAGCGCCGTAATAGAGGGCCGCAATAGAGGGCGGATGTCCTGGTTTTATGAAAAGCCCCTGTGCATACTTGACGTATCTCCACTGCCCAAACGAGAGCAGCAGCGCCTCGGCAAAAATCCACGTCCCAATGCCGAAGTACACCCCTTTCATACGAAAGATGAACAGGGACATGAATAAAGCAAGCAAAGCGGATAGAATACCGCCAATAGCAACGCTAAGCCAAATGTTGACGCCATAATAGTTCGTCGCGACCGCTACGGTGTACCCGCTGAAGCCGATAAAGGCCTGCTGACCGAGCGACAGCAGGCCGGAATAGCCGATCAGCAGATTCCACATCTGTCCAAGTGCCAAATAGAGGCAAAAGAGCATGCAAAAGAGGACCACATAGTCGGAGCCCCAGACAGGGGCAGTCGCAAGCGCCAGTACCAAAAACCCCCAAACATACCATCGTGCTTTATAGACTAGCTCTCCCATAACCACCTACACCGTCCCAAATATCCCCTGAGGCCTCAATGCCAGGACAACCAACAACACCACGTAGCCACTGAGCAGTTGGTAGCCGGGCCCCAGAAAGTGGGCACCCATAAGCTGTGCCATAGCCAGAATAAATCCACCGACAAAACACCCCTTCATGCTGCCAAAGCCACCGATGACGATAACTCCAAAGGCAACGATAAGATACTGAGGCCCCGTATGCGGGTAAAAGGTAAAGGTGGTGCCGATGAGTACACCTGCAATGCCGGCCGTCATCATGGCGATTCCCATGGCCTTGGCATAGATGTTCTTTGTATTGATGCCCATCAGTTGAGCCGCGCCCTCGTCATCCGAGGCCGCCCGTATAGCACGGCCAAGATAGCTCTTCTGAAAGAAGTAGTAGAGACAAAAGATAACTGCTAACCCTGCCAAGAAATCCACGAGGTAGACAACCGGTATATTCAAAGATCCGGTTACCGGGATAGTCTTGAGGGTGAGACTACTCATCAAGCTTCGGGCATCGGGGGTGAAAACTAAAAGCAGGAGGTTCTGCAAAATGATCGAAAGGCCAAAGGCTACCAGCAGGGGCGGCTCCATCTCTTTCCCCAACACCCGGTTCAGAAGAAATCCCTGAACGAAAAACCCGACACAGTACATGATCGGTACCACAGCCAGAATCGTCCAATAAGGGCTGAGCCCTGTTGAGCTGGCCAAAACGAGACTGAGAAAGCTGCCCAGAATCATGAGGTCGCCATGGGCGAGATTCACCAGTTTAACGATCCCAAACATGGTGGACAGCCCGATGGCAATCACGGCATAGAGGCCACCCAGCAGGATGCCGTTCAGTATCGGTTGTAATATATCTTGCATACCCACTCCTGTGTGATCATACGGTGCGTGGGGGCTAAGATCAAATGCCGAAATAGGCCTTCTTGACCCGCTCCTCGGTCAACACCCCCGGTTGCCCCTCCAGGACCACCTTGCCCTCCAGCAGGATATAGGTATAGTCTGCCGCCTTGAGGCTTCGGGTGATGTCCTGCTCCACCAGCACGATGGTGATGCCCTCCGTGTTGATCTGCTTCAGTCGCTTATAGATCCCGGCGATAATCACCGGTGCCAGCCCCAGGGAGATCTCATCGCAGAGGATGAGTTTCGGCGCTGACATCAAGGCCCGACCGACGGCAAGCATCTGCTGCTCTCCTCCACTGAGGGTGTCTGCCATCTGATCACGCCTGTCTTTGAGGACCGGAAAGAGCTCGTAGATGGTAGCCAGGGCCCGCTCTCGCCCGGGCCTCGATTGTGGTGTGTAGGAGCCGATAACGAGGTTCTCGTAGACGGTCAGCCGGGGAAAGACCCGTCTCCCCTCGGGAACCAGGGAGATGCCCCGGGCCACGGTCTCATGGGGGGGCTGGCCGTCGATGCGGTTGCCGTGAAACTCGATGGTTCCCCTGGTGGGGGTAAACAGGCCTGAGGTGGTATTGAGCAGGGTGGATTTGCCGGCACCGTTGGCACCGATGATCGAGACCACGTTACCTTCCTGGACCTGAACCGAGACATCCCAGAGGGCCTGGAAGTCCTTGTAGTGGACATCCAGCCCGCTGACCTGAAGGGCAACCGTTTCCGCCATCACTCCTCCTCCACCCCGAGGTAGCACTCCAGTACCTCCGGTGAGCACATGACCTCCTTGGGATCGCCGCACTGCAAGAAGCCCCCCTCGGCGATGCACAACAGCCGGTGCACCCCCTCGGACATCATCATGAGGATGTGCTCGATCCACACGATGGTGACCCCCCGGCTCCAGATCTTGTTGACCGTCTCGAGGATCTGCTCGCCCTCCTTCTCGGTGAGCCCCCCGGCCACCTCATCCAATAAGATCAGGTTCGGCTGGGTTGCCAGGGCCCTTCCGAGCTCCAGTTTCTTGCGGTTTAAAAGGGATAGGCCGCCGGCAAGGGTATCCTTCATGGAAACCATATCGACCAGCTCCAGGATGTCGTGGATCTGGTTGCGGGCGTGGCGCTCGCTCAGGCCCCCGCCGTGCATAGCACCGACTAAGAGGTTCTCGTACACGGTGAGCTTGTCAAAGGGATGGGGGATCTGGTAGGTCCGGCCCATGCCCAGGTGACAGCGCCGGGCCGGGGATTCATCGGTGATGTCTTTTCCCAGAAAGGTGATGGTTCCGCCGTCTGGCTTAAAGACCCCGGTGAGCAGATTAAACACCGTGGTCTTGCCGGCACCGTTGGGGCCCATGATGCCCAGGATCTCCCCTTCTTTCACCTCAAAGGACAGCTGGCTGACTGCCGCCAGGTGGCCGAAGTTCTTCTGCAGATGGTCTACCACCAGGATGTCGGTCATGGGTAATCTCTCCGTTAGGGCTTTCTACCTCCTCCAAATGGACATTACAGGGGCTTCTTTGCGTCTATGAGCGGTTGCCGATCCCCTGTTGTCAAGAAAAGCTCATCAATCATTATCTCGGAGCCTTCCCTTCTCATCCCAACCCCGCACGCTATAGTAGTCTGCAAGGAGTTGCTCCATCTGCCCCCTGGTGATCACTTTACCGGTTTCAGGCAACGCTTCCGTGTAAAAGCGCTTTGGTAAGTGATCTTCTTCTGGACTCAGTCCTTCTCTAATGTTGAACCGCCGCGTATTGTTGGTTATAGCGCCTGCTATGGATCTCATACGCTCCCTATCCATCTCCAGGCCTGTGATACCCTTAATCACGATGGCCAGTTCTTCCCATTGATACAGGTCTCGGTAGAAGCGACAGAGAATGAGTGAATCGAAAATGGTCAATCGATCCTCCCATTCTGCGAACATCTCCGCCTTACCTTCAATCTGATCCGGGTCTATCATATTGGCTAACTCAGGCTTATAAAAGGTGGCCCTGAGATGGCAAGCACCCCGATCAGAGGTTCCATAGGCAAGCCCCATACCCTTCAGTATCCTGGGGTCGTATCCTGCCGGTTCCATTCCCTTGACATGGATTGCCTGGTCTTCCATATCCCAGGCCTTTGCCACAGTCTTGATGCCCTTGGCCAAGGTGTCCCCAATACCTCTCCGGTAGACGATGTCCTCCAGAAGACCGGCGATCTTGTCTACCTGGCCGTAGTCGATATCATAATCGATCTTTCCCTGGCGGGACGCCTCAATGGTGAACGCCACCAAATTACCAGCGCTTATGGTATCAAGACCCAGACGGTCGCAGATGTCATTCAGGTAAGCTATTTCCTCGATACTGTCTACCTCGCAGAGCCCTCCCAAGGCGTAAATGGTTTCGTACTCAGGTCCCTCGATCCTGAGCCCCTTATGGCGCCCCTGTTTCACCGTAGCTAGTCTCCCGCAGGCGATGAAGCACCTTCGGCAGGCATGGGGGAGAACATTCAGACGCTCATGTAAGGCTGGCGCATTGATGCTCTGTTGGTGTTCGGCCCGGCCCTTATGCCAGTACCGGGTCGGAAAGCTGCCAACCCCGCTCATGACATCAACCATCATGGGCGTGCCCATTGTCTTATAGTTAAGCACTCCCTTGTCGTCCTTTGCCTTCTTAGCGAACTCCTTTGCAAAGGTCTTTACCAGTTCAGGGTTGGCCAATCCCTTCTTCTTTTTGCCCCGGAAGGCGATGGCCTTGATTCCTTTCGACCCCATTACCGCTCCGACGCCCGTGCGGCCAGCACTCCTCCAATAGTCGTTTTCGATGACTGCAAAGGCTACCCGGTTCTCCCCTGCGGGCCCTATGCACACGACACCGCAGTTCTTGGCATCGGGCCGGTTCTCTTTGATCAAGGCCTTGACTCGATCTTCGGTCACATAAGACTCCGTTCCCCAGAGGTCTTGGGCTGAATGAAAATAGGCTCCCTCCTCGCTGACCTCGATCCACACCGGGTCCATTGAGGCCCCTTTGATCATCACAGCATCGTAGCCTGTCCGTGCCATATACTCCGCTGCAGTACCCCCTGAATAGGATTCCGAATAGTAGCCTGTCTGTGGGGATTTCGTGAAAACCCCATGGCGACACGAACCCCAGATCGGTGTGTCAGTTACAGGCCCGGTTGCGATGATCAGGTGATTGTCCGGGGAGAGGGGATCAACCTGCGGAGGATTATGCTGAATGAGGAGATGGGTGGCCAAACCCTTCCCACCCAAGGTTCCTCGCAAGATTTCGTCAGGGATGTGATTGATGGCAAAGGATTTCTTGTTCATATCAATCTCTAACAGCCTGTTGTAAAAACCGAACATATGTCGCATATCCTTTCTTAAGATAATTGCGATACTATCGCGCTCGCAGCATGCATGTTAGACGTCTAGGTAAACAGGGGCCTCCGTTCGCTTTGCACAGATACCGTTACCCGTTGATGCTTTGAGGGGTTGAAAATTCGCCGATGCCATCACTACGGACCGCAAGAGATTCCGTTCTTTTGAATGATTGTGAATCAATCATACTGGACGAGCTCTATGGTCACCCCTTCCGGGTCCTTCATATACGTAGCCCAAACACCTGGCCGGAGGTTCTCGGGAGGGCAGTGAAACCGAACCCCCGCATCGGAGAGACGCTCATAGAACTGGTGTATGTTCTTAACGGTAAGGGCAAAGTGGGTGAGCCCGAAGTCACACTGGCGCTTCGGACCGCATTCGTCTCCGGCCGGCGTGTGGTACTTAAACAGTTCAAGCCGCGTTCCAAAACCTTTGAGCATAACAACGTGGGCGTCCGCATCGGATAGCCCAACTACCCTGGACAGGCCTTCCCCGCTATAGTGGTCTCTGTCCCAGTCAACCTCGAAACCCAAAAGGTCCCGATAGAATTCCAGCGCTCTATCCAAGTCCCTGACGGATATAGCCACATGGTGCCATGTTCCCTCCATCGCATCGGCAGACATAACGGTAACTCCCTTTTGTGCCCTGCTGCTGCCCAGTCATCCAGATGTATGAAGCCAGAAGTCAAGGCGCGCAACTGGACAGCAGCCAATCTAGAGTAACTTACTGAAAGAACTTCAAGACGTATAACTAACTTGATTACGCTCATTCAGTTCAGCCCGCTGAAGGGACTTGTCGAAACCGCTTTCAGCTGAGTTAACCGAAATCAGCTCGCATCAGTTTCCCTATCCTCATCCTCCCAAGTTGAAGTGCACAGTATTATTGGCCTACGCCTTGATACCGGCCATCTCCTCCAGCAACGTGACGAGACCGAAGAAATCGAGTTCTCCCTTTCCTTGTGCCTTCATGGTCCCGAGGAACTGGCGAACGAGGGATGTCATGGGCATGGGCACGTTATTGGCCTTTCCCGTGTCCAGGGCGATATCGAAGTCCTTGGCCATCTGCGCGGCAGTGAATGCCGGAGCATAGTTCCGATCCTTGAGCATCTGGGCCTTGTACCCAACCAGTGGCGATGCCACGACGCTGCTATTGACGATGTCGATCATCTGGTTCCAGTCTATCCCTCCGCCCTCACCAAAGGTAAGGGCCTCGGCGGTCATGGCCGATGTGAGCCCCACCATCATGTTAAGCACCAACTTCAGATAGCGAGCCTCCTCTCCGGTGCCCACATGAAAGGACTTTTGGCCCATGACACCGAAGATATCCACGCACTGATCATAGACATCCTTGGGGCCGGACGCAAAAATCGTGAGGGTACCCGCAGCAGCGAGGGCGGTACTCCCCGATACCGGGGCCCGCAGATATTTGATGCCCTTCTTTGCAGCAACCTCGGCAACACGAGCCGATGCCACCGGGGACACGGTGCTCATATCGATATAGATGGTTCCCGACTTTGCCGCCTGAAAGGCCCCGTCAGGACCGATAGAGACCGCCTCCAGGGCGGGGTCATCTGAAATCATGGAGATAATCACATCAGCATCGGCAGCCACGGCCTTGGCCGAATCTGCAACCTGAGCTCCTTGGTCTGCTAATTCTTCCCTTTTCTCTTCGACTATATCGTAGACAGTGAGGGGATAGCCTGCTTTCATGAGCCTTTTGGACATGGGCATCCCCATTTTGCCCAGACCAATCCATCCTATTTTTTGTTTATCTGCCACACTCTTGCTCTTTTCAACTCATCAAAAGACATTGTCTTTCTTTAAGAAATCTTGTACGCATCTAGGCAACAGAAGAGGAACTATGACAAAAGCCCCCATGTGTTTCCGCCATAGTTCCTCGGTATGCTAGAAGCTATTGAGGGAGTGGGAAAACCACCTCTGCCGTTTTCTTAATGTAAGGATTCTGCTTGTTGTAAACGAGCTCAAGCTCCCAAGGCCACTTCTTCCCTTTCACCCACTGGCCTCCTACCAATGGGGTCTCAGAGTAGTTCTTCTCGTTGTATTTTATGTGACCAACGATGGTGTCCATGTTAGTGCTTGCGATGGCATTCCGGACCTTGTCCTTGTCCAGGGTCTTGGCTCGCTTAAGGGCATCTGCGGCGATCTCAAACCCCGCGTACTTGAAACCTATGGGCTGTGTCCACGGTCTTCCCTTTTCCTTGGTCCAGAGGTCACAGAGCTCTTTTGCCGTCTGACCCGTCAGCGATGATTTAAATGGGTGATTAGGGCTCCACCAGACCTCCGTGGTCAAACCGTTTGGCAGGTTGCCTCCCAGGGCGTTCACATCTGCGGGAAACAGACACGCCTTGGCTATAGTAGCCATCTTGGGAATCAGGCCCTGCTGGTGGCACTGCTTCCAGGCCGTGCTCCAGTCAGGCGCTATCAAACAACCGGTCAGAATATCTACCTTCTCTTTCTTGAAAAGACTTATGAAGCTGGTGAAATCTTTATTGAAATAAGGGAATCTGCCGGGATCTATGAACTTGAAGCCAAGCTCTGGAAGTTTTTTGTGGAAAACCGCAGACCATGCAAGCCCATCGGGATCGTTGGGGAAAAACCCGCCCACGACCTTGTTCGTTTGGTCGGCGTATTTATTCCACATGCCGGCAAAGATGTCCGTCACCGTATCAACCAGCCAGAAGGCATGAAAAGACCACTTGTAAGGACCGCCCGTCAGCCACGCCTCTACCGGAGCGTCCAGAGAAATACAGGGCATCTTGTATCTCTCGCACATTGCGTCCACCGGGTTGACCGTGTCCGGCGTGTGCATGACGACCATCAGGTCAACCTTGTCCTTGAGAATCAGCTTGGAAGTCAGCTCTGCGGCCTTAGTGGGATCGCTTTCAGTGTCAACCATCTTCAGCTTAATCGGAACCTTTTTGCCGTACTCTTCAATGAAGATCCCTCCTTGCTCGTTTATGGCCTTAATTGCCATCTCATCTGCCCAGGGAGAGGCCTCACCAAAGCCGGCAAGAGGTCCTGTGCTGGGATTGGGATGACCAATCAAAATATGATCTCGTTTGGCAGCCAGGGCCTTTGTTGCAAAAGAAGGAATCATAGCTGCCGCTCCGAGAGCAGCCCCAGCAGCACCGGTCTTCTTGATAAACTCCCTCCGGGTCAGTCCCTCGCCTTGACGTTTTTTCTTTTGACTAGACATATCAAACCCCCTTTGTAATTTTTGCCCCGATTCATAAGATGAATGAGGCAAGGTTAAAATCCGGTTTTTCAGGTCTTCGACTTCGCTCCAGATCTCAAGATGGAAATTTTCTCACCCCCTTTCTGTAAATATGTGTTTCTTCCTGCTTTGATAATGGGTAAACCTTTTCAAAAAGTTTCCCCCTGCTCAATTAGTCCTCATAAGATACTTTACAGCCCGGTAGACCGCAAGATATAAGATGATTACGAGGATAATTTGTGATAATCTCGCAGTTGTCACTGGTGACCACGATCTGCTCCTCGAACCGAGCGCCTCCTGACCGGATAATGTTAAAAAAGCCGCTGATCCCTCTATGGCCGAGAGTTGTTTACCACAACCGGCACCGGATCGATCTTGAGATGCATGCTACCGCGTGAAGGAAGCGCGGACGACTCTTGTTTCCCTGAGCATGATGATTTGCTGCCTAAATCTGTTTAATCGCTCCCCGCAAACAAAATTCAATACATTCTCCGCACTCGACACAGTTTTCGGAAACAACCTCGGCGATTGTGCAATCGTCCTTCTCAACATAAACGATGGCGTTATTGGGACACATGGAAATGCATGTCCCGCAACCTTCACATTCCTCTGCAACAATCATGACAGGCATCCTGATGCTCCAGTTCGTTATAACTAAGGTTTTTCAGCAGCAGCACTGATGCCGGCGATACGGCCAAAGGTCATCGAGTAGCAGATCATGGTTCCGCACAGATAGGAGCCCTCGCTGAAGAGACCCCCCTGACATTCTCCGGCGACATATAATCCGGGAACAACATTGCCGCTATAGTCTAATGCCTGCGACTCTGGATTGGTTTTCAAGCCACCCTTGTAAGAAGTAAAGCAATCCATCAGTTTAATGCCATAGAATGGAGGCTTTTCTATCTTGACTGGCGGTATTTTATGGGGACCCATGAGCAATTTTTTGCCGAACTTGGTGTCGTATCCGTTTTGGTCGATATCATCATTATATTCTTTTATCCCTTCGACCAGCTTTTCCGGTTCAATACCCAGCTGCGTTGCCAGTCCTTCGATCGTGTCATCTTGGAACTCTTTAAAAATCTCCCAGTTTACCAGATGGATCATGTCCCGAATGACACTATCATATATCGTAAATACGAATTCACCTTCCTGGGCAAAGGATGATTCACCCAAATCGGGGAATATCTTCAGGCATTCATTGACATATCGCTTGCCTTGCATGTTGACGAATATGGAGCCGCATAAGGTGTGGTGCAGCGTGATGGCATCAGGGATTTTTGTAACCGCGTCCATCGGGATAGACGGCATTGCCGCGGTCCCAATGTGGCTTGTGGCCACGCCGACGCTCATGGCCATTTTTATTCCTTCGCCGGTATGGCCTTTCATGGTGGGAAGACAACGCTTGGCATATTCCTCTCCCCTGAATTCGGTGACCATCTTGGGATTGTTGCCGAAACCGCCCGAAGCGATAATGACGGCCTTGTTTGCCTTACAGTTAACTGTTTTTCCACCGCTTTCCGCCTTAACACCGACGACCCTCTTTTTAGTTGTGTCCACATACAGCTGAACGGCCCTGTGTTTAAATTTGATGTCAGCACCATTCTCCTTGGCTCCCTTTTCAAGGAGTTTTAGAAGTTGCGGCCCGCCGCCGACAAAATAGTGTGCACGTGCTATACTAGCGCCGGGCAGGATCCATACCTCAAGAGGTTCATATCCCAATCCGACAATCAATTCGTAGGTATCCAAATGGTTATCCACAAATTTGCGCCACATGACCGGATCGCCCTTGCACTGCTCCAGACCATCCTTGTAATATCCATCCGGAGAATCCTCCGTGCCCTGCGCCTTTTGAAATGGACTACCGGCAAAATTAATGTTACCGGCACAGACAGAGAGACTTCCGTTGGGCGATGGAGCTTGTTCCAGGACCACGACCTTTGCCCCGGCCTTTCTTGCTTCAATGGCAGCACACAATCCGGCAGTGCCGGCCCCAATAATGACGATATCCGATTCAACATCCCATTCTTTTGGTAGAATAACTTCGTTAAACATGGCAATATCCTCCTTCTTTTTGTTTGAATAGAAAAATGAATACCTTAGGCTAAGATTTCCTACTCGATATTTTCCATGAAATCTCCACTCGCGTTCGTAGCATCAGTGTTTTTGAATTAATATACCTCACAGCCCGGGAGGCCACACGAGATCAGGTGGTCACTGGGATAATTGGTTATGATCTCACAACCATCCTTGGTAACCACAATCTCTTCCTCGACTCGCGCTGCCCCTGAGCCGTCCTCCGCCCCGCACCAGCATTCGACGGCAAAGGTCATGCCCTCCTTGAATTCAGTTGGGTGATCGAATGAAAAGCGGCGAGAGAGAATAGGCCGCTCCCAGAGACTCAAACCGATACCGTGGCCGTACTGGAGCAAGAAGGCCTCATCTTCATTGCGGTACCCGAACTCCTCCGCTTTCGGCCAAACCCCGGCTACATCTGCAGTGGTCGCCCCGGGCTTGATGACATCAATCCCATCGGACAGCCACCTAGAACAGGTCTCATAGGCTTCAATCTGGTACTTGTTCGGCTTACCGCAAATGAAGGTTCGGTAGTAGCAGGTCCGATAACCGTTGAAGGCATGCATCAAGTCCAAGAAAACCATATCACCGGGCTGGATAATCCGGTCGGAAAAGGTATGGGAGTGAGGCTTGCCCCGCGCGCCAGAGACGGAATTGACACATTCGACCCTCTCAGCGCCGAGAAGAAATAGCTTGTCGTTAGCCAGCGCAACCAGTTCATGCTCTCGCGTGCCCGGACGGATGGCCCGCGCGATATCCTCATACACTGCATCTACCATACCGGCGGCCTGTTTGAGCAACTCGATTTCGTCTGCGGTCTTTACCTCCCGTGCATCGAGCATGGCCTGCTGGCCGTCGACCACCTCAATCCCCTCCTTCTCTAAGGCCCGCAGCATGGGCAATTCCATGATGTCAACACCGAGCGGTTCTTTCTCAATACCGTAGTCGGTTAACACGCGCTTGATTTGCTTTGCGAAGCCATCCTCAACCTTCATGGCCGGAGGAAGGGCACCGAGCATGGTGCTAATGGGTATCTCCATGCGCTCTTCCATCCACGGAGAACTAATCCGTTTAGCCGGTACGGCCGGATCAAAGAGGAAGGAGCCGCCTTCGCAAGGGCACAGGGCATACCTGTTCATCTTGTCCCTGCACCACTCGCCGATATGGGTTCCGGTAATGTAACGGATATTGTCAAAATTAAAACACAAAACAGCGCCCAGGCCTGTCGCCTTTACCGAGGCCTGGGCCTTTTCGAATCGCTCCTTAATGAGGCGCGGGAAATCAACGCCGGCCTCCCAGTCAGTGGCCATGGTTCCCCATGTAGCAGTTGCATGCGGTCTGTTGTACTCCATCATCAACCTCCTGAGGGATTGCGCCCTCTTCACTATATTCTATATTTTATATACCCTCCGCCACAGGCGTTCAAGTCAAAAATCCGGTTTGAAAAAGGCCGCAGCCGCGCAACAACCTGATCAATCGGTTCACGAGGGCTTCTTTGGCGAGTCAATGGCGAGGCCGCTCCAATCCATGGCAGCCTCCATAACCGTCTCGCTGAGGGTCGGGTGAGGCCTGACCGCCTCGGCCAGCTCCTCCACTACCGACTCCGTACTCATAGCCAAAACCGACTCACCGATGAGATCAGTGGCATGGGGGCCCATAATATGAAAACCGAGCACCTCACCGGTTTCGGTGTCGCCGATGATCTTGGCAAAACCGGCCACGCTTCCCAAGGCCTGAGCCGCCGCGCTGTTCATGAACGGGAACTTGCCAACCTTGACAGGCCGGCCGGTGGCCCGAGCCTCTTCCTCGGTCAGGCCAACGGCACCTATCTCCGTAAAACCCCAGATGCAGCGAGGGATCCGCTCCGGCTTGACTTCTTTGCTCGCCCCCAGAATGCTGGCCACGGCAGCCTCGGCCTCTGCCGAGGCCTTGTGGGCGAGCATCATTCCACCGATAAGGTCACCGATCGCATACACGCCAGGCAGGTTGGTCTCAAGCCGTTCGTTGGTCTTCACGAAAGGCCCGTCGGTTATCAGACCGAGCTTAGCCGGATCGACCCCATCCAAAACCGGCGCCCGGCCCGTGGCTACCAGGACCCGGTCCGCCCTGAGGCCCTGTGTGCCATTGCCCCGATCTCGGAAGGTCACCTCGACTTCATCTCCGCGGATCGCAATCTCCTGAAGCTCGGCCCCGAGATGGGTCTTGACCCCCCGCTGATCGAAAAGCCTGCGCATTGCCCGCCTGATCTCCTCGTCCTCGGTGGTAAGGATATCGGAGAGCACCTCGAGCACGGTTACCTCGCTGCCCAGGGTCCGGTAGATTCCGGTCATCTCCACGCCGATCACCCCGCCACCCACAATAATCACCCTGCCGGGAATATCGTCGGAATCGAGGGCCTCATCCGTGGTTTGGATATAGTGGCCGTCTACTTCAATGAAACCCGGCACCGCCGGTCTGGAGCCCATCGCCAAGATCACGGCTCGTGCTTGGTGTTCTTTGCTGAACCCATTTGCCCGGCGCACCCTTATGTGTCCCGGGGCGATCAACTCACCGAAGCCTTGAGCCACCTCGATGCCATAGCTCTCCATAATCTTCTCGAGCCCGTCTACGAGCGATTTGACCACCTGTCGCTTGCGGGCTACCATCTTGCTCGGATCGATCGAAAGCGTCTCTGCGCCCGTTATCACCTGTGATGTTTTCGCCGCTTCGAGGACCTTACCGTCGTAGAAAAAGCATTTGGTGGGTATGCAGCCCCGATTCAAGCAGGTCCCGCCAAGTGAATCCTTCTCAACCAAAAGCACTTTCAGGCCCTGCTGGGCACCCCGTATGGCCGCCACATAGCCGCCGGGCCCTCCGCCGATAACTGCCACATCGTACATCGCTCCCTCCGATCCGCTCACAGATTAAGGAACGTGAAGGCCGGGCGCTCGAGTTTCCACTTCAGGTTCTGAAGAAAATCGGCTGCTACGGCACCATCAATGATCCTATGGTCTACCGAAAGACCGAAGGTGACAACCTTCTTCCCTTTGACAGCCCCATCAACGAGGATAAGCTCCTCCCTTGTTTTACCAATGGTCAGAATGCCGCTCTGGGGGGGATTCAAGATGGCGGTAAAAGAGGTGATGTCATACTGGGCGAGGCTCGAGACCGTGAAGGTACCTCGTTCGATCTCATCCATGGAGAGCTTGCCGATCCGAGCGCGCTGGACCAGGTCTGTCCGCTGCCGGACGATCTCGGCAAGGCCAATTTTATCTGTATGGGCAATGGCGGGAACGATCAAACCGCTGGCGAGGGCAACGGCAAGCCCGATATTCACATCGGGCAAGATATGGATCTCCTGACCCTTGGCGGTGGCATTAAGAAGGGGGAAGTCCAGGATATTCAGGGCTACCGCCTTGATGATCAGATCATTGATGGAAAAGCGCGTGCCGTATTTCCTTTCGAAATCCGGGAGGATGTCCTCTCTCAGGTTGAGCAGTGGCTCCATCCAAACGTCGGTGAAGAAGTAGATGTGCGGCGCGGTGACAGCGCTTTCGGACATCCGCCGTGCAATAACCTGCCGCATGGTGTCCATGGGGATAACCGTGCCGAGTCGGGGAGCGGCTGCTTCCTCGACCGCCCGCTCCACATCGGCTCGCATGATCTTGCCGCGGATACCGGTGCCCGCGACCCCCTCCAGGGGCACGGCCTCTTTTTCGGCGAGCCGCCGGGCAAGGGTTGAGACCTTGACCGAAGGCTCAACCCCAACCTTCAATCTAGTCTCAACATCACGGAGGAGAATCACTCCCTCCGGTCCGGTGCCGGAGAAAGTTTCCAGGTTGAGACCCTTATCTCGTGCCAGCTTTCTCGCGGCAGGCACTGCCTTAATCGGTCCTTCAGGGGGAGTTGAGGCCATGTGCAGGGAAGCGGCAGCAGCTATCTGCTCAGCACCTATGGGGGCTTCGATCTCGGCCGGTGGGACTTCCACAGATGGCGCCAGGTAGCGGGCCGGCACCTCCTCACCGGGTTCTGTGATAACTGCAACGGGCGTGAGCACCGGCACCTCCACACCAGCAGGAACCATGATCTTTGCAAGGATTCCCGATGCCGGAGACTCAACCTCGGTTGTCACCTTTTCAGTCTCGACAATGAAAATGATCTCCCCTTTCTCAACGGGATCTCCCTCTTTCTTCAACCACTCGACTATCTTACCCCTCTCCACGGTAATGCCGAGCATGGGGACAACAACTTCAGTAGCCACAGGTCATTCTCCTTTCTCAGGCGTATTCCATCAAACGTTTGATTGCCGGCACCAGATCTTTAACGTCGGGTATATAGGCCTGCTCTAAAGGCGGCGAGAAAGGAACCGGAGTATCAGGAGAGCACACCCGAGCCACGGGCGCCTTCAGGTAGTATATCGCCTCCTCAGCCACCATGGCCGAGATCTCGGCTGCTACACCGCAGGTCTTGTGGCCTTCATCAGCTACGAGGAGCCTGCCGGTCTTCTTGACCGACTCGAGGATAGTTGCCCTGTCCAGTGGCACGAGTGTTCTTGGGTCAACGATTTCCACGTCGATCCCCTCTTTGGCTGCCTCTTCGGCTGCATTCAAGGAACGAAGCACCATTGCATGAGTAGCAACGATAGTCAGGTCCCTCCCCTCCCGTTTGATCTCGGCCTGGCCAAAGGGGATCGTATAGCTTTCCTCAGGAACATCGCCTTTTTCAACATAGAGTTTCTTATGTTCTACGAAGACGACCGGGTTGTCATTCTTAATGGCCTCTATCATCAGACCCTTTGCGTCATAAGGGGTTGACGGTACAGCCACGTACAATCCCGGAATGTGCATGAAAAGGGCATGAAAACTCTGGGAGTGTTGGGCGGCTGTGCCCCTGCCCGCTCCGATGTTGATCCGGAGCACCATGGGAACCTTGCCCCTCCCTCCGAACATGTAGTGCATCTTTGCCATCTGGTTGATGATCATATCCATACATACCGTAGTGAAATCGATGAACATGATCTCGACAACCGGTCGCATTCCGGTCAGGGCAGCCCCTACCGAGGCACCGGTGAATCCGGCCTCGGCAATGGGCGTATCAATCACTCGTTCAGGTCCAAATTCATTCAGCAACCCTGCGGTAACTTGGAAAACACCGCCATATACCCCAATATCTTCTCCGAGCAGGATCACCCGCTCATCCTCCTTCATGCACTGTCTCAAAGCCTCATTGATCGCCTGGGCATACGTTAATTCTCTCATCTTCTTTCATCTCCCTGCACGTACACGTCTTCATACATTTCCTCGAGGGCGGGAAACTCGCTCTCGTTAGCATAGGTCACAGCCTCCTCAATCTCCTCCATGGCTTGCTTCTTAAGGGCATCTAGCTTTTTCTTGGTTACAACCTTGTCCGTGATTAGGTTTGCGGCCATCCGCTCAATAGGATCCTTTTTCTTCCAGCTTTCGATCTCTTCAGTCGTGCGGTACCGCCTACCCTGGTTTGGGTCTCCCTCGTGATGACCTCGCCAACGATACGTTTTGCACTCTATGAGACTGGGACCTTCACCGGCCCGCCCCCTCTTCACGGCCTTAATCGTTGCATTATATACCTCCAAGACATCGTTTCCGTCCACCACGACGCCGGGCATATCGTAGTTGGCGGCCCGGAGCGCAATATCCTGAAGTAATCGTTGTTTCTCCTGGCCCACCGATATTCCATACAGATTGTTCTCACAGACAAAGATCACGGGGAGCTTATACAGTGACGCCAAGTTGAGGCTTTCGTGGAAGGTTCCATTATTGGAGGCGTCGTCGCCAAAGAAGCACGCGGTCACCTGATCTGTCCCGCGCAACTTCGCAGACAGCCCCGAGCCCACGGCAATGGGAAGCCCGCCGCCGGCGATTCCGTTTGCACCGAGAATGCCTAACTCCATGTCGGCAATGTGCATGGAACCTCCCTTTCCCTTGCAATAGCCGGTTTTCTTACCGAACAGCTCTGCCATCATCAGCTTTAGGTCAGCTCCCTTAGCCATAACGTGGCCGTGTCCGCGATGAGTGCTGGTTATGTAGTCGTCATCCCGCAGTCCGGCGCAGACTCCCGAGGCTATTGCCTCCTCGCCGATATAAAGATGAACGAGCCCTGGGACCAGACCCCGTGCATACAGGTCAACGATTCGCTCCTCAAATAAACGGATCTTGAGCATTGTGGTGAAAAGCTTTAGAAGTGTTTCTTTGTCAATCTTCATCATAATCCTCCTTAATCGGTAGCCGGTTTCTATCGATTTCTGCCGGCAGGGCAGCATTTCTCAAGCTTAAATAGCAACAGGCGTGCCACCCCCTTCAGACTTCCTCTATGATGCAGATCTTATGGTAATCATGGGAAAAATACTTAATTCATGAAAGTCGTATTCACGACACTACTGCTAATGAACTGTCTCATAATAGAACACATGGCTCATTTTGAGACGATAGCATAGCAAAACGTGCCTTCTTGCTCCTAAGGCTGCTATTGATGACCTTTTTTCGGAGAAACGCACAGCACGAACCTCATGGGTTGAAGATACTAAGGTTATTTAAAAAAGCATGGAGCCGTAACCAAGGAAGCAACCTGATTAAGACACTGGCCTGGTTTGAGCGAGAGCCTTGATCCCCTGTACCCTTCACAGTCCTTGGTGCCTCCCTTCATCCAATTCTTTTTTGAGCTTACCAGGTCGGTGAGAGAGGCTCAAAACGTCCTTTCCAATACTGGAGACATGTAGCATGGCAGTTAGACAAGTATCTTCATTTTGCTAAACAAAACGAACGAACTCCTCATTGACAATGTGGCCCATAAAGGGTTATACAACCAGGGCTATATGCTACAAGAGCTTTCTTAATTTGCAGAGACTTGCCGTTGAGGCATTTCATGATCAAGGTTACTCGCTGCATCCAAAAGCCTTAGGCAATAGAGTCACACGTGATTGTAGATGAGACTTATTTCATCGCTGCATGATAGAATCTTGATAAAGAATGTGCTGTTTGATGTATTCAGGACATGATGATACCACCCCGGTATGGAGGAGAACGGTATGACTACCGAAGAAGATCTTGTGAAGATAAAAAGGCGCGTCGAGCTTACGATAAATGGAAGGAAGGTCGAGATCGATATCGAGCCTCGAATGACGTTAGCCGAGTTTTTACGAGAGGAGTTGGAGTTGACCGGGACCAAGGTCGGTTGCAACCGGGCGGAATGCGGGGCCTGTACCGTCCTGCTTAATGGAAATCCCGTGTATTCTTGCACCGTGCTGGCAGTTGATGCAGCAGGCAAGGAAGTGCTGACAATCGAGGGACTGGCAGACGAGGGGAAACTTCATCCGCTCCAAGAGGCCTTCGTCGAGCACGACGCCCTGCAGTGTGGATACTGCACCCCAGGGATGATTCTGTCTGTTAAAGCTCTTTTGGATAGAAATTCCCGCCCGACTGAAGATGAAGTCAGAAAGGCCATTGAAGGCAACCTGTGCCGGTGTGGTTCCTACCCCAACATAATAGAGGCGACGATAGCCGCGTCCGAGAAACCAGCTCAAAAGGAAAGGGTTAAGTGATGGCAGAAGGCAAGCTGCTGGTCATGGGCAAGGTGCCTCCTTCACTGGACAGGGAGTTCACCGTTGTTGGCAAGCCCCTGAATCGGAGAGACGGTGTCGAAAAGGTCACGGGGCGTGCAAAATACTCGGGAGACATCAAACTCCCCAACATGCTCTACGGCAAAATCCTTCGTTGTCCCTATCCCCGCGCCAGGATCGTGAAGATCGACACGAGCAAGGCGGAGGCGTTACCGGGAGTAAAGGCTATAGTAACTAAAGAAAACACCAAGGGCTGGCGTACAAAATGGTATCTGATACCCCAGATCGCCTTTCCAGAGTGTATCACCTATGAAGGTCAGGAGGTCGCAGCAGTAGCGGCAGAAGACATCAGCATCGCGCGAAGGGCCGTGGACCTTATAGACGTGGAATATGAGATTCTTACCCCTATGCTCGATGCAGAGGAAACCTTGAAGAGCCCACCTCCCCCATGCGTAGCCGATGAGGAATATCCGGGACGTGATATCTATGACAGGAAAGAATTCGTGATTGAGCGTGGCGACGTGAATAAGGGTTTTGAGGAGGCGGACGTCATAATAGAAGACACCTATACCACCCAGGCTCAATATCACGGGATGATTCAGACCCGGGTGTGCGTGGCGGATTGGGACGGCCAACATCTCACCGTCTGGGACTCCACGCAAGGGGTATGGAACTCCAAGAGAGTTCTCGCTGATTCGCTGGGCCTCGATCGCGAGAATGTCAGGGTCATCGTGAAGTATCTGGGCGGGGGTTTCGGATCAAAGGCCTCGTCTCAGAGGATCTCCTTCTACGCAGCGAAACTTTCGATGGTCACGGGAAGGCCCGTGAAGATGGAGAGAACTAAGGCGGAGGATTTCGTAAACCACCCTCACCGGCCGCACTGTAAGATGTACCTCAAGATGGGGGCTAAGAAAGATGGCACGCTCACAGCCATTTACCAAAGGGCAATCGTGAACGTGGGTGTTGCTGCGGGGATGGCTAATTACTATCCCAGACAGATCATATGGCACACCTCCAACCTCTATAAGTGCCCCAACGCATATCTTGAGCAAATAGGTGTGTTTACTAACCTGCAAATCATCGGGCCTCAACGTGGACCATACAACATGACCGCTATATTTGCCTTGGAATCGCATATTGACAGACTGGCCCAAGAGTTGGGCATTGATCCTCTGGAATTCAGGTTTAACAACTATGCCACCTACGGTTATGATAATCATGAAGTCTCGGGCGGACAATTCAAGCCCCTTTCCATCACCGGTGACCAAGAGAAGAAGGTTCCCTATTCGAGCAAGAGACTTGAGGAGTGCATGAACCTTGTCGCACAAGGAATCGGATGGAACCGGAGAAAGAGTTCGCAAAATGATACCCAACGCAGGTTAAAACGGGGTATTGGCATGGCGACTTTCGTAGTGGGTCAAGGGGTTGGCCTGCCACCTTACACTGCAGAGGCGGATGTCGTCATAAAGCATGATGGCACAATCAGTTTATTCATTGGTGTTGTTGACATAGGCGCTGGACAACTAACCATCTTCCCCATGATCGCGGCAGAGGAGCTGGGAGTACTTGCTGACGACATAACGGTGATGGGAGGAGACACAAAGGACACGAGGTATGGCCCCTCGTGTCACGCATCAAGGGCAACTCCTGAGATGGGACCGGCTGTTTTGCAGGCTGCCGCCGAGGCGAGACAAGAGCTCTTTGCAATAGCTGCCCCGATGCTACAAGTGAAGCCTGAAGAGCTTCAATCCAAGTACGGCGAAATCTACGTGAAGTCAGATCCATCTAAGTCTATTTCCTTTAAGACCGTATGCAGGAAAATACACCCCGATAGGCCGATCAGAGGCAGCGGAAGCAGGGCCCCCACCCCCACCGATTATCCCCGGTTCGCGACGTTTGGTGCGCAAGCCGTTGAGGTGGAGGTGGACGTTGAGACTGGTGCAGTGAATATTGTCAGGGTGGCCGCAAGCCAGGATTATGGGAAGGCTATAAACCCGAAGCTCTGCATCTCTCAGATCTATGGCGGTATAGAATTTGGTGTAGGCTATGCGCTTTCAGAAGAGGGCATTTTCGACCCCAAGACCGGAAAGATGTTGAACAGTAACTATCATCAATACAGAATGCCGACATCGCTTGACATGCCCCATATAGACCCCTTTATCGTGGAAGATGAAGACCCATACTTCGCCTATTCCGCAAAAGGCGGGGGGGAATGTTCAAATGCTCCTACCCCGGCAGCCATAAGAAATGCCATATTTAACGCGGCAGGTATCTGGCTTAATGATTTGCCGATGACCCCCGACAAGATCATCAACGCGATTCGCGAGAAGGAAAAGAGGTGATTTAGGTGCTGCTTTACGAATTACCGAGTTTTGAACTTCGTGATGTAGCGACCGTCAGGGATGCTGTCGCTTGTCTCAATAAATATAGCGGGAAGGCAAGAGTGGTCGCCGGCGGCACAGACCTGTTGAGCCTCATGAAGGACCGGGTAGAGGGCCCTGAGCTTAAGATTCCAGGTGTCCTCGTCAACACCAAGACTATCCCCGAGCTGAACCAGATCACCTATGATGAGCACGAAGGCGTAAGGATAGGTGCTGCCGTAACCCTGAACCGGTTGGAAGCCTCTGACATTATAAAGGAAAAGTTCACTGTCTTGACCCAGGCAGCCGGGCACGTGGGTACGACACAGATCAGGAATATGGGCACTCTAGGAGGCAACATCTGTCAGAGGCCGCGGTCATGTATTTCAGACACCCGCATTTTCCCTGCTTTAAGAAAGGGGGTGCCAAGTGCTATGCTGCAGCAGGGGAACACCGATACTATCACTCGATTATGAAGAATGGGAGATGCGTGATGGCACATCCTTCCGATATAGCCCCGGCCCTTGCCGCATTGGAAGCTGAGGTGATCATAGCCAGTTCCGAAGGGGAAAAAAAGATGACCTTACAGGACTTTTTCACTCCGGCAGATGATTTCACGGAGACCGTTCTCAAGCCCGGTGAATTCCTGACTGGAGTTCAAGTTCCGAATCAGAAAGGGAAGACATATCAGTCCTTCTTGAAACGCCGGATACGGCATTCCACAGATTTTGCGCTTGCGAGCGTAGCCACGGTTGCCCGGATAACAGATGGGGTCTGCGAGGGCATCCGAATTGTGCTGGGCGGAATAGCCCCATTTCCCTACATGGCTTTCAGGCCTGCTGAAATACTCAAGGGAAGAAAGCTCACCGAGGGGCTTATTTCACAGGCCGCAGAGGCATCCTTAGCCGAAGCTCACCCGCTTCCAAAAAACCGCTATAAGATCGATCTTGTAACGGTCTTGGTGAGACGCGCCCTGACTTCAATGTGGCATGAAGCTGCTGGGATATAGATGTCGAATCATTGTCCTTTTACTCCTGGTGCATCTTCACCTCAGGATGGAAACGTAGCTTATCTGTTTTGCCACATTTTCCTAACGTACGTTTCTGATAACATTGCAGGGTGTGAGTCCTGTATCGAAAAGACCATGCCAAGTGTTTCTCTTAAATCCAGCGTATAGCTGAAGGCTAAAGTCTTGACAGGCCCTAATTGTCATGATACGCAATAAAATAGGTCTAAGTAACAGTAAACCAAAATCTTTTGAGGAGGTTTCAGATGAAAAAATTAGCACTATTGATGGTATTAGGTTTTATCTCCTTTGTGCTCGTGGTAGAAATGGTGCCATCCACGGCAGTTTATGCTGGACCAATAGAGCTTAATTGGGCAGCATTTGTACCCAATACAAGGCCGCCAGCCTCAGGCGTTCAACGGCTATTTATTGACAAAATCAACGAAGGCGCCAAGGGCGAGCTTATCATCAAGTACCGTGGCGGACCGGAGACAATCCCACCCTTTGATCTGGGCAAAGCGGTACAGAAGGGTGTGGTCGACATTGGCATAGCTCCTGTTGGCTTTTATGAGCCGATAGCGCCTGGAATTGGCGGAGCTGCGCTTACACAGCTAACGCTAGAGGAAGAGCGGAAGCCAGGGGGAGGTTATGATTGCCTCAACGAACTCCATAAGGCAGGCGGTTTATTCTATCTGGGGCGAGGAACGTTCTCGAACGAGGACTATTTCTATTTGTGGCTGAACAAGAAGGTTGAGAAACCCGAGGATTTCAAAAAAATCCGGATAGGGAGTGCAACCGGCTCTAGGGCTGCCGTGGTAGGATGGGGAGCTGTTCACGTTAGTATTGGCATGGGAGAATACTTTCAAGCCATGGAACGAGGTGTAGTCGATGGGATTGCTGGCGTCCCGGAGACGACTTATGTTTCTATGGGTATTCACGAGGTAACCAAGTATTGCGTCGACCATCCGTACTGGCAGTCAACTGTGGCGGTCTTCATGAACTTGGCTAGCTGGAACAAGCTTCCTAGGCATTTGCAAAAGCTGGTAATGGAGTGCCAGATTCAGGCGGAAAAGGACTATATCCCCTTGGATGCTGAGGATAGGGCTGCGGCGCGGCAGAAGGCGAAAAAGGCTGGGTTAGAGTTTTATAAACTCGCGCCGGATATTGCTAAATGGTTCCTTGATACTACCTACAACGGCACATGGGACTATCAAATGAAGCGATTTCCAAAGGAAACCCCTCGATTAAAAGAGCTGTTATCAAAGTAGTAAGCCGGTATGAGGTTGTTTATCAACCCGCTTGAGTCTACTCCCTTACGTTGACCTGAAAACCAAAACTTTGGGTAAGCTCTCGATAAGCACCCCACCTATAGATACGGTTTGGTATCTAGGGGTGGGGTGCGAGAGGCGTTTGCGGTAGGGGGCTTAAGCCTCTCCGCGGCACCATTCTAGTTATAGCCTTTGTCCTCTTATTCTTAGCAACAGGAGAAAATTGGCGGAGACCAGAGCTCGTATGAGATTAGTAAAAAAACTTACCAGTTTTTTCGATCGCATCATTGTCCTTATGACCATTCTAGCCGGCATTCTCCTCGTCTTTGCCATGCTAATCATCAGTGGGGCAGTTGCCTCGAGGTACTTTCTGGGTCGGCCAATAGGCTGGGTGATAGAAATCAGCGAGTATATTATTCTGTTTGTTACCTTTTTGGTGGCTGCCTGGGTGCTGAAACTGGAGGAGCACGTAAGAATGGACATCGTGCTCAATCAGTTAAATCCAAGAACTCAGTCCATGATTAATGTTATCACTTCTGGTATAAGTGCCGTCGTTTGCTTCATCCTTACCTGGTATGGAGCCAAGGTCACCTGGGAACTTTTCCAAACCGGTTACTTTACCCCCACACTACTAGAGCTTCCTAAATCTATTATCATTTCTATTATCTTTATTGGCAGTTTCCTACTTTTTATCCAGTTCACGAGAAGAACCCATAACAACTGGGGAAGCTGGAGAGCGTCACGAGCTAAAAAACGTGGGTCTGCAGGAAGCGAAGCCTAGACTATGAGGTGAACTTCGGTGGAATGGCCATTAGTACTCCTGATAGTATTTGGTGCCCTAGTGATCCTGATGGCCACTGGAATGCCCGTTGCCTTCTGCTTCATGCTCATTAATGTAGTAGGGGTATACATACTCTTTGGTGGCACAGCAGGCCTGGAGCAACTTATCCTCAGCATCTATAGCTCTTTAGCCACCTTTGTCCTGCTTCCAGTTCCCCTGTTTATCCTCATGGGGGAAATAACCTTTCACTCAGGGCTAGGCACGAATATTATAGACATCGTGGATAAATGGTTGGGGCGTCTGCCCGGTAGAATTTCGCTGCTTGCGGTGGGTTCAGGGTCTTTGCTTTCAGCCCTGACTGGCGCTAGCATAGCCAGTACGTCTTTACTGGGTTCGGTACTGGTGCCTGAGATGGAGAAGCGGGACTATAAAAAGGCTATGAGCCTAGGGCCCATTCTGGGCAGCGGGGGATTGGCCATTATGATTCCCCCCAGTTCTCTAGCTGTCCTTTTGGGTGCTATAGGTGAAATATCTGTTGGTAAGATATTGGTTTCTATTGTTGTTCCTGGCCTGGTGATGGCTGCCCTCTATGCCACGTATATCGTCAGTAGGTGCTGGCTTCAGCCTTCCATCGCCCCCGCCTATGAGACGCCCCCAGTACCCTTGTCTGAGAAGATCATAGCCACCGTAAAGTATGTGCTACCCATAGGATTCATCTTCTTTCTGGTTGTCGGGGTTATCTTTATAGGCGTTGCTACCCCGTCTGAGGCAGCAGCTACCGGCACCCTCGGTGTCTTCATTATAGCTTTCCTCTATAGACGCCTCAATTGGGAGGCAGTAGAGAAATCCATCGCTAGCACCCTTAGGATTTCGGGCATGATATTACTGATCATAGCCGGAGCAAAGGCCTTTAGTCAAATCCTGTCCTTTACTGGCGCGAGTCGAGGTCTCGTTGAACTTGCAACGAGTCTCCCTGTAGCCCCGGTACTTATCGTCATCATAATGCAGGTTATCATACTGTTCCTGGGTGGCTTTATGGAGGTGGTCGCCATAATGATGATTACCTTGCCCGTATTTGTACCTACTATTGTTGTTCTGGGATTTGACCCGGTGTGGTTCGCAGTATTAATTCTGCTCAACATAGAGATGGCTATGACAACGCCACCCTTTGGCATAAACCTTTTCGTGATGAAAGGCGTAGCTCCACGCGATACCACGATGGGAGACATCTATCGGGCGGCTTTGCCCTTCCTCGGCTGTGATTTGGTAGCGATGGCGTTGATTATTGCCTTCCCTGCAGTAGCTCTCTGGCTGCCGGGGCTGATGGGGTAAGTATCATCACTCGGAGGAACGAAAATAACTCAAATTCAGTCATATTTGGAAACGCGCAAGCTTTTTAACTGCCCGGACGGAATTGTTTCGCGAGAGGTATTGGAATGAACGTGTGTACAAGCAGTGGATATGCCCCTTGCTCTTTAGACACGATATCGAAACTGCTCACAGTGGTAAGAGTAATCTTGCCAAGTCCCTATCTAAGCCTTCTGTGTACGAAGGAAGGGGCATTTGTGCGCGATGAGCGGCTGCAGGTGGATCTGGGTGGGCTGAGGATTCTTAACCCCGTGGGGTTGGGTGCCGGTTTTGATAAGGATTGCGAGATGGTGGGTTCCTAGCAGCGCCTGGGTTTTTGATATGTTGTGGTCAGTTTAGTAATGTGTAAGCCAAGATTTGGGAATCCTTAGCCTCGACCGGTGCGCGATCCAGCATTCCAATTACGTACTGGATTGTCTGTCGGTGCGTAAAAGCAAGAGACTTAATTCTTGGAACCTAAGGAAGAAAAATGTCGAAGTTTAGATTGTTGAGCTACGCTAGGCCCGATGGGTCTTCCCGGGCGGGATTATTGGTCGAGGACCGCGTATTTGATTTAGCAATGGCGCTAGAGGCCGCAGGCCTGAGATGTAATTTTCAATCAAGTTCGGTTTTTTCCGTGCTCAACGCCTGGGACCTGGCTCATCCCCAAATCGACAATGTGGTGTCAAAAATCATTGCCGGGCCCATCGACTTTTGGGGACCACTTGGCCAACCATTGAAGAAGGTTAAACTCCTCGCGCCGGTTCTCTATCCCGGCGTGCTTTACTGTGCGGGTGCGAACTACCGCGACCACGTCATTGAGATGACCGGGAAGGAACCAGCGAAGAACTATAAGGAGCCGTTCTTCTTCCTGAAAACCGTGGCGGGCACGATTATAGGACCTGATCAGGAAATCCGATTGCCGCCTTATTCATCGAAGGTCGATTGGGAAGCGGAAATCGCTATGGTGATCGGACGCGCCGCGAAAAAAGTCCCCGTGGACAGGGCAATGGACCATATCGCCGGATTCACTATCATGAATGACTTGTCCGCGCGGGATTTGAGCAAACGCGACGACGTGCCGTTCGTATTTGACTGGATTGGTCAGAAATGCTTTGATACTGCGGCCCCCATGGGCCCATGGATCACGCCGTCGGATGCGATAGCCGACCCAGACAATATGGATATCAAGCTGTGGGTCAATGATGAATTGAAGCAGAATTCAAACAGCAGGCAAATGATCTTTAAATTTAATGAACAGATCGCCTATCTCAGCAGTCGTGTGACCCTGAATCCGGGTGACATAATAGCAACGGGGACACCTGCCGGTTGTGGGATGTCCCGTGGTGTGTTTCTTGAGCCAGGCGACCAGATCCGGATCGTCGTGAGCGGTTTGGGGGAACTACGTAACCCCGTGGTTGCGGAATGAAACGACCGTATTATTGATGATCTGGCAATGTCTCTCCTACGTATGCGGCGAGAGTCATACAAAGGAAGATGCAATATGAAGCTCATAACTTATCAGCAATTGTGGCTAGTCGTCCTACGATATTATTTCGGCACTTGCAGGTTGTGTCGATGAAGACTGTCTGTCGCCAGTTCTATTGAGGTTCAACCGTCGGCAGAAGCTAAGGAGATCTGGTAAAAAACTGAACGTTCAGTAGATGAGGATAAGACAATGGTAGACTATGGAAACAAATACGACAGGCTGTACGTGGCGATGGTAACCCCGCATAAGGACAATACCGATGAGCCTGACGAGGCCCAGCTGCGGAAGTTCCTGCAGTTCTTTTTGCAGCCGCAGTATGTGGATGCCGGTATCGGGATAGTAATCAACCCGGAGGCTGGAGAGATA